>NZ_JBJNLB010000008.1:0-227807 GCF_052169275.1 Serratia sp. CY27727 | reverse complement strand
TGAATTTTACTTCAGTTAGTCACTCTTCAAGACTTGATATTTTTTTGCATCCGAAGATGCTGGATATCGTCTTGTGGAGTGCCCACACAGATTGTCTGATAAATTGTTAAAGAGCAGTGAGTTAGGCGCTTTCGCTTGCTAACTCGAGGTGGCGTATATTACGCTTTCCTCTTTCAGAGTCAACCCTAATTTTCAGGATTTTTTCTCTGCGACCCCCGGATACTCTGTGAAGTTGTTCACATGTTCCGTGTCGATGGAGGCGCATTATAGGGAGCCGGTTCAGAATGACAAGCGATAATATGCATTTTTTATCTGACCGCTCACTATTCATTCGTAACGCCTATTAAACCCGCTTTTTGATGGCTTCAGGCAGGTCCGCCAGGCTATTTAGCACCCAATCGGCCAGCTTTTCGCCCTGCTCCGTCACCGGCTTGCCGGTACGCACCAGCACCTTGGTGCCGACGCCGGCCGCGATCGCCGCCTGCATATCTTCCGGTTTATCGCCCACCATATAAGAAGCGGCCATATCGATGTTCAATTCCTGCTGCGCTTGCAGCAGCATGCCCGGCTGCGGTTTACGGCAGTCACACACCTGACGATACTCTTCTACTACCGCCTCCGGATGGTGCGGGCAGAAATAGATGCCGTCGAAGTCAACGTCGCGATCGGCCAGCGACCAGTCCATCCACTCGGTCAGGTACATGAATTGGTCTTCGCTGAACTTGCCGCGCGCAATGCCGGACTGGTTGGTCACCATTACCAGCGCGAAGCCCATCTTTTTGAGTTCGCGACAGGCGTCAATCACGCCGTCAATAAAGTGGAAGTTGTCGATTTCATGGACATAGCCATGGTCAACGTTAATCGTACCGTCACGATCGAGAAAAATTGCTGGAACGCTTTGTGTCACCGCTTTGCTCCTGAGGGCCTGTATACGCTGACAGTATCGCATGTTTTACCCCGCACTGAGAACGCCGGAGAACGTCGCAGGCCGTTGACTTGGACGTCTAGACGCCTTAACATCTGATCCATACCTTGGTTCCACGCCGAGGTTTACTTTTATCTAGCCACGGGCAACCACGCTAAAATAAGAAGAATATGATTAAACTTTCTAACATCACTAAAGTGTTCCAGCAGGGTTCGCGCACCATTACCGCGCTCTCTGACGTGACCCTTCACGTCCCTGCCGGGCAAATCTATGGCGTCATCGGTTCCTCCGGCGCCGGTAAAAGCACGCTGATTCGCTGCGCCAACATGCTGGAGCGCCCAACGTCCGGCCAGGTGCTGGTCGATGGTCAGGATCTGACCTCGCTGTCGGAAAGCGAACTGACGCGCGCCCGTCGCCAAATCGGCATGATCTTCCAGCACTTCAACCTGCTCTCTTCCCGCACGGTGTTCGGCAACGTGGCGCTGCCGCTGGAGCTGGACAATACGCCGCGCGCCGAGATCAAAAAGCGCGTGACCGAACTGCTGGAGCTGGTCGGCCTGGCGGACAAGCACGACGCCTACCCGGCCAATCTGTCCGGCGGCCAGAAACAGCGCGTGGCGATCGCCCGCGCGCTGGCCAGCAATCCTAAAGTGCTGCTGTGCGATGAAGCCACCAGCGCGTTGGATCCGGCCACCACCCGTTCCATCCTGGAACTGCTGAAAGACATCAACCGCCGGCTGGGCCTGACCATTCTGCTGATCACCCATGAAATGGACGTGGTGAAACGCATCTGCGACCAGGTCGCGGTCATCAGCCAGGGGCAACTGATCGAAAAAGACAGCGTCAGCGAAGTATTCTCGCACCCGAAAACCCCGCTGGCCCAGCAGTTCATTCAGTCCACGCTCCATCTGGATATCCCGGACGACTACGCCGCGCGCCTGTCGCCGGAGCGTCAGGGCGACCGCCAACCGCTGCTGCGCCTGGAGTTCACCGGCCAGTCGGTCGATGCGCCGCTGCTGTCTGAAGCCGCTCGCCGCTTCAACGTGAACAACAACATTATCAGCGCCCAGATGGATTATGCCGGCGGCGTGAAATTCGGCGTGATGCTGGCGGAGCTGCACGGCAGCGACGAAGACGCGCTGGCGACGATTAAGTTCCTGCAGGAAAATCAGGTAAAAGTAGAGGTTCTGGGTTATGTCTGAGGCAATGATGTGGTTGATGGCGCGTGGCGTGTGGGAAACCGTCATGATGACCTTTGTCTCCGGCTTCTTCGGTTTCGTGCTCGGCCTGCCGGTCGGTGTGCTGTTGTATGTCACCCGCCCGGGGCAGATCATCGCCAACAACTCGCTGTATAAAATCCTGTCCGGGCTGGTGAACATCTTCCGTTCTATCCCGTTCATTATCCTGCTGGTTTGGATGATTCCATTTACCCGCATGATCGTCGGCACCTCTATCGGTCTGCAGGCGGCCATCGTGCCGTTGACCGTGGGCGCCGCGCCGTTCATCGCGCGCATGGTGGAAAACGCCCTGCTGGAGATCCCGTCCGGTCTGGTGGAAGCGGCGCGCGCCATGGGCGCCACGCCGATGCAGATCATCAAGAAAGTGTTGCTGCCGGAAGCCCTGCCGGGCCTGGTCAACGCCGCGACCATCACGCTGATCACCCTGGTGGGCTACTCCGCCATGGGCGGCGCAGTCGGCGCCGGCGGTCTGGGCCAAATCGGTTACCAATACGGTTATATCGGTTATAACGCCACAGTGATGAATACCGTATTAGTATTACTGGTAGTTTTGGTTTATCTGATCCAATTCTGCGGCGATCGCATCGTCAAAGCCGTTACCCATAAATAGTTTCACAGCATGTTAATGCGAGTCTAATGAGGAAGGGATATGTCGTTAAAATTTAAATCCATCGCGGCAATTGGCGCACTGATCGGCTCTCTGGCTCTGGCGGGCTGCGGCCAGGATGAAAAGAATCCGAACCACATCAAGGTCGGCGTGATCGTCGGCGCTGAGCAGCAAGTGGCCGAAGTGGCTCAGAAAGTGGCGAAAGAGAAATACGGTCTGGACGTTGAGCTGGTCACTTTCAACGACTACGTGCTGCCTAACGAAGCGCTGAGCAAAGGCGATATCGACCTGAACGCCTTCCAGCACAAGCCATACCTGGACCAGCAGATCAAAGATCGCGGCTACAAGCTGGTGCCGGTCGGCAACACCTTTGTTTACCCGATCGCCGGTTACTCCAAGAAAATCAAATCGCTGGACGAGCTGAAAGAGGGTTCTCAGATCGCACTGCCTAACGATCCGACCAACCTGGGCCGTTCGCTGCTGCTGCTGCAGAAAGTCGGCCTGATCAAACTGAAAGACGGCGTTGGCCTGCTGCCGACCGTGCTGGACGTGACCGAGAACCCGAAAAACCTGAAGCTGGTTGAGCTGGAAGCGCCTCAGCTGCCGCGTTCTCTGGACGATCAGCAGATCGCGCTGGCGGTGATCAACACCACCTACGCCAGCCAGATCGGTCTGACGCCGGCGAAAGACGGCCTGTTCGTGGAAGATAAAGACTCGCCTTACGTCAACCTGCTGGTTGCGCGCGAAGATAACAAAGATGCGGAAAACGTGAAGAAATTCGTGCAGGCCTATCAGTCTGACGAAGTGGACGCCGCCGCCAACAAAATCTTCAACGGCGGTGCGGTGAAAGGCTGGTAAGCGCTTATTCGCCAATTTTATTCCTATAATTGCAAGACGGGCCAAGGCCCGTCTTGTTATTTCCGCCATAGATTGCTTCAATAGCGCCACTTTCATTAAGGCAGAGGAATCTCAATGCGTGTTTTACCTCTCTGTTTGTTAGCGCTCGCGCTGGCCGGATGTTCATCGCAACGTATCGCGCCGTCCTCAACAAACAGCACCAGCAAGCCAACCACTACCGCTCCGGCCAAGACCACGCCGGCCGCCCGCCCCGCTCCGGTAAAACTGTACAAAAGTGCAGAAGAGCTCGTGGGCAAGCCATTCCGCGATCTGGGTGAAGTGTCCGGCGAATCGTGCCAAACCACCGTACAAGACTCCCCACCGAATCTGGCTACCGCCCGTAAACGCATGCAGATCCGCGCGTCTTACATGAAGGCCAACGCCGTGCTGCTGCACGACTGCCAGATTGTCAGCGGTGTCGCCGGTTGTTACCAGCAGGCCGTCTGCCAGGGCTCGGCGCTTAACGTCTCGTCCAAATGACCGAATTCGTTTTCGAGCAGATCGGCGTGATCCGCTCGCCATATAAAGAAAAATTCGCCGTTCCCCGCCAGCCGGGGCTGGTCGAAGACGGTGGCGGCGAACTGCTGCTGCTGCCACCTTACAACCAGGCGGAGGCGGTACGCGGCCTCAGCGATTTCAGCCATCTGTGGGTGATGTTCATTTTCCATCAAACCCTGGAAGGCGGCTGGCGGCCGACGGTGCGCCCGCCGCGTTTAGGCGGCAATGCCCGCATGGGCGTATTCGCCACCCGCTCCACTTTCCGCCCCAACCCGCTCGGCATGTCCCTCATTGAGCTAAAAGGCGTGCGGGTGAAAAACGGCGAAGTGGCGCTGGAGCTGGGCAGCCTCGATCTGGTCGACGGCACCCCGGTGGTGGACATCAAGCCGTATCTGCCGTTCGCCGAGAGCCAACCGCAGGCCCGCGCCGGTTTTGCCCAGGCCGCGCCCGCCGGCGATATGCCGGTGCGTTTCGCGCCTCAGGCCGAGCAGCAGCTGCAGCAACATCAGGCGCGTTATCCGCAATTAAGGCGTTTTATCAGCCAGGTGCTGGCGCAAGATCCCCGTCCCGCCTATCGTAAAGGAGAGGACGTCGAACGGGATTACGCCGTCTGGCTGCTGGATTTCAACGTGCGCTGGCGCGTCGTGGACGGTCATACCGAAGTGTTGGCGCTCGACCCGCGTTAAAATTCCGCCGCCTCTCTTTTGGCGACCCGCTCGCGCTGGTAAACTAAACCACTTTTGTCACTTTTGGCCGCCACTCTGGCAGCCCGATGCAATTTGCAGTTCTAACGGAACCAAAACACCATGCGTACTAGCCAATATCTGCTCTCCACATTGAAGGAGACACCTGCCGACGCCGAAGTGATCAGCCACCAGCTGATGCTGCGCGCCGGGATGATCCGCAAGCTGGCCTCCGGTCTTTACACCTGGCTGCCGACCGGCCTGCGCGTTCTGAAAAAGGTTGAAAACATCGTTCGCGAAGAAATGAACAATGCTAACGCGATCGAAGTGTCCATGCCGGTGGTTCAGCCTGCCGATCTGTGGCAGGAAAGCGGCCGTTGGGAGCAATACGGCCCCGAGCTGCTGCGCTTTGTCGATCGCGGCGATCGTCCGTTCGTGCTGGGCCCGACGCATGAAGAAGTGATCACCGATCTGATCCGCAACGAGATCAGCTCGTACAAACAGCTGCCGCTGAACTTCTTCCAGATCCAGACCAAGTTCCGTGATGAAGTGCGCCCGCGTTTCGGCGTAATGCGTTCCCGTGAGTTCCTGATGAAGGATGCCTACTCCTTCCATACCTCGCAGGAGTCTCTGCAAGAGACTTACGACGCGATGTACGAAGCGTACAGCAAAATCTTCAGCCGCATGGGTCTGGATTTCCGCCCGGTGCAGGCCGATACCGGCTCGATCGGCGGCAGCGCCTCGCACGAATTCCAGGTGCTGGCAGACAGCGGTGAAGACGATATCGTGTTCTCCACCGGTTCCGACTTCGCCGCCAACATCGAGCTGGCGGAAGCGGTCGCGCCGGCGGCGCCTCGCGCGGCGGCCGGCGAAGAATTGCGTCTGGTGGATACGCCGAACGCCAAAACCATCGTTGAGCTGGTCGATCAGTTCCAGTTGCCGGTGGAAAAAACCGTGAAGACGCTGATGGTGCGCGCCACCGAAGAGAGCGGCCACAAGCTGGTTGCCCTGCTGGTGCGCGGCGATCACGAGCTGAACGAAGTCAAGGCCGAGAAGCTGGCGCAGGTTGCCACGCCGCTGACCTTCGCCACTGAAGAAGAAATTCGCGCCATCGTCGGCGCCGGCCCGGGTTCACTCGGCCCGGTCAACCTGCCGATGCCGGTGGTTGCCGACCGCAGCGTGGCGGCGATGAGCGACTTTGGCGCCGGCGCCAACGTCGACGGCAAACACTACTTCGGCATCAACTGGGAGCGCGATCTGCCGCTGCCGCAGGTGGCCGATATCCGTAACGTGGTGGACGGCGACGCCAGCCCGGACGGTCAGGGCACGCTGCTGATCAAACGCGGCATCGAAGTGGGCCATATCTTCCAGCTCGGCACCAAGTACTCGGAAGCGATGAAAGCGACCGTGCAGGGCGAAGACGGCCGCAACCAGGTGCTGACCATGGGTTGCTACGGCATCGGGGTTACGCGCGTCGTGGCCGCCGCCATTGAGCAGAACCACGACGAACGCGGCATCATCTGGCCGGACGCCATCGCGCCGTTCCAGGTCGCTATCCTGCCGATGAACATGCACAAGTCGTTCCGCGTGCAGGCGCTGGCCGAAGAGCTGTACAACACCCTGCGCTCCCACGGCATCGACGTGATCCTCGATGACCGCAAAGAGCGCCCGGGCGTGATGTTCGCGGATATGGAGCTGATCGGCGTGCCGCACTCTATCGTTATCGGCGACCGCAATCTCGACAACGAAGAGATCGAGTACAAGAACCGCCGCGTCGGCGAGAAGCAAATGATCAAAACCGGCGAAATCGTTGATTTCCTGCTGGGCCAGATCAAACGCTAAGCATCGAATGCCAGAAAGTAAAAAACCCGCCTAGGCGGGTTTTTTTATATCCGAAATCGCTTATTTGCTGCTGCAGTTTTTGCTGCGGTCAAACACGATTTTGCCGTCCGGCACCAGCGCCTTCTCGGTCAGACCTTCCTCCATCGACGGCTGCACGCTGAAGTGCGCGCTGAACGTCAGGAATACCGGCTCGCCGGCGGTCTTGTATGCTTTGGCGTAACCTTGCTCCAGCGCGATGTTGTTGTCCACCGGGAAGGTTTTGCCGGTAGCGCAGTCCTTGAAGACCGCCGCGTCCGCCATATAGGTGTAGCTGCCTTTCAGCGTCATCGGCGTTTTAGGCAACGGCTTCTCAACCGGATCCAGACGGTAATTCAGCTTGGACTCGATCGGCACGCCGCTGCGATCCAGCATTTCCAGGCTCTTGCCCACCGGGCGGAAATAGCGTTTTTCGCTGTTGCTGTCGGTCAGCACCAGCTTATCCGCGGTGCGCGCCCATTTGCCGTAGTCGGCAAAGGTCTGATCGCCGTCTTTGGTGCCGCGATAGGTTTCCTGCAGCACGAAGGTGCCGTCCTCATCCAGGAACAGCGCCGTATCCAGACCGCCGCAATCGGCGCAAGGCAACACCCCTTGATAGCTCTGCGGCATTGGCTGCAGCGGTTGTTCCTTCGGTTGATAATGATTGTTGCATCCCAACAACGAGAGTGCGCCTGCCGCGAGGAACAGGGCTACCGTAATTTTTTTCACAGTTATTCTCCTACTGTGTTCATGTATTCCTAAGTGCGAACCTTGCCACGCAGCGCCTTGGTGGCGCCTTTACGCGCCTTGCCTTCCAGGCGACGCAGTTTGGCCCCTTTTGTGGGCTTGGTCGCCTTGCGCGTTTTTTCCACCACCATCGCCTGCCGAATCAGCGCGGCCAGCCTGGCCAACGCCGCTTCGCGATTCAATTCCTGGCTGCGATACTCTTGCGCCTTGATAATCACCACGCCATCGGCGGTAATGAGATGATGATTCAGCGCCAGCAGCCTATCCTTATAATACTCTGGCAGGCTGGATGCCCGGATGTCAAAGCGCAAATGGATCGCCGTTGAGGTTTTGTTCACGTGCTGGCCGCCCGCGCCCTGCGCGCGGATCGCCGTCAATTCCAGCTCATTATCCGGTATGGCGACGTTTCTTGACAGTTCCAGCACCGGTTACACCTGCGCCAGCTGCCACTCGGCGAACTGGATTTCCAGACTATTCTGAGCATCGGACAGCCAAATAGTTCCCTCCTGCAACGTCGCCTGCAGCGTCATGGTGCGGCTGGCCAGCGCAGTCAGGCGCGCCAGCTGTTCGTCGTCGAGGAAACGCACGCTCAGGTTCTTGTAGCCGGCCACCTTGCCCTGCATTCCCTGCCACCACACGTGTGCGGCGCGCTCGCCGTAAGCGTACAGCACCACGCGCGGCGACTGGTTGCAGGCCTTGCGGATACGTTTTTCGTCGGGCAACCCCATCTCGATCCACATTTCCAGCCCATTGTGGTCGTTGCGCTGCCAGATCTCCGGCTCGTCGTCGGCGCTCAGCCCTTTGGTGAACACCAGCCGCTCGTCGGCATGGCAGATCCAGGCCAACAGGCGCAGCATCATGCGCTGCTCGTTTTCGGACGGGTGTTGCGCCAGCGTCAGCGTGGCGTCGTGGTAGAAGTGACGATCCATATCAGCGATATTGACCGCGGCTTTATAAATGGTTGCTTTCAGCGCCATGGGTGACCTCGTTATTATCCGGCGACAGTGTACTTGATCAGGGCCGAACGCCGCCAGCGCGGCCCGGCCGCGGCAGTGCGAAAGGCGTGCCGGGGTGCTGATAACTCCATAACAGCTGTGCTATAGTCGTCTGGGATAGGATAAAACTCCAAGAGCCTGCGCCTCATCGCGATAGTAGTCTTGATGATGCAGAGGTTCTTAAGGGAGGAAACTGTGCAACAATACTGTGAGTTAGTACGCCGTACTTACGCCGAGATTGGCAGTGGAGATCTTGGCTACGTGCCCGATGCGCTGGCTTGTGCGTTAAAGGCATTGGACGATGTCGCAGCGAACGATGCGCTACCGTCCTCCGTTAGGGAACAGGCGGCCTTTGCCGCCGCTAACTTATTGGTGAGCGACTATGTTGATGAATGATGAGTACCAACCCATCAATTGCGATGACTACGACAACCTGGAACTCGCCTGTCAGCATAAACTTATTCTGAAGCTGGAGTTACGCGACGGAGAAGTGATCGAGGCCAAGGCGATCGACCTGCTGCAAAAGAAACGCGTTGAGTATCTGACCATCGAACAGAATGGCCAACAGCGCGACCTGCGTCTGGACCATATCAGCAGTTTCAGTCATCCGGAAATCGGTACCGTGGTCGTCAGTCTGTCGGACTGAGCAACGGTAACCCCATCCCAACAGGGCAGCCCAACGGCTGCCCTCGTCATTTACGGCTTCAGGCTGGCGTAAAAGGCCGCCAGATCGGCGATATCGTCATCCGACAGCCCCGACACGTAGGCCTTCATCACCTCGGCCTGGCCGCCGTTGCGCTCCCCTTTCTTGTACGCCTGCAGCGCGTGCTGCAGGTACATGGCATTCTGCCCGGCCAGATTCGGGTACATCTGCACCGTCACCTTGCCCTGCGCGCCGTGGCACGCCGCACAGGCGGCGGCTTTCGCCTGGCCGGCCGCCGCATCCCCCGCCGCCAACGCCGGCAGGCTGAACAGACCGGCGGCCAACAGCGTGATCCCCACAAACTTCATCATTGCTCCTCGTGATTATGATTTTTTTCCCAGTGCAGCCGCCACGGACGTTCGCCTTCCGGCACCTGCCCCGCCTCACAGACGAATACGCCCAGCGCGGCGATCAGCTGCTCATCATAATAAATCAACGGGATGCGTTCACGCTGCCAGGGCGGGATCCCCAGCTCCTGCCACAATTTTTTTATCGGCCGCGAATGGGCGCGCCCCACGATGCGCACCGCGCCCTGCACGCCGCCGAAACGAATGCTGATCCGCTGCGACGGCTGCGGCGCGCGCAGCGCCAGCTCGCCCTCACCGGCGACAAGCCGCCCCAGCCCGTCCGGCAGCGCCAGCGGCTCGTCAGGCTGCCAGGGCAGATGCACATCGCGCAGCGCCGCCAGCGGCGGCAACAGGTGCAACCGGCCGCGGAAACGGCGAATCTGATAGGCGCCGAGCTGCAGCTGCGGTTCGGCATCCTCCCGGCTGAGCGCCACCTCCTCCCACAGGCGCTGAAGCTGCTCACGCGCCGGCATGGTGACGTTAAACAACGCGATCCAGCGCCGCAGCAAGGCGAAGCGCCGCACCGGCGAACAGTCCGTCAGGCCGTCGATCGCCAATGAGCTATCCGCCGCCAACAGGCTTTGCAGCGGTTCCGCCAGCAGTTCGTCCAGCAGCTGCTCCTGCTCGGCGCACAGGCCGGCGCTGCGCGCCACCGCCGAGGCGAAGTGCGGCCAGCGCTGGTTGAGCTGCGGCAACACCTGCAAGCGCAGGAAATTGCGATCGAAGCGCGTATCCTGATTGCTGTCGTCATCTATCCAGGTTAGGGCGTGGCGTTGCGCGTAGTTTTCCAATGTCTGTCGTGAGCAACCCAACAGCGGCCGCAACAGCAGGTGCTCGCCCAACGCCGCGCGCGCCGCCATCGCCGACAGCCCCGCCGGCCCGCTGCCGCGCTTGAGCGCCAGCAGGAAGGTTTCGCTTTGATCGTCGAGGTGTTGGGCGGTGAGCAGCGCTTCGCCCTCCGTTAGCGCGGCGCTGAAGGCGGCATAGCGCGCCGCACGCGCCGCCGCTTCGATGCCGCCCTGGCGGGCGTCCACCTGCACGTACGTCACCGTCAGCGGGATCTGCCAGTCGGCGCAGCGGCTGCGGCAATGCTCAACCCAGCGGTCGGCGAAGGCGCTCAGGCCGTGATGCACATGCAGCGCGCGCAGTTGCATTCCCGGACGCCGGCGGCGCAACGCCGCCAGCACATGCAGCAGTACGCTGGAATCCAGGCCGCCGCTGAACGCCACCAGCAGCCGCTGCTGCGCGCCCAACTGGTCTGCCACCCGCGTCGTTAATTGATCAGTATTCATCGGTAGGCTTTGTCACTTCTACATAGCTGCACGTTAACCCCGCCTACCGTCATCAATCAAGCATTAACCGTCCGTGCCTGGCGCCGCGTCAGCAGCCACCAACCGCCCAGCACCGCGATCACCGCCAGCGCGCATCCGGCCGCTCCCCAGCCAATCTGGGCGAAAATGCGGCCATACGCCTGCATCGCCGCCCCCTCGATGTGATCCTCGGCGGTCTGATTGGCGATAATGCCCGCCAGATAGTTGGCGATCGAGCCGGTCGCCAGCATATAGATGCCGGTCAGCACGCCGGTGGCGCCGGGGATATTCAGCCGGGTGATCTGCGCCATCGCCACCGGATCGATAAACAGTTCGGCGAAGCCCATCACCGCCAGGCCGGCGATCATCAGCCCCATCGATCCCGGCCCGTGCAACCGCGTATTGAGCGCCATCAGCGTAAAGCCGACGCCGATCAACAGCAGACCGAAGGCGAACTTACACCAGATGCGCAACGTGCGATCGCCCGCACCGTCGCCGCTCGCCAGCCATGCCAGCGCCACGCCACCCAGCATTACCGCACAGGCGTTAATCGACTGGAACAGCGCGGTCGGCACCGTCCAACCGAACCAGCGCCGATCGACGAAGTGATCGATAAACAGGCTGATGGAGCTGCCGCCCTGCTGGGCGAAAGCCCAGAACAGCGTGCCCAGCAGCATCAGCACAACGATCTGCCACAGCCCCCGGCGCTGGCCGGCGTCCGCACGCAGCATAATGCGCGCCACCAGCACCACCGCCGCCACGCACACCAGCCCGAGCAAATAGCCGGCCCAGTCGTGCACAAACAGCAGCGTGAAGAACAGCGGCGATGCCAGCAGCGCCGCCAACAGCCAACCCCAATGCGGCAAACCCAGGCTTTTGGCGCGCATCAGCGGTGCATTCACGCCGCGGGTATGGCGGAAGTGGCGCCCGCCGAGCAGGAAGATCGCCAGGCCGGCGAACATGCCGATCCCGGCCAACGCAAAGCCGACGTGCCAGCCATAGCGCTCGGCCGCCAGCCCACAGGCGATCGGCGCCAAAATGGAACCGACGTTGCCGGCGGCGTACAGCAGCGAGAAGCCCCCTTCGCGGCGCGAGTCGTGCGCCGGATACAGTTCGCCCAGCAGGCAGCTGATATTGGATTTGAACAGGCCGTAGCCGCAGATGATGATGGCCAGCGCCAGATAGAGCGACTGGGCGGAGACCGCGCTCAGGCCGAGCACGATATGCCCCAGCGTCATCAGCGCCGCGCCGGCGATCACTGCGACGCGATTGCCCAGCAGGCGGTCGGCGAGCCAGCCGCCCAAAATAGGAGTGACGTAAACTAACGAAGCGTAAGCGCTGTAGAGA
Source organism: Serratia sp. CY27727 (assembly GCF_052169275.1). Taxonomy (NCBI): domain Bacteria; kingdom Pseudomonadati; phylum Pseudomonadota; class Gammaproteobacteria; order Enterobacterales; family Yersiniaceae; genus Serratia; species Serratia sp. CY27727. Next base: position 215,653 of record NZ_JBJNLB010000008.1, on the reverse strand, counting down.
TCGATGGCGTGGCTGTCGGTATAGCCGAGTTGGTGGGTCAGATAGAGAATCAGTAACGCACGCATGCCGTAAAAGCTGAAATATTCCCAAATTTGTATGGCTACGACATAGTAGATTGCGCGCGGCTGTGAGGGTGTTTTCATGGAGGTCTCCCATCAGTCGGTGAACAGCAAAGGGGAAGCGCGAGCGCCTCCCCTGTTATTGGCTGCGGTTATTTCGCCTTCAGCACTTTCACCCGATAACGTCCGTCCGCCTGACGATAGGCGCCGTGAATGTCGGTTTCAAAGCCCGGATAATGCGCGCCGATTTCGCACAGCATCTGCAGGAACTCCAGCACCGGCCGGCTCTCCTCGGTCAGCATTTCGCCCGGCATCACCAGCGGCACGCCCGGTGGGTATGGGAGGATCATATTGGCGTTGACCTTGCCGACCATCTCTTCCAGATAAACCTCTTCCACTTCGCCGTGCAGCTCTTTCTGGAACGCCTGGTACGGGTTCATCACCATGGTTGGCAGCACTTCAAACGCGCGGTACATCAGGTCCGGCAGGTTGTGCTGCTCCACCAGGCGGTGAATGTTCTGCGCCAGATCCTGAATGCGCATGTTTTCATAGAAATCAGGCGCTTCGTGATACAGCGAAGGCAGCATGTTTTTCACCCGCAGGTTCAGATCGAACGAGCGTTTGAAGTCGGTCATCGCGCGCAGCAGGCTGAGCGCCTTGGTTTTGTCGATGCCGATGCTGAACAGGAACAGCAGGTTGTACGGCCCGGTTTTCTCGACGATGATGCCGCGTTCGTCGAGGTATTTCGCCACGATGCTGGCCGGGATGCCGAACGGCTGCATCTCGCCTTCCTTGCTCATCCCCGGCGTCAGAATGGTGACCTTGATCGGGTCGAGGTACATGTGTTCATTGTCGATGTTCTTGAAACCGTGCCAGGCGCTGTCGGAGCGCAGCGGCCAGCATTCCGGCTCATCGATATGCTCCGGCTGCCAGACGTCGAAGAACCAGCCGTCGGACTCGACTTTCAGGCGTTTGATCTCTTTGCGGAACTTGATCGCGCGTTCGATGGAGCCGTTGATCAGGCGCTTGCCGGCGTTGCCTTTCATCATCGCCGCGGCGGTTTCGGTCGACGCCACGATGCCGTAGTGCGGCGAGGTGGTGGTGTGCATCATGTAGGCTTCGTTGAAGGTTTCTTCGTTGATGTCGCCCTTCACGTGAATCATCGAAGCCTGCGAGAAGGCCGCCAGCAGCTTGTGGGTGGACTGGGTTTCATAGATCACCTTGCCCTCCACGCGGCCGCCGCTCATGCCGCACTTGCCTTTATAGATCGGGTGGAAGTTGGTGTAAGGCACCCAGGCGGAATCGAAGTGGATAGACTTCACGTCCAGGGTGTTCTTGATAAAGTCGGTGTTGTACAGCAGGCCGTCATAGGTGGAGTTGGTGATCACCGCATGCACCGGCCAGGTGGCGTTCGGGGTCTCCTTCACGCGTTTGGCGATGGTGGCGCGCTGGAACTCGCTCTGCGGAATGCCGCCGAGGATGCCGTAGGCGTTGCGGGTCGGGCGGAAGTAGATCGGCGTGATGTCACTCATCATCATCAGGTGAGTCAGCGACTTGTGGCAGTTACGGTCAATCAGCACCGTGCTGCCCGCCGGCGCCGAATACATGCCGACGATCTTGTTGGCGGTGGAGGTGCCGTTGGTGACCATGTAGCTGCGTTCGGCGTTGAACACGCGGGAAATGTACTCTTCCGCCTCTTTGTGCGGGCCGGAGTGATCCAGCAACGATCCCAGTTCGGACACCGAAATCGAGATATCCGACTTCATGGTGTTCGGGCCGAAGAAATCGTAGAACAGGCTGCCCACCGGGCTTTTCTGGAACGCGGTGCCGCCCATGTGGCCCGGCGTACAGAAGGTGTATTTGCCTTCGCGCACGTATTTGAACAGCGCCTTGGTCAACGGCGGCAGGATGGTGTCGATATACTCGTCGGTATTCTGTTTGATCTTGGCGGCGATGTCGGTTGCCGCGCCGAGCGCATATTCGAAGAAGCGCACCTGCATGCGCAGATCGTTCAGGCTGACGTCCAGCGTCGAATAGGTGTTGGCGAACGCGTACAGCGGCATGTACTCGTTCAGTTGGCTGATCTCTTCGCACAGCTCCAGGTTGTATTTGTCCCAGTCGAAGATCACCCCGCACAAGCGGGCGTTGTTCTCGATCAATTTCAGCAGGTCTTCGCGATCGTTAGGGTAAACGATGCGGAAATCCAGACTTTCCAGCGCCTGATGCAGTTCACGGATAGGCTCTTCTTTGAAGTAGACACCCATGTGATTCATGATGGCGATAACGTTCATATGCATTTCTCCTGGCAAAGCAAGCCCCTTCCCGTCGCGGCTGACAGGTCGGAAAGAAAGGGGCTGGGTAAATTCAGTCGGTCAGCGGACGCGAATCAGTGCGCTTTGGCCGTGGTGTTTTCATCGACCGCCGCGGCGTTGGCAGCCTGGCGGGTATTCATTTTCCGGGCGTAGAACATCAGGATAATCAGGCTGATGATAAAGGTGCCGGACAGTTCGAATGAGTTGGCGCCCATCAGCGCGATGAAGCAGAAGCCGCAGCCGCACACCGAAGCGATCAGGCTCAGCAGGTTGCGCACGTTGACCCCTTCGAAGCGGATCAGGTCTACGCAGGAGTAGAAGTAAGGCAGCATGGTCAGCAGCACCGCGATGCCGGTCAGCTCGCCGAACAGGTCGGACGCTTTGCCGCCGGCGGAGCTCATCAGGGTGATCAGCACCATCAGCGCGGTCATTTTGCAACCGGCCAGCAGCAGGCCTTTCTTCGGAATGCCGTTTTTATCCAGCTCGCCGTACACTTTCGGGAAGTTGCCGTCGTTGGCGGCGCGTACCCCGGCCTGGCCGACCAGCATCATCCACGAACCGAGCGACGTCAGGCAGGCGAAGGCAGTGAAGGCGGAAACCATCGGTGCAGCCCAGTTGCCCATAATCGCCGAGGCGCTGATGGCGAACGGCGCGCCACTGGCGGCCATTTCAGACGCCGGGAACATACCGCTGATCACCTGAGTGGCGGCGATGTAGATAATGCCCGCCAGGCCGGTGCCGAGCATGGTCGCCAGCGGCACGGTGCGTTTCGGGTTTTTCACCATGCCGGTGCTGACCGCTGCGGATTCCACGCCGATAAACGCCCACAGGCACAGCAGGATACTTTTAATCACCGCATGGCTGTCGGTGGTGCCGGAGGTATTCCAGTTAGCCTGGTAGGTGGCGACGTCAAACCAGTGCCAGCCGAGGGTGGCAGTCACGATCACCGGGATCAGCACCAGCACCAGGCCCAGGGTGGTCAAACGGCTGACCCAGGTTCCGCCCAGCATGTTGACGAAGGTGAAGATCCACACGATGGCGATACAGGCGATGCCGGCAGGTACCGGGTTATTCAGCGCCGGGAAGAAGGTGGAGAGATAAGAAACGGCGGTAATGCCGATGGCCAGGTTACCGATCCAGTTGGCATGGTAATAAAGCACGCCAGTCTGGAAACCGAAGGCCGGGGAAATTTCACCCGCATAAGCGATAGGGCCGCCCTGCTGTGGGTTTTTGGTGGCGAGGCGGGCATACACATAGGCCAGCGACATCGCCCCGATAATCGAGATCACCCATCCCCAAATGGCGATAGATCCGAGACTCGCCAGGTTGGCGGGCAATAAGGCAATCCCGCTCCCCATCATATTACCGGCGACGACGCCGGTGCAGGCAATAAGCCCTATTTTCTTGGGTGAAGCCATGGTCAGTTTCTCCTGATTTACGTTTCTTATAAGCCACACCCATAAATAAAGGATTTTAATGAGCCGGCTTGATAGTCAGGATGCTAACCATCGGGGGGAATAAAGTCCTAAAGATAAAGTGAGATTACGCTCATGATCATACAAATGATAACCTGAGGTTTTTCATTAACACATCAAGATAAAAAGGTAAGCTAAAGAAAAGATAAACATCATTTAAAAACAGCAAAATAGCGAGGTTAATTACGCATAACAAACGGCAAAAAAGAGCAATATTGCGCAGAAAAATAATACATTCATGCAACATGGCTTTAGCAATAAATAACGCCACCATGATCCCCGGAGAATAATGGCGGCGTGATAGCGGTTAATTATTGGCGCTGATAGTTATTTAAATAAGGCACCACGTTGGTCAATGACGTCTGGAATACGCCATTGGTGATCCAATGCAAAGTGTCCTCGCCGGGGCGAAGATTGAATGCGGTAATATAAGAATCCGCCGCCAAATGATTCTGCCCCTGCATTTCATACACTTTCCCCAGCAGCACATAATTCAGCCACGACATTTGCAATTCAATCCCCAGATCGATCGCCCGGTGCGCCTCGTCAATGCGCCCCTGCGTCAATGCATCTACCGCCAAAACTTGCTGCATGATTGGCGTGTTTTTCAGTTCGGGGATGGTCGCCAAATGACTGATATCGGCGCGCAGTTGCGCCAAGGCCTGGCTGTCGAACGGTTGATAAGAATTGCGCAGCAGGTCCACCAGCGCTTTTTCCGCCAGCAGGTAGTGGAAGTTCGGCGCGCTTTTAATCAACTCGCTCAGCTGGGCGCTGGCGCGGGTCAACGAATCGGCGTCGCCGTGGATCAGCAACTGATGCGCCTGGTAGAAGCGCTGCAGCAGCGGCCCGTTGTCGGGCAGCAGCTGCGCCAGACGCTGCTCCAACTGTGGCGGCCAGGGCTGCTTCAGCGCTGCGGACAGGCTGGAGAGGAAGTCGGTCTGGATCTTCAGCTGGTTATCGGCGGTAATGAAGTAACGCTTGTCCAGCATGACTGAGCTGTCGGCGTTATCCACCAACCGCACGGACAGGAAACACTGCTGGGCGCGGTAGTGGCGCTGATTGACGAACTCGATATACAGCGACTTGCCCGAGTTACTGGGGCCGGAATAGTTGTAGTTGGTCTGGTCGTGCACCAGGAAGGTCGAGTAGGTGTTCAGCGAATCGGTGATCAGCTCGCTGACGCCCACCACATAGGAGAGCTGCGGCATCCAGTTGCTGCAGCTCTCGCCGCCCTGGATGCGAATATCTATATCGCGCGGGTTGAGCAGCACCGGCATGGTCGATACCGGCACGCGCTGCGACAGCGTGGCGATGCCGACAAACGCCACGCAGACGCTGAGCGCCGCCAGAAACGCCAGCCACACCCAGAAGGTCGAGCGGCGATAAAAGCGCGGCTTCTTTTCACCGGGCGCGGCAACCGGCGCGCTTGCCCGACGCGGCGGCACGTACGGCGTCTCGTCTTCCTCGCTGCCGTCTTCCGGTTCATGCATGATCACCGCAATCTGCGGCGCCGGTGCGGGAGCGGGTTGCGTCTCCCCCTCTTCACACCAGATCACCGACGTCGCCAGCTTATATCCGCGCTTGGGCACGGTGATAATGTATTCCGGGCTGTCGCTGTCGCCGTCTTTCAGGTATTTGCGCAGCTCCGAAATACATTGGGTCACCACGTGGTTGGTGACGATATTGCGCTTCCAGACGTTGTCGATCAGTTCGTCGCGGCTCAGCACCACGTCCGGATGGCGGGCGAAATAGCACAGCATGTCGATCAGGCGCGGTTCCAGCGTTTTTTGGCGTCCGTCGCGGCTGATGGTGTTGTCGGCAGGGGTAACCAGCCACTCCCCGACGCGAAAAGCAGGCTCTTGCATGGCGGAAATAACTCTGTAGGCATGTAGGGCAAGGGCGCGATCATAGCATAACCGCCCCCGGCTGTGGCCGCCGGGAGGCGATTAAGCCGTTAACGCTCGTATAATTCTAACGGTAAACCATCGGGATCGCTGAAAAAGGTAAAGCGGGATTGGGTGTAAGGATCGACGCGTACCGGTTCGCAGGCGACGCCGGCCGCCTGCAGATGGGCGATGGCCTGGTCAATGTCGTCAACGCTGAACGCCAAATGGCGCAGGCCGCAGGCCTCCGGGCGGCTGACGCGAGCCGGCGGCGAAGGGAAAGAAAACAGCTCGATGGCGTATTGCCCGTTGAGCGCCAGATCCGCTTTCCAGGAGTCGCGTTCCTCGCGGTAGACCTCGCTCAGCAGGGTGAATCCGAGAATGTCGCAGTAAAAACGCTTGCTGGCGGCGTAATCCGCGCCAATGATCGCGATATGGTGTACCTGACGTAACGCCAGCATGGCGGCCTCTCCTGTTCGGTCTGATGAGGCAAGGTATCCGGCGGCGGTGATGCCGTCAATGGGAACGCCCGGCATATCTTTCCAAACCGCCGGGCGTGTTATGCATTATGGCTGTGGGGCTTTCAACACCTTCACCAGATAGCGCCCATCCTCCGTCAGTTTGGCGCCGTGGATGTCGGTTTCAAAACCGGGATAGCGCTCGCCGATCGAGCACAGCATCAGCAGAAAATCGAGTACCGCCCGGCTCTCTTCGGTAATCATTTCCCCCGGCATCACCAGCGGCACGCCCGGCGGATACGGCAGGATCATATTGGCCGCCACCTTGCCCACCAGCTGATCCAGCTCACAGGTTTCCACGTTGCCCCGCACTTGCTCCTGGAACATCTGGTGCGGCGTCAGCTTCATTTCCGGCAGCACGTCGAACGCCCGCTGCATCAGGCGCGGCAGATCGTGCTGGCAGATCAGGCGATGAATGCCGGCGGCCAGATCCTGAATGCGCATGTTGCGATAGAAATCCGGATCCTCGGCGTACAGATCCGGCAGCATGTTCTTCACCCGCAGGTTGAGATCGTAGGCGCGCTTGAAGTCGGTCAGGCCGCGCAGCAGGCTCATCGCCTTGGTTTTGTCGATGCCGATGCTGAATAGGAACAGCAGGTTGTACGGCCCGGTCTTCTCCACCACGATGCCGCGCTCGTCGAGGTACTTCGCCACCAGCGCCGCCGGGATCCCCTCCTCCTCCAGCGCGCCCAGCTCGTTCATGCCCGGCGTCAGGATCGTCACCTTGATCGGATCGAGGTACATGTGATCGCGATCGGTCTGGCCGAAGCCGTGCCAGTTGTCGTCCGGATCCAATGGCCAGCATTGCGCTTCATCGATCTCTTCCGGCTGCCAAATGTCGAAGAACCAACTGTCGCTCTCCTCGCGCAGCCGCTGCACTTCACGGCGAAAATGCAGCGCGCGCTCCACCGAGCGGTTGATCAAGCGGCGCCCCGGGTTGCCGCGCAGCATGGCGGCCGCGGTCTCCATCGACGCCACGATGCCGTAGTGCGGCGAGGTGGTGGTGTGCATCATGTAGGCTTCGTTGAAGGTGCTCTCGTCGTAGTCGCCCTTGATATGAATCATCGAGGCCTGCGAGAAGGCCGCCAGCAGCTTGTGCGTCGACTGGGTCTCGTAGAAAACCTTACCGGGCACCCGCTCGCCGCTCATGCCGCTCTTGCCGTCGTAAATCGGATGGAAGTTGGTGTAAGGCACCCAGGCGGAGTCAAAGTGGATCGATGGCACCTCCAGCGTCTGCTTGATGTAGTCGGTGTTGTACAGCAGGCCGTCATAGGTGGAATTGGTGATCACCGCATGCACCGGCCAGGTGGCGTTCTCGGTCTCCTGCACCCGGGCGGCGATGCTTTCGCGGGTGAACTCGCGCTGCGGAATGCCGCCGAGGATGCCGTAGGCGTTGCGCAGCGGGCGCAGATAGATCGGCACGATATCGCTCATCATCAGCAGGTGGCACAGCGATTTGTGGCAGTTGCGGTCGATCAGCACGGTGCTGCCGGCCGGCGCCGAATACATGCCGACGATCTTGTTGGCGGTGGAGGTGCCGTTGGTGACCAGATAGCTCTGCTCGGCGTTGAAGGTGCGCGCGATATACTCTTCGGCCTCCAGGTGCGGCCCGGTGTGATCCAGCAGCGACCCAAGCTCGGTAACCGAAATCGAGATGTCGGCTTTCAGGGTATTGGCGCCGAAGAAATCGTAAAACAGGCAGCCCACCGGGCTTTTTTGAAACGCGGTGCCGGCCATGTGGCCCGGCGTGCAGAAGGTGTACTTCCCTTCGCGCACGTAGTTGAACAGTGCCTTGGTCAGCGGCGGCGTAATGGTGTCGATGTATTCTGCGGTGTACTGCTGGATGCGCTGCGCGATATCGTCCGCCGCATTCAGGCCATACTCGAAGAAATAGAGCACCATGCGCATTTCATGCAGGCTGACGTCGAAGGTGGAATGGGTATTGATAAAGGCATACAGCGGCAGGTATTCATTCAGCTCGTTGATTTCGCTGCACAGCTCCAGGCTGTAGTCGTCCCAGTCGAAGATCACCCCGCAAATGCGGGCATTGGCTTCGATCAGCTTCAGCAGATCACCGCTGTTTTTGGGGTACACCAGCTGGAATCCCATGGCGGTCAGCGCCGCGTGGAGCTCGCGGATCGGCTCATCTTTGTAGTAGACGCCCGTAGGGCCCATGATGGCGATGATATTCATCGGCAGCTCCTGTCAGTTAACGGCCAAGTCTCTATAACACCACGAAAATCCGGCGGTGTGTAGCCAAAAAAAAACCGCCCGGAGGCGGTTTCTTGCAGCGAAGCACAGAACTCAGCAGTAGCCGTAATTCATCAGACGCTGGTAGCGGCGGTTGAGCAACTCTTCGTCGTTCAGGCCGTCCAGATCTTTCAGATCGGCCAGCAGCTGCGCTTTCAGCGCGGCGGCCATCGCCGGTACGTCGCGGTGCGCGGAACCCAGCGGCTCCGGGATCACCGAGTCGATCAGCTTCAGCTCTTTCAGACGCGGCGCGGTGATGCCCATCGCCTCTGCGGCCAGCGGCGCCTTATCGGCGCTCTTCCACAGGATGGAGGCACAGCCTTCCGGCGAAATCACCGAGTAGGTGCTGTACTGCAGCATGTTCACCTTATCGCCCACGCCGATCGCCAGCGCGCCGCCGGAGCCGCCTTCGCCGATGACGGTGCAGATGACCGGCACGTTCAGGCGCGACATCTCACGCAGGTTGCGCGCGATGGCTTCGGACTGGCCGCGCTCTTCCGCGCCCACGCCCGGATAAGCGCCCGGGGTATCGATAAAGGTGATGATCGGCATCTTGAAGCGCGCGGCCATTTCCATCAGGCGCAGCGCCTTGCGGTAGCCTTCCGGCGCCGGCATGCCGAAGTTGCGGCGGATCTTCTCTTTGGTTTCACGGCCTTTCTGGTGCCCGATGATCATCACCGGGCGGCCATCCAGGCGCGCAATACCGCCGACGATCGCTTTGTCGTCGGCGTAAGCGCGATCGCCCGCCAACTCTTCGAAGTCGGTAAAGATGTGTTTGATATAATCCAGGGTATAAGGACGGCGCGGGTGGCGTGCCAATTGGGCAATCTGCCAGGCCCCAAGATCGGCAAAAATCTTGCGCGTCAGCTCAACGCTCTTTTCACGCAGGCGCTGAACCTCTTCGTCCAGATTAATATCTAATTTTTCGTCTTGACGGCTGACTGCAGTCAGCGAGTCAATTTTCGCTTCCAGCTCTGCAATCGGCTGTTCAAAATCAAGAAAATTCAGACTCATAGCATTCCTATTTTAGTCAAATTCCAAGTCCACCTGCTCATTGCCTACCAACGTCCGCAAGTCGATCAACAAGCGGTCGGTGGGCGTCACGCGCCAGGTTGCGCCAAAACGCAGCTTGGCTCGCGCATCTTCCCGTTGATAGTAGAGATGCACTGGAATCGTCCCCGAGCGATGGGGTTCCAACGACTGACGGAGACGGTTCAAAAGCTGGTCATCAATTTGCCTGTCAGTCAGCGAGATAGCAAGCCCGCGAGCGTATTTTTCCCGGGCTTCACTGATGTCCATTACCTCGCGGGCCATCATTTTAAGCCCGCCGCTAAAGTCATCAAAGCTGACCTGTCCACTGGCGATAAGGATACGGTCTTTTTCCAACAAATGCTGGTATTTTTCTAACGCTTCGGTGAATAACATCACTTCCAGGCGGCCCGAACGGTCATCCAATGTACAGATGCCGATGCGGTTGCCGCGCTTGGTCACCATCACCCGCGCGGCGACCACCAGCCCGACGGCGGTGGTCATTTTGCCCCGATCCGTCGGGTGCATGTCTTTCAAACGCTGGCCACCGGCGTAACGTTCGATCTCCTTCAGGTACTGGGTGATCGGGTGGCCGGTCAGGTACAGCCCCAGCGTCTCCCGTTCCCCGTCCAGCACCACCTGCTCCGGCCAGGGCGCGATATTGGCGTAGGATTGCTCCACCTGCTCCGGCGCTTCCGCCAGCACGCCAAACATATCCACCTGGCCAATAGCTTCGGCTTTCGCATGCTGATCCGCCGCTTTCAACGCGTCGCCGAGCGAATTCATCAGCGCGGCGCGGTGCGGCCCGAGGCGATCGAACGCGCCGGACATGATCAGTTTTTCCAGAATGCGGCGGTTCAGTTTCTTGATGTCTGAGCGCGCGCAGAGATCGAACAGGTCTTTGAAGTAACCCTGCTCGCCGCTGTTGCGCGCCTCGATGATGGCTTCGATCGGCCCTTCCCCCACGCCCTTGATGGCGCCGATGCCGTAAACGATCTCGCCGTCGTCGTTGACGTGGAAGTGATACAGGCCGCTGTTGATGTCCGGCGGCAGGATCTTCAGCCCCATGCGCCAGCATTCGTCCACCAGCCCCACCACCTTATCGGTGTTGTCCATATCGGCGGTCATCACCGCCGCCATAAACTCGGCTGGGTAGTGCGCTTTCAGCCACAGCGTCTGATACGACACCAGCGCATAGGCGGCGGAGTGCGATTTGTTGAAGCCGTAACCGGCGAATTTCTCCACCAGGTCGAAGATTTTCACCGACAGTTCGCCGTCGATGCCGCGCGCTTTCGCGCCGTCTTCAAAGCCGCCGCGCTGCTTGGCCATCTCGACCGGGTTCTTTTTACCCATCGCACGGCGCAGCATGTCCGCGCCGCCCAGCGTATAGCCCGCCAGCACCTGGGCAATCTGCATCACCTGTTCCTGATACAGGATGATGCCATAGGTGGGTTCCAGCACCGGCTTGAGCGACTCGTGCTGCCACTGGATGTCCGGGTAGGAGATCTCTTCGCGGCCGTGCTTGCGGTCGATGAAGTTATCCACCATCCCCGACTGCAGCGGCCCCGGACGGAACAGCGCCACCAGTGCGATCATGTCTTCGAAGCAGTCGGGCTTCAGACGTTTGATCAGGTCTTTCATACCGCGCGATTCAAGCTGGAACACCGCCGTGGTTTCCGAGCGCTGCAGCATGTCGAAGCTTTTCTTGTCGTCGAGCGGAATGGCGGCGATGTCGATCGGCTCCAGCCCGGTCTTGGCGCGCCGGGCGTTGATCATCTCCAGCGCCCAGTCGATGATGGTCAGGGTGCGCAGACCGAGGAAGTCAAACTTCACCAGCCCGGCGTATTCCACGTCGTTCTTATCGAACTGGGTCACCGGGTGCTGCCCTTCGGCGTCGCAGTAGAGCGGCGCGAAGTCGGTGATTTTGGTCGGCGCGATTACCACGCCCCCGGCGTGTTTACCGGCGTTGCGCGTCACCCCTTCCAGCTTGCGCGCCATGTCGATCAGCGCCTTGACCTCTTCGTCGGCCTCGTAAATTTCCGGCAGCTGCGGTTCGGCGGCGAAGGCTTTCTCCAGCGTCATGCCCGGATCCGGCGGCACCAGCTTGGAGATGCGATCGACGAAGCCGTACGGGTGCCCCAGCACGCGGCCCACGTCGCGGATAACCGCTTTCGCCGCCATGGTACCGAAGGTGATGATCTGCGATACCGCTTCGCGGCCGTACATCTCCGCCACGTGCTCAATTACCTGATCGCGCTTCTCCATGCAAAAGTCGACGTCGAAGTCGGGCATTGAGACACGTTCCGGGTTCAGGAAACGTTCGAACAGCAGGTCGAACTCCAGCGGATCGAGGTCGGTGATTTTCAACGCATAGGCCACCAGCGAACCGGCACCGGAACCGCGCCCCGGGCCAACCGGCACGTTGTTGTCCTTCGACCACTGGATAAACTCCATCACGATCAGGAAGTAGCCAGGGAACCCCATCTGGTTGATCACCTTCAGCTCGACGTCCAGACGCTCGTCGTATTCCGGGCGGCGCTGCGCGCGCACTTCAGGATCGGGGAACAGGAACTCGAGACGCTCTTCCAGCCCCTCTTTCGATTTGAGTACCAGGAAGTCCTCGGTGCTCATATCGCCAGTCGGGAACTGCGGCAGGAAGTATTCGCCGAGGCGAATGGTGACGTTGCAGCGCTTGGCAATCTCGACGCTGTTCAGCAGCGCTTCCGGGATGTCGGCGAACAGCTCGCACATCTCGTCTTCGCTGCGCATGTATTGTTGCGGGCTGTAGTTGCGCGGCCGCTTGGGATCGTCCAGCGTAAAGCCGTCGTGAATAGCGACGCGAATTTCATGGGCGTCGAAGTCGTCTTCCACCAGGAAGCGCACGTCGTTGGTGGCCACCACCGGCAAACCGCGCTCGGTGGCCAGCGCCACCGCCGCATGCAGGTAGTTCTCTTCGTCCGGGCGGCCGGTGCGAATCAGTTCCAGGTAGTAACAGTCCGGGAAGTGCTGCTGGTAGAAGTCCAGGCACTGATCCACCTGCGCCTGGTTGCCGCGCAGCAGAAACTTGCCGACGTCGCCCTGACGCGCGCCGGAGAGCAGAATCAGCCCTTCACGATGTTCAATCAGCCAGTCGCGATCGATGGTCGGGCCGGCGGCTCCGTAGCCACGCTGATAGGCGCGGGAAATCAGCAGCGTCAGGTTCTGGTAGCCTTCGTTGTTGCTGGCCAGCACCGTCAACTGGGCCAGCTCGTCGCCCAGTTCTTCGCTTTGCACATGGAAATCCGCGCCGATGATCGGTTTGATCCCGGCGCCGTGCGCGCTGCCGTAGAACTTCACCAACCCGCACAGGTTGGTGAAATCGGTGATTGCCAGAGCAGGCATGGCTAACGCGGCGGCTCTTTTCACCAACGGCGCCGTCTTGGCCAATCCATCAATCATGGAGTAGTCACTGTGGACGCGCAGGTGAATAAAACGAGGTTCGGCCATCTCCAGATACCTGATTGAAGGGGCTCAGCAGGCTGAACCCGGGTTAATGCTCTCGTCGGGCCTGGTCAACCAGGCCCGCAGACTACAGCGCCAGCGCCCTTTTCACCGGCGCGAAGCTGCGGCGGTGATGCTCGGTGGCGCCCAGCGCGGCCAGCCGCTCCAGGTGGAAGGCGGTCGGGTAACCCTTATGCTGCGCGAAACCGTAGTCCGGGAACTCGCTGTCCAGCGCGGCCATTTCACGATCGCGCGTGACCTTCGCCAGAATGGACGCCGCGCTGATCTCCGCCACGCGGCTGTCGCCCTTCACCACCGCCTGCGAACGCATCGGTAGCTTCGGGCAACGATTACCGTCGATTAAAACCATGTCCGGCGCGATATGCAACCCGGCCACCGCGCGCTGCATCGCCAGCATGGTGGCGTGCAAAATGTTCAGTTGGTCGATTTCCGCCGGTTCGGCGCGCCCCAGGCTCCAGGAGAGCGCCTTGGCGACGATTTCGTCATACAGCGCCAGACGGCGTTTTTCACTGAGTTTCTTGGAATCCGCCAGCCCGACGATCGGTTGCGCCGGATCGAGGATCACGGCGGCGGTGACCACCGCGCCGACCAACGGGCCGCGGCCCACTTCGTCCACACCGGCAATCAGCGTGGCAGCGGGATAGATAAAGGGTTCAATCATGCTTTCGCCAGCTCCAACACAGCCTGAGCAGCCTGTTCGTCCGCACCGCAACGGATGCTTTGGTGCAAGGTAAGGAAAGTCTGTTTCAGCGCTTCGGTTTGCGGGCTCTCTTCCAGCAGCGGCATCACGGCGGCGGCCAGTTTGTCCGGCACGCAGTCATGCTGCAGCAGCTCGGTAACGATCTCCCGCCCCGCCAGCAGATTCGGCAGCGAAACGTAAGGCGTTTTCACCAGCTTCTGCGCCAGCCAGAAAGTGAACGGCTTCATGCGATAGCCCACCACCATCGGGCACTTGGCCAGCATGCACTCCAGCGCCGCCGTGCCGGATGCCAGCAGCGTCGCGTCGCTGGCGATCATCGCCTCGCGCCCCTGACCGTTCAGCAGGTGTACGGTCAGGTCCGGCGCCACTTCCGCCTTGATGCGCTCAAACTGCTCGCGCCGTTTGGCGTTGACCAGCGGCACCACCACTTCCAGCTCGGGATAACGGGTGCGCAGCAGCTGCGCGGTCTTGAGGAAGTCGGCGCTCAGCATCTCGACTTCGGCGCCGCGGCTGCCCGGCAGCAACGCCAGGCAGCGCGCCTGCGGATCGATGCCAAGCTGAGCGCGCGCCGCCAGCCGATCGGGCTGCAACGGCATGGCGTCCGCCATGGTGTGGCCGATAAACCGGCAGGGCACGTTGAAACGATCGTAAAACGCTTTTTCGAAAGGGAGAAAGGCCAGCACCAGATCGGTGGCTTTGCCAATTTTGAAAACGCGCTTTTGCCGCCAGGCCCACACGGAAGGGCTGACGTAGTGAATAGTGCGGATACCGCGCTGCTTGAGGCGGCCTTCCAGCGTAATGTTGAAGTCCGGCGCGTCGATGCCGACAAACACGTCCGGCCGCAGCTCGCCGAAGCGGCGGGTAAGATCCTTGCGGATCTTCAACAGGCGTGGCAAACGCTCGAGCACTTCCACCACGCCCATGACCGCCAGCTCTTCCATTTCGTACCAGGCTTCACATCCTTCGGCCTGCATCAGCGGGCCGGCGACGCCAACAAAACGCGCGTCGGGGATCTGCGCCTTGAGCGCGCGGATCAAACCGGCGCCGAGAATGTCGCCGGAGGTTTCTCCGGCGACCAATCCGATAGTCAATGGACGATTCGACATAACTCAGCGAATAATACCGCGGGTGGAACGGGTAAAGAAATCGAGGTATTGCTGCACCACCGGCTGTTCTTTGGCCAGGGCTTCGATTTCCGCTTTCGCTTCATCCAACGTTTTCTCGCTGCGATACAGGATCTTGTAGGCGTTGCGGATCGCCTGCATTTCATCCTTGTCAAAACCGCGACGCTTCAGGCCGACCGCGTTGACGCCGAACGGCGTCGCGTGGTTACCCTGAGCGATGACGAATGGAGGCACGTCCTGAGCGACGCCGGAACAACCGCCTACCATCACATGCGCGCCGATAATGCAGAACTGGTGGATCGCCGTCATACCGCCGATGATGGCGTGATCGTCGATTTCCACATGCCCCGCCAGCGTGGCGTTGTTGGCCAGCACGCAAGCGTTGCCGACCACGCAGTCGTGGGCGACGTGCACGTTGACCATCAGCAGGTTGTCGTTGCCCACTTTGGTCAGGCCGGTGCCCTGCGCGGTGCCGCGGTGAATGGTCACGCTTTCGCGGATGCGGTTGCGATCGCCCACTTCAACGCGCGTCGGTTCGCCCGCGTATTTCAGATCCTGGTTTACTTCACCGATGGAAGCGAACTGATAAATCTGGTTATCGCAGCCAATCTTGGTAATGCCGTTCACCACCACGTGGGATTTCAGCACCGTGCCGGCGCCGATTTCCACCTGGGAGCCGACGTAGCAGAAAGGGCCAATATGCACGTTGGCGCCGATCACGGCGCCTTCTTCGACTATCGCGCTAGGATGGATAAAGGCGGTTTGGTCAATCACGGATTAAGCCTCCCGGCTGCGGGCACACATCATGGTTGCTTCGCAGACAATTTTACCGTCAACGGTCGCCACGCCTTTGAAGCGAGTCAGGCCGCGGCGAGTTTTCTCGAAGGTGACTTCCATGACCATCTGATCGCCTGGCACCACAGGGCGTTTGAAGCGTGCTTCGTCGATACCGGCGAAGTAATACAGCTCGCCCGGCTCCAGTTTGCCGACGCTTTTAAACGCCAGGATACCGGTGGCCTGCGCCATGGCTTCCAGAATCAATACGCCTGGGAAAATCGGTTTGCCAGGGAAGTGGCCCTGGAAAAACGGTTCGTTCACCGATACGTTCTTCACCGCACGCAGATATTTGTGCTCTTCAAACTCGAGGACGCGGTCGACCAGCAAGAACGGGTAACGGTGAGGAAGCAGATCCAAAATTTCTGCAATATCCAGAGTATGAGTGTCAGTAGTCAAAATACTCTTCCTGTCTCTAAAAACTGATGGCATCAACAACACGGCCTGCGCTGACCCCAAAAGGAGATCATCATGCAGGCCGCAAATTAACATCTCTTTGCGCTTTTGGTCTCACGACCAACGCGTTTCGTTTTGTACCCGCGAAGGCGGGCGGCAATGATTAGTCTTTTCCGACTTTACGTTCGACAGCTTTCAAGCGTTTGCTGATCTCATCGATATTCATCACCAACGCAGCGGTTTTACGCCAAACCTTGTTAGGCTGCAACGGAATGCCCGAAGAGTATACCCCAGGTTCGGTGATTGGTCGCATAACCATTCCCATTCCGGTAACAACAACCTTGTCGGCAATTTCCATGTGACCGTTGATCACGCTGGCACCGCCGATCTGGCAGTAGCGGCCGATTTTCAGGCTGCCAGCCATGATAACACCGCCGGCGACGGCGGTATTGTCGCCAATCACGACGTTATGTGCAATCTGACATTGGTTGTCGATGATAACACCATTCCCGATTTGGGTGTTATCCAAAGCGCCCCGGTCGATGGTAGTGCAGGCGCCGATTTCGACGCGATCGCCGATAATCACCGTGCCCAACTGAGGGATTTTGATCCACTCGCCGCGCTCGTTCGCATAGCCGAAACCGTCCGCGCCGATCACGGTGCCGGACTGGATCAGGCAGCGCTGGCCGATTTCAACCGCATGATAAATCGTGACGTTCGCCCACAGACGCGTTCCCGCGCCGATGCGTGCGTGTTTGCCGATGAAGCAGCCCGGGCCGATAACCACGTTATCGCCAAGCACCGCACCCGACTCAATCACCGCGTTCGCCCCAATGGCGACGTTCTGCCCCAGTTGCGCTTCGGGCGAGACAACCGCGCTTGGCGCGATATCCTGCGCCGGCGCCGGCGTGGTGTCCATCAGCTGCGCCATGCGCGCGTAGGTCAGGTAAGGGTTTTTAACCACCAGCGCCGCAGTACGGCAGTGTGGTAAATCCGCTTCGGTAAGCACCACGGCGCTTGCCTGGCAGGAAGACAGCTGCTCTTGATAGCGGCTGTTTGACAAAAACGTGATTTGGCCAGGCTGTGCCGAATGCATAGAAGCAATGCCGGTGATGACGAGATCGCCATCACCGTGCAATTGTGCATCCAACTGCTGCGCTAAATCAGCCAGTCGAATTGAAAGCATGTGTTATTTAACCTGTTTCAGCACGTCAGCAGTGATATCTTTGGAAGAATCTGCATAGGCAACGGCGTTGGCGTCGATCACCACGTCATAACCGCCTTTGCTGGCGACAGATTTCACCGCGTCCTGAATGCGGCTCAGGATCTTGTTACGCTCTTCCATCTGGCGACGACGGTTGTCCTGCTCGAAAGCCTGGGCTTTCTGAGAGAACTGCTCGCGCTGCGCCATCACGTCTTTTTCCAACTTGCTGCGATCGCTGGCTTTCATGGTAGCGCCGTCACGCTGCAGACGTTGCATTTTGGTCTGCAGGCTACGTTCCATGTTCTGGAGTTCGCTTGCACGGCCTTTAAACTCGTTTTCCAGCTGTTTAGCGACCGCTTCGCGGGCCGGCAGCTGTTGGAAAATGCTGGAGACGTTAACGACAGCGATCTTATCTGCTGCCTGAACGCCAGCTGAAGCAGCCATTGCTAAACCGAGGCCTGCGGCACACAACCACTTTTTCACTATAAACTCCTTACCATCACCCATTTGTGTCATATGACACTGAAGTACACAATTTGCCAGACTTATCCCACCAAACAATGAGAATCATCTCCCTCTGCCGGCGGGCGCCTGGCCATTGCGATTCTTAATAACTTTTATGCCCAGAGGCGAGACCCGTTACCAGGTCTTACCGATGTTAAACTGGAACTGTTCGGACTTGTCGCCTTCGTATTTCTTGATCGGGTTGGCGTAAGAGAACACCAACGGCCCCAGCGGCGACATCCACTGCAGCGCGATACCGGCGGAAGAACGAATATTGCTGGCCTTGCTGTAGTCCGGCACGCCGTACATCAGCGTTTCGTCGGTATTCTTCCACTTGGTATCCCACACGGTACCGGCATCGATGAACAGCGACGTCCGCACCGAGTTGGCGTATTTCTCGCTGATGAACGGCGTCGGGGTGATCAGCTCCAGGCTGGCGACCGCCATGGCGTTACCGCCCACCGCGTCATCCGAGCTACAGATGTTCTGACGCGTGGTCGTGCTGCCGGCGTTGAACTGACACTGGTACGAGTTGGAATTGTAGTACACCGCCTTCGGACCAATGGTGTTGGACTGGAAGCCACGCACGGTGCTAGAACCACCGGCGTAGAAGTTCTCGTAGAACGGCATTTCCTTGCCGCCCAAGCCATCCGCGTAACCCAGACGGCCACGGCCCAACAGCACCCAGGTGCGATCGTCGTTGATCGGCACGTACTGTACGCTGTCCAGCGTCACCTTGTAGTATTCGTTGTCCGAGCCCGGAATGGTGACCTTGCCGTTCAACGTGGTGCGGTTACCCGACGTCGGGAAGTAGCCGCGGTCCAGGTTGTTGTAGGTCCAACCCAGGTTCAACGTAAAGTCGTCCGTCGAGTAGCTGGCGCGGTCGGTCTTGTTCGCATCCACGCCCATCGAGTCGAGGTAACGCCACATCGCGATCTGCGGCTGCATGTTCGACAGGCCGTTGTGGACGTAGCCCAGGCCGGTACGCAACGAGTTGTTTTCGTTGATCGGGAAGCCCAGCGTGCCGTCGATACCGTAACTCTTGTTGGTATAGTCCGACAGATCCGCGTCATCCGCCTTAAAGTCGTTGTAGAAGATGCGGCCGCCCAGGCTCACACCGTCAACGGTGAAGTACGGGTTGGTGACCGACAGTTCGGTATAGGTCTGGTAGTCGTTCTTGGTGCCGCTGATGCCGACCGAGTAGCCGGTACCCAACCAGTTATCCTGCTGCACGCCCGCCTGGAAGCTGACGCCGCTCTCGGTGCCGTAACCGACGCCGAAGTTGAAGGTACCGGTGTTGCGCTCTTTCACCTTGTAGGTGACGTCGACCTGATCGGCGGTGCCCGGCACGCGCTGGGTTTCCACGTCAACCGTTTCGAAGTAGCCCAGACGGTTCAGACGCTCCTTACCCTGCTCGACCTGCTCGTTGCCAAGCCAGGCGCCTTCCATCTGGCGCATTTCGCGACGCAGTACGGAATCCTTGCTGGTGTCGTTGCCTTCGAACTTGATGCGACGCACGTAGAAGCGGTTGCCCGCGTCGACGTTGACGTGCAGTTTGACGGTTTTATCCGCGTCGTTGATCTCAGGCTGAGTGCCGACGCGCGGGTAGGCGTAACCATAACGGCCCAACATCGTTTTGATGTTGTCTTCCATTTTGGTCACCTTGCTGCCGTTGTACAGCTCGCCCGGCTCGATTTTGGTGATCTGAGCGACTTCCGCCGAGTGGCCGGCCAGGTTGCCGTTCACGACAACATCGGAAAGCTTGTACTGATCGCCTTCGGTGATGTTGATGGTGATGTAGATGCCTTTTTTATCCGGCGTCAGGCTCACCTGGGTAGAATCGATGTTGAAGCGGGCATAGCCGCGATCCAGATAGAAGCTGCGCAGGGTTTCGAGATCGCCCGCCAGTTTCTGCTTCTGGTATTTGCGATCGCCGACCAGGTTCCACCACGGCACTTCGTCACGCAGTTGGAAGCGTGAGATCAGTTCGTCGTTGGTGAAGGCATGGTTGCCGACGATGTTGATTTGTTGAATCTTGGCGGAGACCCCTTCCGTGAACACCAGTTTCAGGTCGACACGGTTGCGCGGCAGCGGCGTGACTACGGCTTTCACCGAGGCGCTGTATTTACCGACGCTGTAGTAGAAGTCTTCCAGCCCTTTTTCAATGCTGGAGATCGTGGTGCGGTCGAGCGCCTCGCCCACCCGGACGCCGGAGGCTTCCAGGTTCTGCTTGAGCATGTCATCCTTCACCGACTTGTTGCCGGAGAAAGTGATGCTGGCGATGGTAGGACGTTCCTTCACCTGCACGATCAAGGTATTACCATCGCGCAGTACGCGCACGTCCTCGAAGTTGCCGGTGGCAAACAAGGCACGGATGGTATTACTGATGTCATCGTCAGTGACGGTATCGCCGACGCGAACCGGCATGTTGAGTAACGCCGCACCGACGGCGACTCGCTGCAGGCCTTCGAAATGAATATCTTTCACTACGA
The DNA here is from genome assembly GCF_052169275.1 of Serratia sp. CY27727. NCBI lineage: Bacteria > Pseudomonadati > Pseudomonadota > Gammaproteobacteria > Enterobacterales > Yersiniaceae > Serratia > Serratia sp. CY27727. The sequence continues at coordinate 195,372 of NZ_JBJNLB010000008.1, read as the reverse complement.
ACCCGTCTGCACCGTATACGGTGGCGCTGCCAAACAGCAGCGACGCTATGAGCAACTTTTTCATCGCCATCGTTGTTATGCGTTCTTCCTAACCTATCCCCGCCCCTAGAGGCGGGAAAAATCATTGAAAAGTGCAAGACCCATCAACAACACCAGCACGATCGAACCTATGCGGTAGCTGTAGTCCTGTACTCGCTCGGAAACCGGCCCACCCTTCAGCTTTTCTATCGCCAGGAAGAGGAGATGCCCACCATCTAACACCGGTAATGGGAACAGGTTGATGATACCCAGGTTGACGCTAATCAACGCCAGGAACATCAGATAATACACGAACCCGACTCCGGCTGACGCCCCTGCTCCCTGTGCAATCGAGATCGGGCCACTCAGGTTGTTCAGCTTTACATCACCGGTTATTAATTTGCCCAGCATGTTGACCGTCAGCCGCATCAGCTGCCAGGTCTTGTCGCCGGCCTGATACAGCGCCGGGAACGGTCCATACTGGCGAATCGTTTTATACTCGTCCGGCAGCGGCAGCACCTTTGGAATGATGCCTGCAAACCCCACCGATTTGTCTTTTCCCACCGGCTTTGTATCCGGTATCAGCGTCAAAGACAAGGGGGCGCCGTTTCTTTCAATCTCCAAAGCCAGCGGTTGCCCCGGGCCATCGTGGATACGCTTCACCAGCGTCTGCCAACGACCCAACGGCTGACCATCGACTTTAACGATCCTGTCCCCCGCTTGTAAACCCGCCTTTTGCGCCGCCGAGTTAGGCTGCACTTCCGCCAACACGGATTCTATCTGCGGGCCGCGCGGCATAATGCCCAGCGCGACAACGGGATCCTGCTTGTCCGGTTCAAAGTTCCACTGGCGCAAATCCAGGGTTTTGGTCACCGCCTGCGAAGAGCCGAACGGCGCGACGCCGACTTCGGTTTGCGCATCGCCAATCTTCGCCACCAGCGCCAGACGAACTGATTCCCAATCAGGCGTTTCGATGCCGTCAACCGACTTTAGTTCCATGCCAGACGAAATTTCAGCCTTGGCGGCAATGGATTGCGGCGCGATTTCGCCGATCACCGGACGGAAACTCGGCACGCCGATGATGAACACCAGCCAATAGGCAAGGATAGCAAACAGGAAGTTGGCGATGGGGCCGGCGCTGATGATGGCCGCGCGCTGCCAGACGGTTTTGTTGTTGAAGGCCTGATGGCGCATTTCCGGTGCCACCGACTCCACCCGCTCGTCCAGCATCTTCACGTAGCCGCCGAGCGGAATCAAGGCGATGACGTACTCGGTGCCCTGGCGATCGGTGCGGCGCCACAGCGCCCGGCCGAAGCCGATGGAGAAGCGTTCAACGCGCACGCCGCAACGGCGGGCAACCCAAAAGTGTCCGAACTCGTGCACGGTGATCAAAATACCGAGCGCAATCAGAAACGCCACCAGGTTCCAAAGCACGCTGACCATCATCCCTCACTTTCCGTCATCGACGGATTAAAACACCAACAGCATCAGGCAGGCAAACACCGGCACCGCCGCGGTCAGGCTGTCGATACGATCCAGTATGCCGCCGTGACCGGGGATCAAGTGACCGCTGTCCTTGATGCCCGCTTCGCGTTTGAACATGCTTTCGGTCAAATCGCCCAGCACCGAAGCCAGCGCGGCGATCACCGAACAGGCCAACAGCGTGGTCGGCACCACGTTCAGCGGCGCGTAACGGCCGAACAGCCAGGAAATGACCGCCGACGTCAGCAGCCCGCCAATCAGCCCTTCCCAGGTTTTACCCGGAGAGACCTTCGGCGCCAGCTTATGCTTGCCGAACAGCTTGCCGAACATATAGGCGCCGGAATCCGCGCCCCACACCAGCAGCATCACGTACAGCAGCCACCAGGCGCCGGTAAACGGGTTTTGCTCGTAGCCGAACTGGCGCAGCGCCAGCATGCCCCAGAAGAACGGCACGATGGTCAGCAGGCCGAACAGCAGGCGCAGCGGGCGCGAGTTGCGCCAGATGGCGGCCGAGCCGGGGTAGAACAGCACCAGCAGCAGCGCCGCCAGCCACCAGGCCAGCGACAGCCACAGCGAGCCGCTCACCTGCGGCACGGATTGATGGTACGCGGGAACGCTGAGCATCATCAGCGCCAGCAGAAAACCGCACAGTATCGCCAGCCAGATGCGCTGCGAACGGGAGGTAAAACCGGCCAGTTGGCCCCACTCCCAGGCTGCTAACATGCACACGACGAGCGTTACCAGAGCAAAGGCCAGCGGCGGCAACAGGAACAGCGCCGCGATAACGATCGGGATTAAAATCAGAGCAGTTATGAGGCGATACTTCAGCAAAAGTTCTCCCTAGGACGCATCGGCGCCGATAGGTGTTGTTCCCCCGAAGCGGCGCTCACGTTGTGCAAATGCATTCAGCGCACCTTCAAAGACAAGTTCATCGAAATCAGGCCAGAGCACATCAGTAAAGTAAAGTTCAGCATAGGCGATTTGCCACAGCAGGAAGTTACTGATGCGATGCTCGCCACCGGTGCGGATAACCAGATCCACCGGCGCCAGGTCGCTCATGCAAACCCGCTCGTTCAATAATTCCTCGCTGATCTGATCCGGGTGCAACTCCCCCACCCGTACCCGTTCGGCCAGTTCCCTTACTCCCTGAATGATATCCCAACGGCCACCGTAGTTGGCAGCGATATTGAGCGTCAGGCCATCGTTATTTTCCGTCAGTGCTTCAGAGCGGCGGATCCGCTCCTGCAAACGCGAGCTGAAGCGGCTGATATCGCCGATCACCCGCAGCCTGACGTTATGTTTATGCAGGCTTTTTACTTCACTATCCAGAGCACGGACAAAAAGCTCCATCAGGGCGGAGACTTCCTGCACCGGACGGTTCCAGTTTTCGCTGCTGAAGGCATAAAGCGTGAGCGCATCTAAATGGTGGCTGGCGGCAAAACTGACCGCGCGGCGAACCGATTTCACCCCTGCTTTATGACCGAAGACACGTAACTTGCCCTGACGTTTGGCCCAGCGTCCGTTACCGTCCATGATAATGGCGACATGGCGCGGCCCCGGGGAAGATGGATTAGCCTCTTGTTGGTTTGCGGACGACATAACTCGTACTTATTTCCTCAATAGAAATATAACTGCCTTTCCGGAACATCAGGCCCTTACGCGCAAAAAAAGCCGTGTGCCCGACACGGCTTTCAGCCAGCCCTCGCGATGCCCGGCGCAGCCGGGCCGCCATTGGCGCACAAGGCGCCAATCAGGCCATAATTCAACGGTATAACCGCTGACAGGTGGCGCAGACTATACCACCTCAGCGGGGCATGAACAAACGGCCCCGCTGCGGCACGCGTGAATTACGAGCAAAATCGGATAATCGCCGTCCTCAATCGCGCAACGTGCGAACGCGCTCCTCGGCAGCGGCGCGCGCCTGGCGGTCAATGTCTAAGACCGCTTCGATGCTGGTCGGTTCCTGCAGCGCGAGGCGCTCCACCACCTGGCGGTTGACCGCCGCAATGTCGGTGAAGCGAATCTGCTGCTGCAAAAATGCCGCCACGGCGATTTCGTTGGCCGCGTTCAGCGCAGTGGTCGCCGCCTGGCCGGCATCGAACGCTTCAATCGCCAAATACAGGCAAGGATAACGCTCGCGCTCCGGTTCGGCGAAGGTCAACGAACCGATGCGACAGAAGTCCAGCGCCTCCACGCCGGAGTTCACGCGCTGCGGATACGCCATCGCGTGGGCGATCGGCGTGCGCATATCCGGCGTACCCAGCTGCGCCAGCACGCTGCCGTCGGCATAGCGCACCATCGAGTGAATCACCGACTGCGGATGCAGGATCACTTCCATTTGCTCGGCCGAGGCGTTAAACAGCCAGCGGGCCTCAATGTATTCCAGACCTTTGTTCATCATGGTGGCGGAATCCACCGAGATCTTGCGCCCCATCGACCAGTTCGGGTGGGCGCAGGCTTGATCCGGGGTCATCGCGGCGAACTGCTCCAGCGGCGTGGTGCGGAACGGGCCGCCGGAGCCGGTAAGCACGATGCGCGAAACACCATGACTGTCCAGGGAAGAGTATCCCAACTGACGCTGAATGCTCTCAGGCAAACTCTGAAAAATCGCGTTGTGCTCGCTGTCGAGCGGCAGCAACTGCGCCTGGCTTTGCCGCACCGCATCCATAAACAGACGGCCGCAGGTGACCAGCGACTCTTTGTTGGCCAGCAGCACCTGCTTGCCTGCGCGGATCGCCGCCAGCGTCGGCAACAGCCCCGCGGCGCCGACGATGGCCGCCGTCACTTGATCGACGTCGTCCAACGCCGCCAGTTCGCAGGCCGCTTGCTCCCCGGCCAATACCTCGGTAGCGACGCCGTTTTCCGCCAGAATGGCGCGCAGCTCGCGCGCGGCGCTTTCATCCGCCATCGCGGCGAAGGCGGGCCGAAATTCCATGCATTGCTGCGCCATGACCGCGACGTTGCGGCCGGCAACCAGCGCTTTGATCGCAAAAAGGTCGGGATTTGCCCTGACCACGGCCAGGGTGCTGGTCCCTACCGAGCCGGTCGAGCCAAGAATGGTCAGTTGCTTCATGAGTTCACTCTGAATAACTGTCTGATGAGATCGGAGGTGTTCCAGTGTGGAACCTTGGACACCGCTTGTCCATGATCTTTCAGTACGATGAAACGGGATCTGCGCCACAAAAAACAAAGCGCCGCCCAGGCGACGCTTTTTTCTGCGCGATGCTGATTAGAAATCCATCAGCTCTTTTTCTTTCTCCGCCAGCGCGGCGTCGACCAGCTTGATGTAAGCGTCGGTCATTTTCTGAATCTCGTCTTGTGAACGACGTTCTTCGTCTTCGCTGATCTCTTTGTCTTTCAGCAGCGCCTTGACCTTGTCGTTGGCGTCGCGACGCACGTTACGCACCGCTACGCGGCCCTGCTCGGCTTCGCCGCGCACGATCTTGATCAGATCCTTACGACGTTCTTCGGTCAGCGGAGGCAGCGGAACGCGAATGTCAGAACCCGCGGAAGACGGGTTGAGGCCCAGATCGGAGCTCATGATCGCTTTCTCAACGGCCTGGCTCAGGCTGCGGTCGAACACGTTGATTTTCAGCGTGCGGGAGTCTTCCACGGTCACGTTGGCCAGCTGGCGCAGCGGCGTAGCGGCGCCGTAGTATTCCACCATGATGCCGTCCAGAATGCTTGGAGAAGCGCGGCCGGTGCGGATCTTGCTGATTTGGTTTTTGAATGCTTCTACGCTTTTTTCCATGCGTGAATCAGCATCTTTTCTGATTTCATTAGTCACGTTGCAAACCCTTGGAAGCTGGTTACTTGGCAGGCGATACTCAAGTATAGCCCGTAATCGTACTCGGAGAGCGCGCGGCGTCTGGCGTCACGCGCACCGAAAAAGGGGTGTGAACAGCCTTATTTGCTGATCAGCGTACCTTCGTTCTCACCCATCACCACGCGGCGCAGCGCGCCCGGCTTGTTCATGTTGAACACGCGGATCGGCAGACCGTGATCGCGGGCCAGCGTAAACGCCGCCAGATCCATCACTTTCAGCTCGCGCTCCAACACGTCCTGATAGGTTAATTGTTCATACAGCGTCGCATCCGGGTTTTTCACCGGATCGGCGGAGTATACGCCATCCACTTTGGTGGCTTTCAGCACCACGTCCGCTTCGATCTCGATGCCGCGCAGGCAAGCGGCGGAATCGGTGGTGAAGAACGGGTTACCGGTACCAGCGGAGAAGATCACCACGCGGTTGTTGCGCAGCAGGCTGATAGCTTCTGCCCAGCTGTAATTGTCACACACGCCGTTCAGCGGGATCGCCGACATCAGGCGGGCGTTCACATAGGCACGGTGCAGTGCATCACGCATAGCCAGGCCGTTCATCACGGTAGCCAGCATTCCCATGTGGTCGCCCACTACGCGGTTCATGCCGGCTTGCGCCAGGCCCGCGCCGCGGAACAGGTTCCCGCCGCCAATAACTACACCGACCTGAATTCCCAGTTCGACCAGCTCTTTCACTTCCTGAGCCATGCGATCCAAAACGCTGGCGTCGATACCAAAACCTTCTGCACCTTGCAGGGCTTCGCCACTCAGTTTAAGCAGAATACGCTGATATACGGGTTTTGCATTGGTTGCCATGGTGTTCTGTCCTAAGAAGCAGTATTAGTATTGGGGATTTCAGCCGATGAAACGCGCCTGAGGTGAGCATCACGCTGCAGGGCCTGCCACCGGTGTAATTCTGGCTGGATAGTATGGAACCGCCAGACGGCGGTTCCATCGACAGTCATTAAGACTGTTTGCTCATCGCGGCAACTTCAGCAGCGAAGTCGGTCTCGACTTTCTCGATGCCTTCGCCCACTTCGAAGCGAATGAAGTTGGTCACGTCAGCGTTGTGCTCTTTCAGCACCTGAGCAACGGATTTGCTCGGATCCATAACGAAAGGCTGACCGGTCAGAGAAACTTCGCCGGTGAATTTCTTCATGCGGCCTTCAACCATTTTCTCTGCGATTTCTTTCGGCTTGCCGGACTGCATGGCGATGTCCAGCTGAACCTGGTACTCTTTTTCTACCACTTCAGCAGACACGTCTTCCGGCTTCACGAACTCTGGCTTGCTTGCCGCAATGTGCATTGCGATTTGCTTGACCAGCTCTTCGTCAGCGCCTTTAGCCGCAACCAGAACGCCGATACGCGCGCCGTGCAGGTAGCTGCCCAGCACTTCGCCTTCCAGGGAAGCAACGCGACGAATGTTGATGTTTTCGCCGATTTTTGCCACCAGCGCTACGCGCTCTTCTTCGAACTGTGCTTTCAGCACGTCAACGTCAGTGATTTTGCCGGCCATGGCCGCATCCAGCACTTTGTCGGCGAACGCCTGGAAACCGGCGTCTTTCGCTACGAAGTCAGTCTGGCAGTTAACTTCCAGAATGATGCCGTAGTTGCCTTCGATCTTGGTTTTGATCACGCCGTCAGCAGCTACGTTGCCTGCTTTTTTAGCGGCTTTGATCGCACCGGACTTACGCATGTTTTCGATTGCCAGTTCGATGTCGCCGTTGGATTCAACCAGCGCCTTCTTGCAATCCATCATGCCAGCGCCGGTACGCTCGCGCAGTTCTTTTACCAGGGCAGCGGTAATATCAGCCATTTATTTTTCCTCGGTTATCTCGCGTGGAGACAGTTCTCATTCAGATAAGCAAAGGGGGCCTTAACAGGCCCCCCTAACCAACATATGTCAATACCTGGTTAATAAGGGCTCAGTGACGAGCTTGCCTTATTATTCAGCTTCTACGAAGCCTTCTTCCGCCTGAACGGCCAGATCTTGAGAACGACCTTCACGCACAGCGGCAGCAACGGCAGTCAGGTACAGGTTTACTGCACGGATTGCGTCGTCGTTACCAGGGATGATGAAGTCAACGCCGTCTGGGTTGGAGTTGGTATCAACGATAGAGAATACCGGGATACCCAGGTTGTTGGCTTCTTTGATCGCGATGTGCTCGTGATCGGCATCGATAACGAACAGTGCGTCTGGCAGACCGCCCATATCTTTGATACCGCCCAGGGAGTTTTCCAGCTTGGCCAGTTCACGAGTGCGCATCAGCGCTTCTTTCTTGGTCAGCTTGTCCAGGGTGCCGTCTTGAGACTGGATTTCCAGATCTTTCAAACGCTTGATGGACTGACGAACGGTTTTCCAGTTAGTCAGCATGCCGCCCAACCAGCGGTGGTTCACGAAGAACTGGTCACAGCTGTTAGCAGCGTCTTTTACCGCTTCGCTTGCTGCGCGCTTGGTACCTACGAACAGGATCTTGCCTTTACGGGAAGAGATCTTGCTCAGTTCAGCCAGAGCGGCGTTGAACATTGGTACGGTCTGCTCCAGGTTGATGATGTGAACCTTGTTACGAGCGCCGAAGATGAAAGGCTTCATTTTCGGGTTCCAGTAACGGGTCTGGTGACCGAAGTGAACACCAGCCTTGAGCATGTCGCGCATGGAAACAGTTGCCATGATTAAACCTCTATAGATTAATTGGGGTTATGCCTCCACGTATCCCATAACGCCGACCCTGGCGGCGACAAGTCACCTCAGGGCACCCCGGCGGATGTGCCGATACGTGTGTGTTATTTACACAAAATGAGTGCAGTTAAAGTATTTTCGGCCAATTCCTGCCAGGTCACAAGAACCAAGTCGCGGATCGCCGGCGCGCTTTATACCATAAACCCGCCGCCGACACCAACTTTTGTTGCTTTGCGCCGGGCATCGGGAAATGAAATTTGGCAGCCCCCGGCCGGGCTGATACCATAAGTCACTGCTTCTTATTGTCGACGATAACGACACCTGCGGACGAATTTCATGGCAATCTCAATTAAAACACCTGATGACATCCAAAAAATGCGCGTGGCCGGCCGCCTGGCCGCCGAAGTGCTGGAAATCATCGAGCCGCACGTCAAACCTGGCGTGACCACCGGCGAGCTGGACCGTATCTGTCACGAGTACATCACCAACGAGCAGCAGGCTATTTCCGCCTGCCTCGGCTATCACGGCTTCCCGAAATCCGTGTGCATCTCGGTGAACGAAGTGGTGTGCCACGGCATCCCGAGCGACGACAAAACGCTGAAAGACGGCGACATCGTCAATATCGACGTGACCGTGATTAAAGACGGCTTCCACGGCGACACCTCGAAGATGTTCATCGTCGGCAAACCGACCATTCTGGGCGAGCGCCTGTGCCGCGTCACTCAGGAAAGCCTGTATCTGGCGCTGAAGATGGTCAAGCCGGGCATCCGCCTGCGCACCCTGGGCAAGGCTATCCAGCAATTCGTCGAGGCCGAGAAATTCTCCGTGGTGCGCGAGTACTGCGGCCACGGCATCGGCGAAGTGTTCCACGAAGAGCCGCAGGTGCTGCACTATGACGCCGACGACGGCGGCGTGGTGCTGCAGGCGGGCATGGCCTTCACCATCGAACCGATGGTCAACGCCGGCGACTACCGCATCCGCACCATGAAAGACGGCTGGACGGTAAAAACCAAAGATCGCAGCTTGTCGGCGCAGTATGAGCATACTATTGTGGTCACTGATAACGGCTGCGAGATAATGACGTTGCGCAAGGATGACACCATCCCCAACATCATTACGCACGAGATGTAAGCACCGCGGCGCACGCCGCGTGCAGAATATCACCAGGCCGGCTTTTGCCGGCCTTTTTTATGGGCTGCGCACTATGTCTGACAATCTCCTTCAACAAGCGGCCCCGGCCGTGCCGATGCCGCCAGCCTCCCCCAGCACCTACGGCGACGAAGAGCTCACCTGCCCGATGCTGAAACAGCGGCTGGAGCAGTTCCAGCTGTGGCTGGCGGCGGCGTTCGATGCCGGCTCCAGCGCCGAAAGCCTGGTGGCAGCGCGCAGCGACTTTATCGATCGCCTGCTGCGCCGGCTGTGGACGTTCTACGGCTTCGAAGATATTCCGGAAACCGCGCTGGTGGCGGTCGGCGGCTACGGCCGCGGCGAACTGCACCCGCTGTCGGACATCGACGTGCTGGTGCTTAGCCAGCGCCGGCTGACGGAACAGCAGTCGCAGCGGGTCGGCGAATTCATCACCCTGCTGTGGGATCTCAAGCTGGAAGTGGGCCATAGCGTGCGCACTCTGGAAGAGTGCCTGCTGGAAGGGTTGGCGGATCTGACCGTGGCCACCAACCTGATCGAATCGCGTATGATCTGCGGCGACGTCGCGCTGTTCCTGCAGATGCAAAAACATATCTTCAGCGACGGCTTCTGGCCTTCGCCGCAGTTTTTCCACGCCAAGATCAACGAGCAGCAGGAGCGCCATCAGCGCTACCACGGCACCAGCTATAACCTGGAGCCGGATATCAAAAGCAGCCCCGGCGGCCTGCGCGATATTCACACGCTGCTGTGGGTGGCGCGGCGCCACTTCGGCGCCACTTCGCTGGACGAAATGGTCGGCTTCGGTTTCCTCACCCAGGCCGAGCGCAACGAGCTGAACGAGTGCCAGAGCTTCCTGTGGCGCATCCGCTTTGCACTGCACCTGGTGCTGCCGCGTTACGACAACCGCCTGCTGTTCGATCGCCAGCTCAGCGTGGCGCAGCTGCTGCGCTATGAAGGCGAAGGCAACGAGCCGGTCGAGCGCATGATGAAAGACTTCTACCGCATGACGCGGCGCGTCAGCGAACTGAACCACATGCTGCTGCAGCTGTTCGACGAGGCCATTCTGGCGCTGGACGCCACCGAGAAGCCGCGCCCGCTGAACGACGATTTCCAGCTGCGCGGCGATCTGATCGACCTGCGCGACGAAACGCTGTTTATCCGCGAGCCGCAGGCCATCATGCGCATGTTCTACCTGATGGTGCGCAACCGCGAGATCAAGGGCATTTATTCCACCACCGTGCGCCAGCTGCGTCACGCGCGCCGCCACCTGAAGCAGCCGCTGTGCACCATTCCGGAAGCGCGCGATCTGTTTATGGCCATCCTGCGCCATCCCGGCGCGGTGTCGCGCGCGCTGGTGCCGATGCACCGTCACAGCGTGCTGTGGGCCTATATGCCGCAGTGGGGCAAGATCGTCGGGCAGATGCAGTTCGACCTGTTCCACGCCTATACCGTCGATGAACACACCATCCGCGTGCTGCAGAAGCTGGAGAGTTTCGCCGACGACCAGACCCGGCCGCGCCATCCGCTGTGCGTGGAGCTGTATCCGCGCCTGCCGCACCCGGAACTGCTGCTGCTGGCGGCGTTGTTCCACGATATCGCCAAAGGGCGCGGCGGCGACCACTCGATCCTCGGCGCGGAAGACGTGGTGGAGTTTGCCGAACTTCACGGCCTCAACTCGCGTGAAACCCAGCTGGTGGCCTGGCTGGTGCGCTGCCACCTGCTGATGTCGGTCACCGCGCAGCGCCGCGATATCCAGGATCCGACGGTGATCCAGCAGTTCAGCAGCGAAGTGCAGAGCGAAACCCGCCTGCGTTACCTGGTATGCCTGACGGTGGCCGACATCTGCGCCACCAACGAAACCCTGTGGAACAGCTGGAAACAGAGCCTGCTGCGCGAGCTGTATTTCGCCACCGAGAAGCAGCTGCGCCGCGGCATGCAAAACAGCCCGGATCTGCGCGAACGCGTGCGCCATCACCGCCTGCAGGCGCTGGCGCTGCTGCGCATGGACAACATCGACGAAGAGGCGCTGCACCGCATCTGGAGCCGCTGCCGCGCCGACTATTTCCTGCGCCACTCGCCGAATCAGCTGGCCTGGCACGCCCGCCACCTGCTGGCCCACGATTCCACCCAGCCGCTGGTGCTGGTCAGCCGCCAGGCGACGCGCGGCGGCACCGAGATCTTCATCTGGAGCCCGGACCGCCCTTATCTGTTCGCCGCCGTCGCCGGGGAGATGGATCGCCGCAATCTGAGCGTGCACGACGCGCAGATCTTCACCAATCGCGACGGTATGGCAATGGACACCTTTATCGTGCTGGAGCCGGACGGCAGCCCGCTGGCGCAGGATCGCCACGCGGCGATCCGTCAGGCGCTGCTGCAGGCCATCACCCAGCGGGAGTATCAGCCGCCGCGCGTGCGCCGGCCCTCTTCCAAGCTGCGCCACTTCAGCGTGCCGACCGAGGTCACTTTCCTGCCGACCCATACCGATCGCCGCAGCTACCTGGAGCTGACCGCACTCGACCAGCCCGGCCTGCTGGCGCGGGTGGGCGAAGTGTTCGCCGACCTTGGGCTGTCGCTGCACGGCGCGCGCATTTCCACCATCGGCGAGCGGGTCGAGGACTTGTTTATCCTGGCCGACGGCGAGCGGCGCGCGCTCGACCAGGAAACGCGCAGAAAGTTGGAGCAACGGTTGACAGAGGCCCTCACCCCAAACGATAAAATGTGATACAAGTAACTTTTTACCGACAACATCAGGAAAGAGAACAGCATGCAGCAATTACAGAACGTTATTGAAAGCGCCTTCGAGCGCCGTGCGGACATCACCCCGGCGAACGTAGACACCGTAACGCGCGAAGCGGTAAACCAGGTGATCGGCCTGCTGGACAGCGGCGCCCTGCGCGTCGCCGAGAAGATCGACGGTCAATGGGTCACCCATCAGTGGCTGAAGAAAGCCGTGCTGCTCTCTTTCCGCATCAACGACAACAAGGTGATGGACGGCGCGGAAACCCGCTACTACGACAAGGTGCCGATGAAATTCGCCGACTACGACGAAGCGCGCTTCCAGAAGGAAGGTTTCCGCGTCGTGCCGCCGGCCACCGTGCGCCAGGGCGCGTTCATCGCGCGCAACACCGTGCTGATGCCGTCTTACGTTAACATCGGCGCCTACGTCGACGAAGGCACCATGGTCGACACCTGGGCCACCGTCGGTTCTTGCGCTCAGATCGGCAAAAACGTTCACCTGTCCGGCGGCGTCGGCATCGGCGGCGTGCTGGAGCCGCTGCAGGCCAACCCGACCATCATCGAAGACAACTGCTTCATCGGCGCGCGCTCCGAAGTGGTGGAAGGCGTGATCGTGGAAGAAGGCTCGGTGATTTCGATGGGCGTGTACCTCGGCCAGAGCACCCGCATCTATGACCGCGAGACCGGCGAAATCCATTACGGCCGCGTGCCGGCGGGTTCGGTGGTGGTTTCCGGCAACCTGCCGTCGAAAGACGGTTCCTACAGCCTGTACTGCGCGGTGATCGTCAAGAAGGTCGACGCCAAAACGCGCGGTAAAGTCGGCATTAATGAGTTATTGCGCACTATCGACTAAATTGAAATAGCGGGTGATTCACCCGCTATTTTTTTGTCTGCGTTTCGCTGGCAGTCACAGTCGCAGACCTCGCTTTCCGCCATAATCGCAGTCGTGGAATATAACGATCACATCTAAAGAGGGCGCAGTATGTACGATAACTTGAAGAGTTTGGGCATCAATCAACCGGAAGACGTCGATCGCTATAGCCTGCGTCAAGAGGCCAACAACGACATCCTCAAGATCTATTTCCGCAAGGACAAGGGCGAGTTCTTCGCTAAAAGCGTGAAGTTCAAGTACCCGCGCCAGCGTAAAACCGTGGTGGCGGACAACGCCGGCCAGGGCTACAAGGAAATTCACGAGATCAACCCGAACCTGCGTTACGTGATCGACGAACTGGATCAGCTGTGCCAACGCGATCAGGTGGAAGTGGATCTGAAGCGTAAAATCCTCGACGACCTGCGCCATCTCGAAGGCGTGGTGTCGCACAAGATTGCCGAGATCGAAGCCGATCTGGAAAAACTCACCCGCGGCAAGTAATGCGGATCGGTTGATCCGCATCATCGCCAAGGCGCCCTTTCGCGGCGCCTTTTTACTTTACGATTGCAGCAGCGTGCCCCACTGCTCGACCCACGGGCAGGCGGCCACTTCCGGCTCCGGCTGTTCCATCGCATCGATCTCCAGCACTTCGCCAACGCGGGTGGCGCCCTGCTCCTGCAGCAGCGCGTCGAACGCGCGTCCGGCGCCGCAGAAGTTGTCATAGCTGCTGTCGCCGAGGGCGATCAGCCCATAGCGCAGCTCCGGCTGGTAGCCGACCTGATCGCGAATGGCGTGGAACAGCGGCGCGATGCTGTCCGGCAGATCGCCCTGCCCGGTGGTGGAGGTAATCACCAGCGCGTAGTGCTGACGATAATACTGCCAGGCCTCCAGCGTGCCCTCTTCGAACAGTTTGACCTCATGGCCCTGTTCGCTGAGGATGTTTTGCGCCTCTTCCGCCACCAGCAGCGAATTGCCGTAGACCGTTCCCACGAAGATACCAACCTGAGCCATGGCTCCTACTCCCTTCATTACCTTTAAAAATTGTCAGCTATCCTGACCGTTAGCCGCGCTAAACTCAACCCCGGCAAGTTCAGGGAATACTCCCGCCCATCCGAACTGCGTCATCACCCCTTGCCAGTCTTCGTCCCAGCGCGCCGTCACCCGCAGCGGCTCACCGGTCACAGGGTGCGTCAGCTGCAGATGGCTGGCGTGCAGCATCAGGCGCGGGCAACCGAAATGCTGCGCCATGCCGCGGTTCTGCCGCAGATCGCCGTGCTTGCTGTCGCCGATGATCGGATGGCGAAGATGCGCCATGTGGCGCCGCAGCTGATGCTTGCGGCCGGTTTCCGGCTGCAGCTCCACCAGGCTGTAGCGCGCGCTGTCGTAGCGGCCGACGGCCACCGGCATCTCTACCTGCGCCAGCGGCCGGTAGTGCGTCACCGCCGGCTGCGGCTCCTTATCGGCATCGGCATGTTTATCGGCGATTTTGTCCAGCTCCGCCGTCAGCGGGTAGTCGAGGGTCGCCCCCTCCTGCACGTAACCGCGCACCACCGCATGGTAGGTTTTCTGCACCTGATGCTGCTCGAACTGCAGCGACAGCAGACGCGCCACCTCGCTGGAGAGCGCCATCAGCAGCACGCCGGACGTCGGGCGATCGAGACGGTGCACGGTAAAGACGTGCTGCCCGAGCTGATCGCGCACCGTCTGCATCATAAAGCGGGTCTCATGACGATCCAGCCAACTGCGGTGCACCAACCAGCCCGACGGCTTGTTCACCGCCACCAGGTGTTCATCCTGATACAAAATCTCAATCACATCGCTTTCCCAGGTAAATAGCCGTTTCGGGCGCGAGTATAACAGGCGTGCGGCTCAGCGCTAGTTCACCCATTCGATGGTCACCAGGCGCGTATCGGCGCGGCCGCGATCGTCCACCGCCCGAATGCGGTAGCGCCCGTTGTCGATCGGCCGCCAATCGATCGGCTTTTTGCTGGCGCTGCTGCCGAGATAGATATCGTCGACGAACCAGTACACCGTCTTGCTGTCGGCGTCCGTCACCGCGTTGAAGGCGATTTTATCTCGCCCCTGCTGCGACTGGCGCAGGGTATAGGTGGTGTTTTTCAGCGGCGAAGTGATGCGCGGCGCGTTGCCGCCGACGGCGATGCCGTTGTCCTTGCAGCGGTTGACCGGCGGCGCCCGCTTCGGCAGCCCGGCCTGGGCGAACACGTTGGCCAGATCGGAAGGCCAGAACTCAAAGATTTCGGTGCGGGTCTGCGCCGCGTCATACGGCGGGCAAACGACCTCGCCGCTGTGAATATCCAGCACCACCGGCCGATAGACGCTGTCGACCTTGATCGGCGACTTGCCGGGAATGAACCAGGTCTTGCCCTTCTGCTGGCACCACGGCGTCGGCAGATCGCCGCTGGCGAGACAAATATCCACCCGCCGCAGCCGTTGGGGGAACGGGTGCTTCGGTTCCCGCAGGCCGGGGTAGCTGGCATTGACGCTGTCGATGATGTTGAAGAACAGCGGCGCGGCCGCCTCGGCGCCGACCAACGCATTGTTGCCGCGCCCATCGAAGTTGCCTTCCCACACCACCAGCACGTAAGGACCGAAAATCCCGACGCTCCAGGCGTCGCGAAAGCCCCAAGAAGTGCCGGTCTTCCAGTACACCGGCAGCGAAGAAGAACGCTGCGCCAGCGTATCGCCCGGCCGCCGGTGCTGGCGCAGCATATCCAGCGTGATGAAACTGGCCTCCTCGCTCAGCAGCCGCACCGGCGTCGATTCGGCCTCTTTCAGCTGCATACGAAGCGGCCGCAGCTCGCCGCGGTTCGCCAGCAGCGCATACAGCTTCGCCAACTCCTGCGCCGTCACCTCGCCGCCGCCCAGCACCAGCGACAGCCCGTAGTGGCTTTCGTTGGCCATATTGGCGACGCCGGTCAGGCGCAAAAACTGATAAAAGGTCGGCTGGCGCAGCTGCGAGGCAACATACACCGCCGGGATGTTGCGGCTGAAATTCAGCGCGTCGGTGGCGGTCACCGGGCCGAGAAAGCGCCGGTCGAAATTTTCCGGCGCATAGGCGCCGAACGACGAAGGCACGTCCTTCAGGATGGTCATCGGATGCAGCACGCCCTGCTCCATGCCCAGCGCGTAGATGAACGGTTTGAGCGTCGAACCCGGCGAGCGCTTGGCGTTGGTGCCGTTCACCTGCCCCTGGATCGGCCGATTGTAATAGTCCGCCGATCCCAGCAGCGCGCGCACCCCCATATCGCGGCTGTCCACCAGCAGCACCGCGGCGTTTTGGATGCCGCGGCTGCGGTTGCGGGCGATAAAGGCATTGACCTGCCGCTCAACCAGCCGCTGCAACCCGGCGTCCAGCGTGGTGTCGACGCGGGTATCGCGCTGCACCAGTTGCTGCGTCTGCTGGCGCAGCTGTTCGATAAAGTGCGGCGCGATATAGGGCACTTGTTCGGGCTGGCGCAGCGCCAGCGGCAGGCGGAACAGCGTTTGCTGGCTGGCGTCGGTGGGGTAAACCCGCTGCCAGCGCTGGAACAGACGGTTGCGCGCCTGGGTCAACGCGGTGCCGAGCACGCCGGTTTTCGGCTCCAGACGGTAGCTGGGCGACTGCGGCAGCACCGCCAGCGTCAGCGCCTCCGGCAGGGTCAAATCCTTCGGCGACTTGGCGAAATAGATCAGGCTGGCGGCGCCAATGCTTTCGATGTTGCGGCCGTAAGGGGCGTAATTCAGGTAGGCTTCCAGGATATCGCGCTTGGAGTAGCTCAGTTCCAGCTGCACCGCGCGCAGCACCTGCAGCAGCTTGCCGCCCGGCGTGCGGGTGTTGAGATGCCAGCGCATGCGCGCCAGCTGCATGCTGATGGTCGATCCGCCCTGCATTTTGCCGCCGGCGACATAGCTGCGCCAGAAGCCGCGCATCAGGCTGACGGGGTTAAAACCGGGGTTGTAGTAGAACCAGCGGTCTTCGTGCAGCAGCAGCCCGCGCACCGCCAACGGCGACACCTGCTCCAGCGGCGTCCACAGCCGGTAGCGGTCGTCGTTGGCCAGGGTGATGCGCAGCAGCGCGCCGTGCCTGTCGTAATAGACGGAAGACTGCGGCAGCCCCTGCCACAGGGGCGGATGCGGCCACAGCCGAATCGCGGCCAGCAGCAGCGCCAGTAAAAACACCGCCATCAAGCCGTTTTGCAGCACGCGCCCGGTCAGGATCTTCATACGTTCTCACCACCCCGGCGCCAGACGCTGGCCTGGCGCCGGAGCCGGCCTAGTCGTTGCCCGCCGGCACCACCACCAGCTTGCCGCCGCCGGCCGACATCGCCTGTACTTCACGGTCATACATGGCTTCGCCGTAGGCCGGTGGAACAATAAAGCTGCCGGTATTGGTGGCCTTGATCTGATAGACGAACTCCTGCACCTCGGTGCCGGCGCTGCCATAGATAATCACCCGATCTTCACGGATATCGCTGTAATCCGGCGCCCAAGTGGAGCCGGTAGCGGCCAGCGGCGACTGCCAACCGCCGCGGTCTTCGCTCTCCTCGCCGGCATCGGCCGGTTCCGGCGGCGTTTGCTGCACCACTTCGAACCCGCCCGGCAGCAGATCGACGATCGCCAGGTTGCTCTGCCCCTCTTTCGAGTTGGCGCGCACCTTCAGATGGACGTTGATCTTCTGCCCCAGCGTCACCTGCGTCACCGGCTTGCCCTGTTCGTCGGTGTAATCGCGGACGATCTCAATGCCGCGCGACAGCGCTTTTTGCGGCGCATTCAGGTCGTAACCGGCCTGCGTCACCACATACCAGGCCGGCGCGCTGCCGCCGTTGGTGAAGCGCACCGCGGTGGCATCGGCGTTGAACTGCCCCTGAACGAACAACCCCTGCAGCTCACTGATGCGCTGCGGCTCGCCGCCGCTTTTGCCTACCTGCACGATGCCCAAGGCATCCGTATTGGCGGATTGCGCCGCCACCTGGGCCGAATAGCTTTCCAGCGCCAGAATGCTCATCGCGGAGGAGTAGGTGGTGTAACGCTCTTCTTTCAGCGCCTTGACCATATTCTCCAGCACCTGCGGCGGGATCGACGCCACCTTCTCCGGGAAGTGACGGGTAATCAGATACAGCCGCGTCGCATCCTGCACCAGCGGATCGAAATAGTTCTGCGTCCACCAGGCGCTGTCATACGCCTTGCTCAGCTGCTGCCAGCTCGGTTGCAACAGCGCGGCGGCTTCGTCGTCCATCTTCAACAACCGATAGGAAGAAGCCAGATACAGCGCGCTCAGATCGGTTTTCCACCCTTCGCCATAGCGTTTTTGCAGCGTATCCTGCACCGCCGCCAGCGAGTTGGTGGTCACTTCGCCCTGCAGCGTCAGCAGGTAAACCGCCCAGCTGCGCAGGCGCAGCAGATACAGATCGTCGAATCCGCTGGCCGCCAGTTCGCGCAATGCGCCGTTGGCCTCGTCCAGCATGCCTTCCGGCAGGGCGTAGCCCGCCGCTTTGGCTTCGAGCAGATACTGCACCACATAAGGCGTGACGAAAGGATCGGCATCCGGCGACGAACGCCAGGCGCCGATCGCCCCGCTGTCGTTCTGGCGCGCGCGCAGCACGCCAAGCAGGTTGCGCAGCTGCTTGCTGACTTCCGCCTGGCTCAGGCTGCTTTTCATCTCGGGGTGGCGGCTCTGCAGCATCAGCGGAATGGAGCGGCTGACGATCTGCTCGGAACAGTAATACGGGTAATCCGCCAGGTATTGCGCCAGCCCGCTGGTCAGCACCAGCGGCGAATTCGATACCGCCGCCCGGCGCTGCGCAAAAGCGTCGAACATCTGGCGCAGGCCATCGACGTTCTGACTGCCGCCGCTCATGCGCCCCATCACCGACTGGGTACGGTACGGCGCCGCCGGCCGCACCGAAGTGCTGACGGTGCGGCGGCTGGCCTGGTCGCCGTAACGGGCGTCGAACACCAGCGGCGCATCGCCCAGCACGGCTTTGGCGCGCAGGCGGAAAGCGATCACGCCTTCGCGTTTTTCCGCCAGCGTCAGGCTTTGCGTCGCGTTGCCCACCACCTCCAACTGCGGCGGCGGCGTCAACAGAACGTTGATGGCCACCGACTGGCCGTTCAGCCCGTCGAGGTTGTTGCTGACGCCCACGCTGACGTCGAACTCGTCACCCGGCGCCACCATCGCCGGCACGTTTGGCGTCATGATGAAATTGTCGCGCACCGTGGCGGCGGTTTGCGCCTTGCCGATTTTCTCCGGGGTCACCGAAATCGCCATCACGCGGATCTTGCCGTTGAAGTAGTCCGGCACCGGGTAGACGAACTGCTTCTCGCCGCTGACCTCGGTAATGCCGGACCAATAGGCCACCGGCTTGTCGCGCTTGCGCTTGAACGGGTTGAGGTTGAGATCCAGCCCTTCGCCCGCATCGCCGCCCGGCGCCGCGGTCAGCGCCATCAGCTTGCTGAACTCCGGCAGGATCAGATCGAGGATCTGCGAGCTGCTCACATTTAGTTCGCGCTTGCTGAAGAAGAACTCCAGCGGATCCTTCAGGCGGTAACGCGCCACCTGTAGAATGCCCTCATCGACGGCGAACAGCGCCACCTGCTGCGGCGCGTCGGTCTTGACCGTCATCGTCAGGTTTTCACCCGGCTTGATGACTTCCGGCGCCGTCACCTTGAGGCTGTTTTGCCGCGCCTTGGTGCTGATCTTGAACGGCATCACGCCATAGCTCAGCGGGCTCATGAAGATCTCGCTGGAGTTGATGTCGCGCACGAACTGCACGTTGATGTAGCCGTTGCCCTCCATGCCGGCCGGCACGCGGATCTTCTGCACCGAGCTGGTGGTGTCGGTGTGGAACCACTGCCAGGCGTAAACCCTGTCCTTCTCGATGGTGATCAAGCCGCTGCCGGTATAAGGCGCGTTGATCGCCACCTCGATCTCTTCGCCCGGCTGGTATTCCGCCTGGTTCAGTTTCAGCTTCAGTTCGGCGTTGCGATCCAGCGAACGGCTCAGGTTGGCGTTGCCGGCCACGCTGTAGGCGACGCGGTTGAGCATTTTGCCCTGCGCATCTTCAATCACCAGCACGAAGTCGCCCGGCTTATCGGTCGCCAGCCGCAGATCCGCGCCCTGCCCGCTCAGCGCCAGCGGCTGTTCCGACAGCTGCACTTCCTTCATCTTCGACTGGTATTTGTAAACGCCCGAATCCTGTTTGGTCAGCACCGAAATGTATTTCTGCTCGATCAATACCTGCTTCAGGTTCGGCATGGCGATCTGTTTCAGGTCCGGATCGATGGCGATCACGTTCAGATGCCGCTCCGCGTCGCGGTTGATGTAGCCCAGATCGCCGTCCGCCTTCACCCCGATCAGGTAATCGTAAGGCGAAACCAGCGTGCGGGCGGTCGCCGCCACCGAGCGCCCACCGCCGGCGACGAACGCCTCCGACAGCAGCTGCAGCTGATAAGTGGCGTCGGCGTAGGATTTCAGATCGAGCGGTATTTCAGCCGCGCCGTGCTCATCGGTGGTGCGATCTTCCAGCTCGGTTTCGAACCCGTCGCTGTTTTGCCGATTTTCATAGAACGCATAATCCGGGAAGCGATCGAAGCTCGGATACATCGGCCGCAGCGTCAGCCTGGTGCTCACGCGGCGATCCTGCGCCGGAGTGCCGAACAGGTTCTGCACATCGATGCTGGCCTTCAGCTCGGACGGTTTGACCCAGCCTTGCTGGCGGTTCGGCGTCAGCGCCAGCTTCACTTTCAGCTGATCCGGTTCGAACTCCTTCACATTGACCGCGGTATGGCCGAGCAGCGTGGAGGTATCGTTGTTTTTGCCGATCAGATACAGATAGACGTTCCACTCGCCGGTAGGCGAGTTTTCATCGGTGGTATAGCTCAGCTCATTGAAACCGCTGGCGCCCAGCGTCAGCGGCACGGTGGTCATCAGCTTGTCGCGCGGATCGCGGATTTCGGCGCGCACCGGCACGCCGGCCAGGCCAACGCCCCAGTCGGCGGCGCGGGTGATGAGGCCGATGTTAAAGGTATCCCCCGGCCGATAAACGCCGCGATCGGAGAACAGGTAACTGCTGAGCGTGCGCGGATCGGTCGGCGTTTGTTCACCGGCGACGTCGAAGCGCGAGAAGTCCAGCCCGCGATCGTTATAGCTGCCGGTCGGCAGGAAGGAGACATCCCCCTCCTTTTCCACCAGGAACATCACCGGCTGGCGCTCGTTGGTGTACACGTCGAGCGCCGGGAAACGCACGTGGCCGTCGGCCCCGGTGGTTTGGCTGAGCAGCGTCACGCCATTTTTGGCCACCACCGACACGTTGGCGCCGCTGACCGGCGCGCCGCTTTGAATCGACTGCACAAAGACGTCGCGCGTCTTATCCTGCGAGCTCTTGGCGACGATGCCCAGATCGGTCACCACCACAAAGCGCGAATCGCCGACGTCGGGCTGATCTTCCCCGGTGCTCTCGTCCGGTTCCTGTTCTGGCTCGGCGCCCGCCTCTTCCGCCGCCGGTTTCCGGTTCGGCTGCCATTCGGACAGCGTCAGCAGGAATACTCCGCGATGGGAACTGGCGTTGGTGGAGAGATAGCGGGAGAGATCGATGCCCTGATAGTTCACTTCCCCCGGCCGCTCGTTGTTGAGCGCCGTCTGGTATTTGAAATGCTCGGTGAAATATTCGTCGTTGAGCCGGTTGAATTCCGTTGACGAGTATTCCCGGCTTTTGAAGGAGACGATGTGCTGCAGCTGACTCGGGATCACCCGCTTGATGTCCAGCCGCAGGCCCGCCACGTTGCGCGCCGCCACGCTGATCTGTTTGTCGCCGTTGACCGACAGCAGCGAGCCTGCGGACATGAACTGCAGCGATTTCGGGAACTCCGGCACTTCGACCACCCGGTAAACCTTCTTCGGCATTTTGTAACCGCCGACGGAGACCAGCTGGTTGTCTATCTCGATCAGCACGAAGCGGTGCGCCGGGGCTTCGAAACGGAAGCTGAACTGCGGCTGGTAGGCCTCTTCCGCCTCGTTAAGCGTCAGCAGCAGTGGCGTCGCCTGCGCCAGCACGTTTTTGCCGACGCTGTCGACCGTCCATTGATAGAAATCTTCGGCATCGTTGGCGGTCTCGGCATCGCTCGGATCGTGCTGCGGCAGCAGCCAGGCTTTGGTGGCCCGCGCCAGCTCTTTATCCTTCACCGCATCGCTGAAGCCGACCACCAGCGCACGCTGCCCTTGGCCGCCGTCGGTATCCACCACCTGGGCGCTGGCGTCGCTCAGCGCCAGGCTGTACAGCGTCGGTACTTTGACCCAGTTGCTTTTCGCCTCAGCGACCGCATTGCCGGCCGCCGTCGATTTAACGCCTTTGCCGACGGTCAGATGCACAGCACCGCCCTGATCCAGCGCCTGCAGCGGCTCGGAATGCACCCAGGCGTTCAGTTTTTTCTCGTCATAGACCAGGGAGAAGTTCAGCTTTTTCTCGGAGGAAGCGCTGCCCTCCTTCAATCCCAGCGAAATCTGTTTTTCAAAGCTGGCGACGTCGACCGGCGCATTGAACTGCAAATTGAAAATCGCGCTGCGTTTCTGCGCATCTTGCGGATCGCGGTAATACTCGGCCTGCCCCAGGCGGTAATCGAACGCGGGCACGGTGAAGGCATAGCGGGTTTTGGCGAGCTTGACCTGCGGCGCCAGCAAGGTGGTGGGCTCGAGGGTTACGTCATATTTCGCGCCCATCGGCAGCGGTTTTTTCGGCGTGAACACCAGCGTCGACTCATTGCGCCACGCCCACTGCCCTTCCGCAGCCGGTTTGAGGATGATGCCGGCGCTCACGGTTTTACCCACCGCGCTTATTGCCGCGGCCGAGCCGCTGAAAGTCAGGCTCACCGTTTGCGGCGCCTGCCGGGCGGCGGCGTAGTCTATCGGCTCGGGGTTGGGCAACTCGGCGCTGATCTCCTGAACCGCCATCGGTGCCGGTTCGATGGGCTGGGGCCGGTTTTGCCACCAGTGCCAGCCGTAAAACGCGCCGCCTGCAGCGCCCGCCAGCAGCAGCAAGCCCAAACCGATCGCTTTCGGGTGTTTATCCACGCCGCTTTCGAGCCGCAAAAAACCGCGCGGCAACGCAGCCCACCAGGCCGGCGCACGCCAGCTGAGGTTGCCGACCAGCGGTCTCAGCAACCGCCCCAACAGCGACAAAATCCCACCCAGCAGGCGGCAAACGCCCTTAACCAGGGTAAAAGGCAAACGCAGGATAAACCTTAATAAATCCATTATTGCAGCACCTCATCATCCTAATGCAGCCCCCGGTCAACCGCCGCGGTTCAACCGAGCCGAAAGACGCCTTCGGCTCTCCTGCCCGGCATCCGCGCGAGTACTCTACACTGCCGGGCGGCAAAAATCTGCGCGCCGCCGGCGAATTACGGCGCTTTATTCAACATCAAATCCAGCTGTTGCAGCAGCACCAGCAGCGGCAGGCTGCTCGGTTCACGATCTTTCAACGCCTCTTCGAAATAAGGCGTAATGGCGAAGCGCGTCGGCAGCGGCGCTTCGGCGTCCAGCAACGCATACATGCGCGGCAAGAACACCCACTGCAGCCAGGCTTCGGCCGACATGCTGTCGATGCAGAACGGCTCGGTGCTGGAGAAAGCCTCATGATCAGGCGGCGCGGCCTGCCACAGCGCCAGATCGCGCATGGATTGTTCAATCGCCTGCAAACTGCGGCGCACCTGGTTATGTATACTCATCTGCATTCCCGATCTCTTTTCATCATGGTATTCAGCACGCTGGCTGAAAGGCGGCAAAGCATAGCATTTTTATAGCCCAAATTCGGCGCGCCTGAGACAGCCCGCCGTTTTTATCTGGTGGCGTCCGCCGCCGCGCGGCACAATAGGCCCACCGAGTTCACCACACAGATAAAGATTCATGTCCGTAATAACAGAGAAAAAAAACCACGCGACGCCCGGTAAGGCCATGCTGGCTTCGGTCACCGGTTACGCCATGGACGGGTTTGACCTGCTGATCCTCGGCTTTATGCTGCCGGCCATCAGCAGCGAATTGGGATTAACCTCATCGGCCGCCGGTTCGCTGGTCACCTGGACGCTGATCGGCGCGGTGCTGGGCGGCGTGATCTTCGGCCACCTCAGCGATCGCTTCGGCCGAATCCGGGTGCTCACGATCACCATCCTGATGTTTTCCCTGTTCACCGGCCTGTGCGCCGTGGCGCAAGGATATTGGGATCTGCTGGCCTATCGCACCCTGGCGGGCATCGGGCTGGGCGGCGAGTTCGGTATCGGCATGGCGCTGATCGCCGAAGCCTGGCCGGCAGAGAAGCGCAACCGCGCTTCGGCTTACGTCGGCATGGGCTGGCAGTTGGGCGTACTGGCGGCCGCCTTCCTGACGCCGCTGCTGCTGGAGCATATCGGCTGGCGCGGCATGTTTTTGGTCGGCCTGCTGCCGGCGCTGGCGTCATTCCTGATCCGCCGCACTCTGGGCGAACCGGAGGAATTCGTACGGCAGAAAGATGCCGGGCAACCGCTCTCCTTCCTGCAGCGTTTGCGCCTGCTGTTCAAGGATCGCGCCACCAGCAGGGCCAGCATCGGCATCTTCATTCTCTGTTCGGTGCAGAACTTCGGCTACTACGGCCTGATGATCTGGATGCCGACTTACCTGGCGAAAAACTTTGGCTTCTCGCTCACCAAGTCCGGCCTGTGGACGGCGGTGACGGTGGTCGGCATGACGTTCGGCATCTGGCTGTTTGGCGTGCTGGCCGATCGCTTTCCCCGCTGGAAGATCTTCGTGCTGTATCAGGTCGGCGCCGTGGTGATGGTGATCGGTTACGCCCAGTTGAGCAACCCGACGCTGATGCTGTTCGCCGGCGCCGTGATGGGCATGTTCGTCAACGGCATGATAGGCGGCTACGGCGCGTTGATTTCCGATACCTATCCGGTGCAGGCGCGCGCCACCGCGCAGAACATCCTGTTCAATCTGGGGCGCGGCGTCGGCGGCCTGGGGCCATTGGTAATCGGTGCGCTGGTGACGCAGGTGTCGTTTACCGCGGCCATCAGCCTGCTGGCGGCGATTTACCTGCTGGATATCTACGCCACGCTGTTCCTGCTGCCGAAAAAACAGGGCGCAGGCGATACGCTGGGCGCGATTGGTTAACGCTGAAGAGGGATTAAGGCAGAGCCGCACGCGCGGCGGAATGGAACAAAAAGTTGGGGGCACTGCGTTAACAGTGCCCCCGGTTCGTTTTATAGCTATCCCGCTACACAGCGTGCTCCCTGCTCAATCCTTGAAAACTTTTCCTGCGGCCATCCTGACCAAGTGGTCCTTGCATCATCCTGCAGCATCGTCCTGACGCGGTTCCTCAGCCTTCCTGACCCGCCGACAGTCCTGTGCCGGCTCTCAATCTCCGTCCTGGAGGTGTCCCTGGTTTCTATCCTGAAACATCCTGGGCATCTCCTGACGCCATCCTTCGCTCTTGCCTGAGCGCATCCCTTTCTTCTTCCTGAAGCTGCATCATCCTGATGCTTTCCTGCTCCGCCGATTCCGTTCCGGTAACGATAAGATCGCTTAAATTCCCCGGAATCACAAGGGTTTGGGAGGTGTCTCACACTAAATTAAGCCTAAGAGTTATCCTAAAGAAATTCTAACCAATTGATCTGGATAACAATAATCTCATAGCCTGGAGAAAGGCGGGAAAAATTAAGAGCGATCTCTCACAGGCCGTGTGAGAGATCTCTCACACGGGCGACGGCGAATCCGTCGCGATTCAGTCCAACACCGGGCGCAGCGCATCGAGGAAATTCCCCAGCGTCGCCGCCAGCAGGGTGCGCTTATCGCTGCCGAACTGTTCCAGCACCACGTTGCCGCTGACGTTGCACAACGACACCATCGTCATCTCGGATTCGGTGGTCGCCAGGAACAGCGTTGGCGGCAGCTTGAGGCGTTTTTGCGTCACCAGATGGCCGATCAGGTTCTCCTGCAGGCGGATAAAATCCTCTTCGCTCCAGACCTGCAGCAGGCTCAGACGATGCTCGCCGAACTGCGCGCTCATGTCGCCGGCGTATTGCTGCGTGTAGAAACGGTGCGCGTCCGGCTGCAAACGCAGCTCCAGCGCGGCTTCTACCTTTTCCAACGTCGCCGCCGGTTCGAAAGGCTGTGGCAACCACAGTACTTCGTCCTCGCGGTTCTCCACGATGCAGGGCGACGGCACGCCGTACAGCGCCTGGCTGGCCGGCGCGTGGCCGCGCTCTTGCTGCCACAACTCGACATAGCGTTGAGTGAATTCACGCAGAGCGTGCGATACATCATGGTCCATATTCTTTCCCGCATACGTTAAACTGACGGCCATTGTACCTATCTCTGACCAAGGTGACAGCAGATGTCCTCATATCAAGACCACCAGGCCCTGTCGGGGCTGACGCTGGGCAAACCCACCGCCTACCGCGATCGCTACGACGCCTCGCTGCTGCAGGCGGTGCCGCGCAGCATGAACCGCGAGCCGCTGGGGCTGTACCCCGATAACCTGCCCTTCCACGGCGCGGACATCTGGACGCTGTACGAGCTCTCCTGGCTGAACGCCAACGGGCTGCCGCAGGTGGCGGTCGGTGAAATCAGCCTCAACGCCGACAGCCTGAACCTGATCGAATCGAAAAGCTTCAAGCTGTATCTCAACAGCTTCAACCAAACCCCGTTCGCCGATTGGGAAACGGTGCGCAGCACGCTGCAGCGCGATCTGTCCGCCTGCGCCCAGGGCGAGGTGAGCGTCACCCTGTTCAGCGTCGAGCAGTTGGAAGGCACGCCGATCGCCCACCTGGCCGGCGACTGCATCGATCAGCAGGATATCCGCATCGACAATTATGAGTTCAACGCCGACTGCCTGCTGAACGCCGCCGGTGAAGAGGTGGTGGAAGAGCAATTGGTCAGCCATCTGCTGAAGTCCAACTGCCTGATCACCCATCAACCGGACTGGGGCTCGGTGCAGATAAGCTACCGCGGCGGCAAGATCGATCGCGAAGCGCTGCTGCGCTACCTGGTCTCCTTCCGCCACCACAACGAATTCCACGAGCAGTGCGTCGAGCGCATCTTTAACGATTTGATGCGCTACTGCCGGCCGCAAAGCCTGACGGTTTACGCCCGCTACACCCGCCGCGGCGGGCTGGATATCAACCCGTGGCGCAGCAACGTCGAATTCGCTCCCGAACGCGGCCGCCTGGCGCGCCAATAAGTGCGAAACATTGCTCAACAACTGAGCTAACGAGCGGTTTATGTTGGTAAAAGCGCAGGGACGGCGGTAAGGTTAAAACGAGGCTGCGGCCGGGCGGAGCGCCCGCTGCGCCGCAGCACGCCAACCATAACGAGATGCTGTTTTGCTGCGTATGGATTACTACCGCCCCGCACCGGGTGCAAAGGAGTTACCTTGATTACACACATCAGCCCGCTTGGCTCTATGGATTTATTGTCGCAGCTGGAAGTAGACATGCTGAAGCGCACCGCCAGCAGCGACCTGTACCGCCTGTTCCGCAACTGTTCGCTGGCCGTGTTGAACTCCGGCAGCCAAACCGACAACAGCAAGCAGCTGCTGTCACGCTATGAAACCTTCGACATCAACGTGCTGCGCCGCGAACGCGGGGTGAAGCTGGAGCTGGTCAACCCGCCGGAAGAGGCGTTCGTCGACGGCCGCATCATCCGCTCGCTGCAGGCCAACCTGTTCGCCGTGCTGCGCGACATCCTGTTCGTGCACGGCCAAATCGCCAGCGCCGGCCGTTTCCAGCACCTGAACCTGGAAAACTCGGCCCACATCACCAACCTGGTATTCTCGATCCTGCGCAATGCACGCACGCTGCATCTGGATGAAGATCCCAATATGGTGGTGTGCTGGGGCGGCCACTCGATCAACGAGAACGAATACCTGTACGCGCGCAAGGTCGGCAGCCAGCTGGGCCTGCGCGAGCTGAACATCTGCACCGGCTGCGGGCCAGGCGCGATGGAAGCACCGATGAAAGGCGCGGCGGTCGGTCACGCGCAGCAGCGTTACCGCAACAGCCGCTTCATCGGCATGACCGAGCCGTCGATCATCGCCGCCGAGCCGCCAAACCCGCTGGTGAACGAGCTGGTGATCATGCCGGACATCGAAAAGCGCTTGGAAGCCTTCGTGCGCATCGCGCACGGCATCATCATCTTCCCGGGCGGCGTCGGCACCGCCGAAGAGCTGCTGTACCTCCTGGGTATTCTGATGAACCCGGAGAACAGCGAACAGGTGCTGCCGCTGATCCTGACCGGGCCGAAAGAGAGCGCCGATTACTTCCGCGTGCTGGACGAGTTCATCATGAACACGCTGGGCGACGAAGCGCGCCGCCATTACACCATCATCATCGACGATCCGGCGGAAGTGGCGCGGCAGATGAAAAAAGCCATGCCGCTGGTGAAGGAAAACCGCCGCAACACCGGCGACGCCTACAGCTTCAACTGGTCGATTCGCATCGCGCCGGATCTGCAGCTGCCGTTCGAGCCGACCCACGAGAACATGGCGAACCTCAACCTGTATCCGAACCAGCCGCCGGAGCAATTGGCCGCCGCGCTACGCCGCGCGTTCTCCGGCATCGTGGCCGGCAACGTGAAGGAAAACGGCATCCACGCCATCGAGCAGTTCGGCCCGTACAAGCTGCACGGCGAGCCGCAGATGATGAAGCAGATGGACAGCCTGCTGCAGGGCTTTGTCGCCCAGCACCGTATGAAGCTGCCGGGCAGCGCCTATGTGCCCTGCTACGAAATCGTCGCCTGACCCTCAATCCCGGGCGGCGTAACGGCCGCCCCGTTTTCTGACCTTGCCGCCCATGATGATACACCTACTGATTGTCGACGCCCTGAACCTCATCCGCCGCATTCACGCCGTGCAGGGTTCCCCTTGTGTCAACGCCTGCCGCCACGCGCTGCAGCAGTTGATCCAGCACAGCCGCCCGACCCACGCGGTGGCGGTCTTCGACGAGGACGATCGCCGCGACAGCTGGCGTCACCAAATTCTGCCGGACTACAAGGCCGGGCGTTCGCCGATGCCGGAAAACCTGCAGCAGGAGATGCCGCAGCTGCGCGAGGCCTTCGCCGAACTGGGCGTCGCCAGCTGGCATTCTCCCGGCAACGAGGCGGACGATCTGGCGGCCACGCTGGCGGCGAAGGTCGCCGGCGGCGGCCACCAGGTGACCATCGTCTCCACCGACAAAGGCTACTGCCAGCTGCTGGCGCCGAACGTGCAGATCCGCGATTACTTCCAGAAACGCTGGCTGGATATGCCTTTCGTGCAACAGGAATTCGGCGTGCAGCCGCAGCAGCTGCCGGACTATTGGGGGCTGGCGGGGATCGGCAGCAGCAAGATCCCCGGCGTGGCCGGTATCGGGCCGAAAACCGCCGTGCTGCTGTTGCAGCAGTCGGGTAGCCTGGACGGGCTCTACCAGCAGCTGGAACAGGTGCCGGAGAAATGGCGCGGCAAGCTGGAGCGGCACCGCGAGCTGGCCTACGTCAGCAAACAAGTCGCCACGCTGCGCACCGATCTGTCGCTGGACGGCAACCTGCAGCAGCTGCGCCTGCCGATACCATAAGGGCGCTGCAAGCAGCGCCCTTCATCAGGCTTAACGCGATTAATCGCGCTCGTCGCGCCGGCCCGGCACCGCCGACCACATGCGGCGCACGTGTACGGTGATCTCTTCGCGGTCGTGATACAGCTGCTTGGCATGCACTTCGACGCTGACGCCGGCAGCGCCCAGCGCTTCGCGGATGCTCATCAGGTTCTGCGACACTTCCTCGTAGCGCTTTTTCATCGGCAGCTTGAGGTTAAAAATCGCTTCGCGGCACCAGCCTTTCACCAACCACTGGATCATCAGGCTGGTCACCTTCGCCGGCTTCTCTACCATGTCGCACACCAGCCAGTAGATCTTGCTGCTGTTCGGCTCGAACTTGAAGCCGTCGGCGCGGTGGTGCGTCACCTGGCCGGTTTCCATCAGGCTCGGCGCCATCGGGCCGTTATCCACCGAATGCACCATCATGCTGCGTTTCACCAACTGATAGGTCCAGCCGCCCGGGCAGGCCCCCAGATCGACCGCGTGCATGCCGCTGGCCAGGCGTTCGTCCCACTCGTCGGCGGGGATGAACACGTGGAACGCTTCTTCCAGTTTCAGCGTCGAGCGGCTCGGCGCATCAGCCGGGAAGCGCAGACGCGGAATGCCCATGTAGAACGGCGAGTTGTTGTTGCTGTAGGAGTAACCGACGTAGCAGCAGCCCGGCGCGATGAAGAACACGTGCACCACCGGGCGAGTGGGGTTCTCGCGCGCCATCAGCACCTTCTGCTCGCGCATCGCGGCGCGCAGCGGCACCGTCAGCTTGCGGCAGAACTTCATCAGCTCTTTGCTTTCGTTGGTGTCCGGCACTTCCACCCGCAGCTCGCCGCCGCGGTCAACCACGCCGATCAGCATGCCGACGATCGGCGATACCCGATCTTCCGGCGGCAGATCGCGCAGCAACTCACCCACCACGATCATCTGGCGGGCGAAAATCAGTTCGCGGAACGGAATTTCCCGCGCCAGGCGATCGGCATCGTCCGGCTGATAGCATTCGAACAACACGTAACCGCTGTGCTCTTTTACCCGCGCAAAGCCGAAAATTTCCCGCTGGGCGGCTTTGTCGGTGATCTCCGCCGCACACTCTTTTTCAAAGCCAGGGCGGCAGTACAACGCAATCTTATTCATGGCGCTCGGCCTTTTTCCTCAGACGCAAAGCGCCAATCAACATCAATATCCAGCCGATCAGGAAGCACACGCCGCCAACCGGCGTGATGTATACCCAGACCTTCAGGTGCGACAGCGCCAGGCAATAGAGGCTGCCGCTGAACAACACGGTGCCGAACGCCAACAGCGCTCCGCTCCAGTAAAACCACAGGCTCACGCGGCGCTGCATCGCGACCGCCAGCGCCAGGATGGCCAGGGTGTGGAACCCCTGATACTCCAGCCCGGTGCGGATCCAGGCCATTTCGTTGGCGCCGAGCGTGCCGCTTAATACATGCGCGCCGAATGCGCCCAACGCGACAAACACAAAGCCGCTGATAGCGGCGAAAACCAGCATGGAACGGCTGCTCATCGTGATTTATCCCATTTAAAATCACCGGCCGCGGCAAGGCGGCGGCCGGTCTTATTGTTCGTAGCGGAAGCGGAACTTCTCTTGTTCGCTGGCGGCGCGCGCCAGGATCCACTGCCGGAAGGCGGCTATTTTACCCAGTTCTGCCTGGCTGTCATGACATACCAGATAAAAAGCGTTTTTACTGACCAGCACATCGTTGAACGGGCACACCAGGCGACCGGCTTCGATCTCGGTTTGTGCCATCACGTTGTTCACCAGCGCCACGCCCTGGCCGTGCACCGCCGCCTGCACCACCATCGCGCTATGGCTGAAGATCGGCCCCTGCTGCACATTGATGTGCTGCAACCCCAGCTGGCGCGTATAGGCCAGCCAGTCGCGGCGTGAAACGTCATGCAGCAGCGTATGATAAGCCAGATCCTCTGCGGTTTTCAGCGGATGATCGCCGGTCAGCAGGCTCGGCGAACACACCGGCAGCAGATATTCCGCATACAGGCGCTCGGCGCGCAGCCCCGGCCAGTTGCCGCGGCCGTAGAAAATCGCCACGTCGACGTCGTCCGCCAGCTTGTCTTCTTCGCGATCCACCGCCTGGATGCGCACGTCGATCCCCGGATAAGCTGAGTTAAAGCCGGACAGGCGCGGCACCAGCCACTGAATGGCGAAGCTCGGCGGCAAACTGACGGTCAATGCCCCCTTGGCGCTGCGCGCCTGCAGCTTGCGCGTCGCCTCGTTGATCGAGGAGAAGATCTCCTTGATATCGAGGTAGTAACTTTGCCCCTCTTCGGTCAGCAGCAGCGAGCGGTTACGCCGGCGAAACAGCTTCAGCCCGAGGAAGTCCTCCAGCGACTTGATCTGGTGGCTCACCGCGGCCTGGGTCACGAACAGCTCTTCCGCCGCCTTGGTGAAACTCAGGTGGCGAGCGGCCGCATCGAACACGCGCAGCGCATTGAGGGGAGGTAAGCGTTTAGACATTAAATTAGCTACTTTTGTGTAACATTAATCCGAATGATTCGGCGCCGAAAATCGGGCGGCTTTGTGTGGCAAGCCATCGGTAAACGCTAACGGCGTATTGCCATTAGTTTTTTTAATCCGAGCCATTATAATTTGTCCGTTGAGGATGCGCCAGCAAATACCTATAGTGGCGGCACTTCCCGGGCCGGAACGAAAAGGGAGTGGGTGTCGAGGACGCCGATGAACTTTTGGCTTGTGGTTGTGATGTTGTGTTTGCAAATTGTCCGGCGATTCCGGACATGGTAGCTAGGCTACTGTTTTTTCACTTCCTGTACATTTACCCTGTCTGTCCATAGTGATTTTATGCAGCACCGCAAAACTTGCGGTGCTTTTTTTTGCCTGACGGTTACTGGTTGCTTTCAACCATCTCTTTCACATCGGCGCGGTTGATCTGCTGCTCGACGCCGTTGGCGTCTTTATAGCTGATCATGCCGGTATCGTTGTCCACTTTAGGCTTGCCGTCAGCGACAATGGTGCGTCCGTCATTGGTATGCATCACGTAATTGCTGGAACAGGCGGCCAGGGTGAACGTAAGCATCAGGGCAGAGAGAACTGCGGCTGTTTTCTTCATTGAGGACTCCTTTTTAGTTTTAAATGCTGATAAATACCTTTTATGTGTATAGATGCGATTAATAAGCGCACATTTAATAGCATAACAAACTTTCCCAATTTTGCCAGGCGATAAGTCCTAATAGGCAGGATCGCTTGTCTCCGGCGGCAAAATAGGACAGGATCCCCCATCGACTCAAGCCAGTGACAATCAGGGTATGACGCCTTTTAACCCCAGCCTTTTTCGCCAACAGTTTCCCGCGCTCGCGCAGGACGGCATCTATCTGGACAGCGCCGCCACCGCGTTAAAACCGCAGGCGGTCATCGACGCCACGCAGCAATTTTATCGCGATGACGCCGCCACCGTGCACCGCAGCCAGCATCGGGCGGCGCAGGATCTGACCGCCCGCTTCGAGCAGGCGCGCGGCCAGGTGGCGCAGCTGATCAATGCGCCGTCGGCCGACGACATCGTCTGGACGCGCGGCACCACCGAAGCGATCAACCTGGTGGCGCAAAGCTACCTGCGTCCGCGTCTGCAGCCGGGCGATGAAATTCTGGTGAGCGAAGCGGAACACCACGCCAACCTGATCCCCTGGCTGATGGTGGCGGAACAAACCGGCGCGCGGGTGGTGAAACTGCCGATCGGCGCCGATCGGTTGCCGGATTTGACGCAACTGCCCACCCTGCTCAACGACAAAACCCGCCTGTTGGCGCTGGGGCAAATGTCCAACGTCACCGGCGGCTGCCCGGATCTGGCGCCGGCGATCGCGATGGCGCATGCCGCCGGCGCACGCGTGATGATCGACGGCGCACAGGGCGTGGTTCACGGCCCGGCCGACGTACGGCTGCTCGACATCGATTTCTACGCCTTTTCCGGCCACAAGCTGTATGGCCCGACTGGCATCGGCGCGCTGTACGGCAAAGCCGAGCTGCTGGCGCAGATGGCACCCTGGCAAGGCGGCGGCAAGATGCTGACCCAGGCGTCGTTCGACGGCTTTGCCCCGCAAAAGCCGCCGCATCGCTTCGAAGCCGGCACGCCAAATATCGCCGGCGTGCTGGGGTTGGCCGCGGCGCTCACCTGGCTCAGCGAACAGGACATGGCGGCGGCGGAGCGCTACAGCCGCGAGCTGGCGGACCAGGCGGAACAGCGGCTGGCACAGTTGCCGGGCTTTCGCAGCTTCCGCAGCTCGGGCTCCAGCCTGCTGGCGTTCGACATCGCCGGCGTACACCACAGCGACATCGTCACCCTGCTGGCGGAGCAAGGCATTGCGCTGCGCGCCGGCCAACACTGCGCGCAGCCGCTGATGGCGGCGTTGGGCGTCAGCGGCACGCTGCGCGCGTCGTTCGCCCCCTACAATACGCAACAGGACGTCGATACGCTGGTCAGCGCGTTGACTCACGCCCTCGATCTGCTGGCCGACTGACTTGATTCCCGGAGACGCTATGCTCGCCCCCCATCCTTTTGGCCGAGAGGTCACCGCCGAGGCGTTGATCGCCACCTTCAGCACGCTGAAACAGTGGGAAGATCGCTACCGCCAGCTGATTATGCTCGCGAAACGGCTGCCGCCGCTGCCGGAGGCCTTGCGCAGTGAAGAAATGGCGCTGAGCGGGTGTGAAAACCGCGTCTGGTTGGGGCACCAGTTGCTGGAAGACGGCACGCTGCACTTCTATGGCGACAGCGAAGGCCGCATCGTGCGCGGCCTGCTGGCGGTGCTGCTGACCGAAGTGGAAGGGAAAACGCCGCAGCAGATCGCCGCATTGGATCCGCTGGCACTGTTCGACCGGTTAGCGCTGCGCGCCCAGCTGAGCGCCACCCGCGCCGGCGGCCTGGCGGCGTTGGCCGCCGCCGTCAAGGCGATCGCCGCCCGTTACGCCTGACGCGCCGCCTTCGCCACCATCTTTTTCAGTGCGTGCGACACGGCGACGAAGCCGAAAGTAGCGGTGACCATGGTCGCCGCGCCGAACCCCGCGCTGCAATCCATTCTTTTCGGCCCTTCCGCCGTGCTGCGTGAAGCGCACACCGAACCGTCCGGCTGCGGATAAACCAGCGGCTCGCTGGAGAAGACGCAGTCGATGCCCAGCTTGCCCTTGCCGTTTTTCACCACGTTGAAATCGTGCTTCAGCCGCTCGCGCAGCTTGGCGGCCAGCGGATCCTGGATGGTTTTCGCCAGATCGGCCACTTCGATCTTGGTCGGGTCAATCTGCCCGCCGGCGCCGCCGGTGGTCACCACCGGGATCTTGAAGCGGCGGCAGTATGACAGCAACGCCGCCTTCGGCCGCACGCTGTCGATCGCGTCGATGACGTAGCTGAAGTTATGATCCAGCAGCTCGGCGACGTTGTCCGGGGTGATGAAATCGTCGATGCAGGTCACCCGGCATTCCGGGTTAATCGCCAGGATACGCTCCGCCATCACCTCGGTTTTCGATTGCCCGACGTGTTGGCGCAACGCGTGGATTTGGCGGTTGGTATTGGTGACGCAAACATCATCCATGTCGATCAGGGTGATGGCGCCGATGCCGGTGCGCGCCAGCGCCTCAGCCGCCCAGGAACCCACGCCGCCGATGCCGATCACGCAGACGTGCGCCTGCGCGAACACCGCCAGCGCCTGCTGGCCGTACAACCGCGCCGTGCCGCCGAAACGCTGCAGATAGGCTTCCGAATAAGCTGTGCTCATAACGCTTTAATTACCTTCGTAATGCAAATGATAAGGGCCGGAAAATCCGGCCCTTGCGGGTCACTCTTTTCACGCCGTATGCGTTTAGCGGGTGGCCAGCAACGAACCGCCGCCGTTTGACTGATTGGCGCTGAACAGCTGACCGCCGCCGTTGTTCTTCAGCACCCAGACGCGGCCGTAGTGGTTGTAGTACCCCGCCGAGTGGCCGGCTTCCGGCCCGATGCCCTGATACATGTCAAAATGCTGGCCCTTGATGGCGCCGCCCACGTCGAGCGCGACCATCAGGCGCATCTCGTATTTTCCCGTGAATTTACCCTTGTTGTCCAGCAGCGGCACTTCGGCCAGCAGAGTGGTGCCCGCCGGGATCAGCGAACGGTCGGAAGCCACCGAGGCTTTGGCGATCAGCGGCACCGCGCTGGCGCCTCTCACCGGCGCAAAAGCTTCCGGGCGGAAGAACACGAACGATGGGTTTTGCTCCAGCAGCTCACGCACCTCTGCGGCGCTGTGGGTATCCGCCCACTGACGGATCGCCTGCATCGACATGTCCGCCTTGGCCACTTCACCGCGATCGATCAGCACCTTGCCGATGCTGCGATAGGCGTGGCCGTTCTTGCCGCCGTAGCCGAAGAACACCAGCGGCTGGCCGTTGCCGTAGTCGACATAGCCGCTGCCCTGGACTTCCATCATGAAGTTGTCCATCAGCGAGTTGGTGTAAGCGATGATATAGCGATCGTCGAGCGCGCCGGAATAGATGCCCGCGCGATCCGGCAAGCGGCCCCTGCCCTTCGGCGGCATGCGATACAGCGGATAGCGGAACTCGCCCTGTTGGGTATAGCGCGCCTGCACCACCGGCGTGTAGTAGCCGGTAAACTGCACGTTGCCGTAATTGTCGACGCCTTCCATCTGGTAAGCGCTGAGGCCATACTGGCTCAGCATGCGCGTGTCGGCGCCGGACGCCATCCAATTTTGTACCGCCTGATAGGTGCCGTTGTTGCGGTTAAACAGCGAAGGCGACGCGTACTTGATCTCCATCAGCTGATCCGAATAATCCTTGGCGTTGACCGGCGAACCTTTGGCGTTGGGCTGATTGACCAGCTCCAGCGACTGATCCAGACGGCCGTCTTTATATTGCTGACCCCGATCGGTCGGCTTGGACGAACAGCCCGCCAACACCGCCACCATCAACCCGCCCAGCAGGTATTTGCCCCAACGTCCTTTCATCGCGCACACTCTCAAACTGATATGATCTACCGGCTGAACGATAACAAACGCTCATTGATAAAGGAATCGCTGCAAATAAAAAAAGCCGCACGGAGGATGGTGATGAAAAAGAAGGCAAATTGCGGGCAAATTCAGCAGAAAAACGGGTTTAGGCCAATAAAATGCAAAAAGGGTTTGCAACAAAACGCATGGAGAGTATAGTGCGCATCCATCGGACGCGGGGTGGAGCAGCCTGGTAGCTCGTCGGGCTCATAACCCGAAGGTCGTCGGTTCAAATCCGGCCCCCGCAACCAACCGATGCCGCAGCGGCGGTATTTTGCGTTTGGCTTCGATAACAAAGTATTACACGGACGCGGGGTGGAGCAGCCTGGTAGCTCGTCGGGCTCATAACCCGAAGGTCGTCGGTTCAAATCCGGCCCCCGCAACCAACCGAATGTCGTACCAGCGGCATAACATGCACGGTGGTTCGTAGTAATACAGCACCAAGACGGACGCGGGGTGGAGCAGCCTGGTAGCTCGTCGGGCTCATAACCCGAAGGTCGTCGGTTCAAATCCGGCCCCCGCAACCAACTCTTGATGACAACAGACAAGCACCCTGACGGGTGTTTTTTTGTATCTGCAATCCGCGAAACTAGCCGGACTCGCGCCCGGCCCTGCCTCTATCGGCTCGCCAGCGCGCCGCCGTTGGCGAAATAAGCCTTGATGCCCGCCAGAATCGACTCCGCCACCTGCTGCTGGAAATGGCTGGTGCGCAGCTTGCGCTCCTCTTCGATATTGCTGATAAACGCCGTCTCCACCAGGATCGACGGGATATCCGGCGCCTTTAACACCGCAAAACCGGCCTGATCGACGCGATTCTTGTGCAGCCGGTTGATTTTCCCCATCCGATTCAACACTTCCTTGCCGAACTTCAGGCTGTCGTTGATGGTCGCGGTCTGGATCAGATCGAACATGGTGTGGTCGAGATAACGGTCGCCGCTCTTGCTGACGCCGCCGATTTGGTCCGAGGCGTTCTGCGTCTGCGCCAGGAACTTGGCCGCCGAGCTGGTGGCGCCCTTGGTGGACAACGCGAACACCGATGAACCGCGCGCGGCGCGGCTGGTGAAGGCGTCGGCGTGAATCGAAACGAACAGATCCGCGCGCTGCTTGCGCGCCTTGGCGACGCGCACCTTGAGCGGGATAAACACGTCTTCGTTGCGCGTCATGAACACTTTCATGTTCGGCTCGCGCTTGATCATGGCGCTCAGCTTGCGGGCAATCTGCAACACAATGTCTTTCTCGCGCGTCTTGTACTTGCCGATAGCGCCGGGATCTTCGCCGCCGTGGCCGGGATCCAGCATGATGACGATCGGCCGATCGCGCCCCGCCTTGCCGGCCTGCGGCGCTTCCGGCGGCAGCGTGCGCTCCAGATCGCCCTTGTTGTAATCTTCCAGTAACGCCAGCAGCGGATCATACTCCTCGCCGCCGCTGCTGCCCTTGGTCGGATAGAGATCCATCACCAGACGGTTGCGATACTCCGGCACCGGCGCCAGTGTGAAAATATGCGGGCTGACGCTCTGCTTGAGCTCCAGCACCAGCCGCACGGTATTCTGATCGAACTGGCCGACGCGCGCCTGCTTGAGATACGGATCGTCGGCGCGCACCTGCCCGGCGATGCCTTTCAGCACGCTGTTGAGGTGGACGCCTTCGATATCCACCACCACGCGATCGGGATTGGTCAGGGCAAACTGCTTGTATTTCAGCTCGACGTTG
Source organism: Serratia sp. CY27727 (assembly GCF_052169275.1). NCBI lineage: Bacteria > Pseudomonadati > Pseudomonadota > Gammaproteobacteria > Enterobacterales > Yersiniaceae > Serratia > Serratia sp. CY27727. Next base: position 157,312 of record NZ_JBJNLB010000008.1, on the reverse strand, counting down.
GATTCCAGCGTGACGCGGGTATAGGTGGAGGATGGCCAGACGCGCACGGCGATCACGTGCGATGACGCGGCGAAGCCCGTGCGACTCACACTCAGCAACCAGCTGGCGGCAACGCCCTGTAATAAACGACGGCGGCCCAGATTGTGATTAGAGTTTGGCATGCGGCTCCGGCAGTAATAGCTGTTTACAACAGATGAAAAAAACATCAATAAAATGGGGATGCCGAAAACTTTAACCAATCATTCCAGCCCTGTCATCAGAAAATCTTTTTATGGTTTTTCAATTTATTAACGATTTAGCGCCCTTAGCGCACTCTTCGTGATGATTTCTCGCTTGCCATCGGCGCCATAAAAGAATAAAAATACAAAAATACCGTATAAATATGCAAAAGAGGTTTGTCGTGAAGGAACGTAGTACAGAGCTGGTGCAAGGATTCCGTCACTCAGTCCCCTATATCAACGCCCACCGCGGCAAAACGTTTGTCATCATGCTCGGCGGGGAAGCCATCGAACACGAGAATTTCTCCAACATCGTCAACGATATCGGGCTGCTGCATAGTCTGGGCATTCGCCTGGTGGTGGTTTACGGCGCGCGGCCGCAGATCGACGCTAACCTGGCGCAGCATAACTTTGAGCCGATCTACCACAAGCACACGCGCGTAACCGACGCCCATACGCTGGAGTTGGTCAAGCAAGCCGCCGGTTTGTTGCAGCTCGACATCACCGCCCGGCTGTCGATGAGCCTCAACAATACGCCGCTGCAGGGCGCGCATATCAACGTGGTCAGCGGCAACTTCATCATCGCGCAACCGCTGGGCATCGATGACGGTATCGACTACTGTCACAGCGGCCGCATTCGCCGCATCGATGAAGACGCGATCCACCGCCAGCTCGACAGCAACGCCATCGTGCTGATCGGCCCGGTCGCGGTTTCCGTTACCGGCGAGAGCTTCAACCTGACCTCGGAAGAAGTGGCCACCCAGCTGGCAATCAAGCTGAAAGCGGAAAAAATGATCGGCTTCTGCTCCTCGCAGGGCGTAACCGATGCGGAAGGCAACATCCTTTCCGAGCTGTTCCCCAACGACGCGCAAAAGCGCCTTGAAGAGCTGGAAGAAGGCGGCGATTACCATTCCGGCACCGTGCGCTTCCTGCGCGGCGCGGTGAAAGGCTGCCGCAGCGGCGTGCGCCGCAGCCACCTGATCAGCTATCAAGAGGACGGCGCGCTGGTGCAGGAGCTGTTCTCGCGCGACGGCATCGGCACCCAAATCGTGATGGAGAGCGCCGAACAGGTGCGCCGGGCGACGATCAACGACATCGGCGGCATCCTGGAGCTGATTCGGCCTCTCGAGCAGCAGGGTATTCTGGTGCGCCGTTCGCGTGAACAGCTGGAGATGGAAATCGACAAGTTCACCATTATCGAACGCGACAACCTGACCATCGCCTGCGCGGCGCTGTACCCGTTCTTGGAGGAAAAAATCGGTGAGATGGCCTGTGTGGCGGTACACCCCGATTACCGCAGCTCATCGCGCGGCGAGATGCTGCTGCAGCGGGTAGAAAATCAGGCGCGGCAGATGGGGCTGAAGAAGCTGTTCGTGCTGACCACCCGCAGCATCCACTGGTTCCAGGAGCGTGGCTTTACCCCGGCGGAGGTCGACGTGCTGCCGATGCAGAAACAGGCGTTGTACAACTACCAGCGCCGCTCCAAAATTCTGCTGGCGGATCTGTAATCCCTGCAGGCGCGGCCGTTGCCGCGCCCCTCAGCGCTTATTCCGCCGCCTGCAGCCGTTCAGCCAATCCGCTGCGGCGCTGGGTCGGCGTGCGAATGGCCCGCAGCAGCACCGCCTCCGTAGCGTACAGCGAAAGCAGCTTACGCGCGCGAGTGATCGCGGTATAGACCAGCTCACGCGTCAGCACCGGCAGAAAGTGATTCGGCAACACCAGCACCGTATGGTCAAACTCCGATCCCTGAGATTTGTGCACCGTCATCGCATAAGCGGTTTCATGCGCCGGCAAACGGCTTGGCTGTACCGACTTGATGCTGCCGTCGGGCAGTTGGAAATGCACGCGCAGATCGCCGTGCTCATCCGGCAGCGTAATGCCGATATCCCCATTGAACAGCCCCAGCGCGCTGTCGTTGCGGCCGATCATCACCGGCCGCCCCCGGTACCAGCGGCCAAGCACGCCCGGCTTGCGGTCAATTAAACCGGCGCGCTGCAGCCCGAGCTCAATGCGCTCGTTCAGGCCGGCGACGCCGAACGGCCCTTCACGCAGCGCGCACAGCACCTGGAAACGGCCAAAGGCCGCCAGCACCGTCGCCGCGTCCGCCCCTTCTGCGGTCAGCCGCAAATAGTCGCGGTAGCCCGCCACGCAGGCATCCAACAGCGCCTGATACTCTTCGCTCGTCGCCAGCGCATAGCCCGCAACATCACCGAAACTGCCGTTTAATGCCGCCAGCGCGCGATCCCCCGCTCCGGCGTTGACCGCCAACGCCAGCTGACCGATGCCGGAACGGGCGTCGAAGCGATAGCTCTTGCGCAGCAGGCACAGGCTATCGCGCACCGCCGCTTCCGCGTCGGCCTGCTGGCCCGTGAGCGAACAACCGGTCAGGCGGCTCAGCTCAGCGGCGCGCGCATCGCTGTATCCCTGCTCGGCAAAACGGCAAATATCGCCCAGCACCGCGCCGGCCTCCACCGAAGCCAGCTGATCGCGATCGCCGAGGAAAATCACCCGCGCCCGATCGGGCAGCGCGGCAATCAGGCGCGCCATCATCGGCAGATCGACCATCGAGGCCTCATCCACCACCAGCACATCCAAATGCAGCCGGTTGCCACGGTGATAACGCATTCGCTGACTGTTCGGTTGCGCCCCCAACAGACGGTGTAACGTCGCCGCCTCCGTCGGGAACAGCGCCTGCTGCGCCGGGGTCAACGCCAGCTGGCGGCTGGCGCTGCCAAGCGACTCCGTCAGGCGCGCCGCCGCCTTGCCGGTCGGCGCCGCCAGCTGAATGCGCAAGCGCGCGCTTTCATCCAGTTGCACCAGCGCCGCCAACAGTTTGGCGACGGTGGTGGTTTTACCGGTGCCCGGCCCGCCGGAAATGACCGCAATGCGCCGCGTGGCGGCCACCGCGGCGGCGATTTTCTGCCAGTCGGGCTCGTCGCTCGCGGCGCCGAACAAGCGGTCGAGAATGGTGCGCAGCTCAGCCTCCGGCACCGCCAGCAACTCGCCTTCACCGCCGATAAACGCCGCCACTTCACCTTCGTTTTGCCACATGCGCTGCAGATACAGGCGCGGCCCGCGCAGCACCAGCGGCGTAGCGCCGCTGCCGTCCCCAACCGCCGCGCTGGCCGCCAAACGCTGCTGCCAACGCGCGCTATCCGGTCGCCCGGCCGCCTCCCACACCGCCAGCGCCAACGCCGGCTGGCGCCCTTCAAACAGCGTGTCCGCCTGCAGCTGCTCCAGCATCAGGCAGACGTGACCGGCTCCCGCTTCTGCGCTCAGGCAGGCGGCTGCCAGCAAAATATCGGGCTCGTCTTCGTTCGCCACCACGCGGGCGAACTGCACGTCCAGCGGGCGCAGCACGCCAAGCGCCACCGCCTGCTCCAGCAGTGCGATCATGATCCTTCCTCCGTCGCCGCAGCTTCGCCGCTGAACAAGCGATCCATCCCCTCCACCAGCTCAAGCTCGGGGAGACAGGTGAAAATGCCGTTACCCGGGTGCGCCGCATCCACGCCGCGCAGGAACAGATACATCACCCCGCCAAAATGGCGCCGATAATCGTAATCCGGCAACCGATGACGCAGATAACGATGCAGCGCCAGCGTATACAGCTGGTATTGCAGATCGTAACGATGCTCCGCCATCGCCTGCTCCATCGCCGGCCGGGTATAGGCGCTACTGTCTTCCCCCAGCCAGTTGGACTTGTAGTCCAGCAGGTAGTATTTGCCTTGCCAGCAGAACACCAGGTCGATAAAACCTTTCAGCATGCCCTGCACCTGATAGAAATCCAACGCCGGGCAGCGGGCGGAAAGCGGATCGTAACGCTTCACCAGGGCATCGAGCGCCTTCGCCTGCAACAACCGGTTAATCGGCAAATAGAACTGCAGCTCGGCCTGCTTGTGCTGCGGCGTCAGCGCCGACAACGTCACGCCGCTGTCGTCGAGCGGCGTATTGAGCAACACCTGCATCCACGCCAGCAGAATCGGCTGCCAGTGCTCAGCGAAGCCTTGCTGTTGCAGCTGTTCCTGCAGCCACTGTTCGTCCAGCGGCTGGGTGAAGTCCAGCGTTTCAAACAGGCTGTGCAGGAAGGTGCCGGGCGTTGCGCCGCGCGGGAAGGTATGCGGTGTGAGCGCTGGCTCACTCTCCTCACCCCGCTCGCCCGCGGCGTCGACATCCAGACGCGGCAGCAGATCCTGCATCAGGCTCGAACCGTGCTGTTGCAAACCGGTATAGCTGGTCACCCGCCAAAAATCCTGGATCCGTCGGGTAAAGTTTTTCGCCGCCAGCGTAGCGGCCAGCGATGCCTGGGGCTGCCAGGGCGCCTCGTCCGGCGGTTCCACCAGCGACAGCGCGATGCCGCCGCCCGCCAATTGCTGCAGGCGCTCCTGCAGATACGCGGCGTCGCCGGCCTGCCCGCCCTGCACCAGATAACCCAATGCGCTGCGGTGCAGATCGGTATCGCCCTGTTTCTTGCGCGTGCCCTGGAACAGCGGCGCGATGCCGATGCTGCAGTGGTACACCGAGCGGGTCAGCGCCACGTACAACAGGCGCAGGTCTTCCGCCAACCGCTCCTCCTCCGCCCAGGCCTGGCTCTCTTCATTGGCATCGAGATCCAGCAACGCCTGGAAGCTATGGCGATCGTGATACAGCGCTTGCTGCTGCTGGCGGAAATTGCCGACGAACGGCAGCCACACCAGATCGAACTCCAGCCCCTTGGATTTATGAATCGTGATCACCTGCACCAGATGCCGGTCGCTCTCCAGCCGCAGTTGCTGATTATCGGACTGGCGATTAGGCTGGGCGATCTGCTGTGCCAGCCAGCGCACCAGTGCATGTTCGCTGTCGAGTTGCGCCGCCGCCTCTTGCAACAGCTCCCCCAGATGCAGCACGTCGGTCAAGCGACGCTCGCCGCCAGCGCTGGCCAGCAGGTTCTCCGCCAGCTGGCGCGCTTTCATCACCTCGCTCAGCATCGGCAACACGCCGCGGCGCAGCCAGAGCGTGCGGTAATTGTCGAACTCGTTAACCAGCTCGTCCCAGGCGCGTTCATCGCGGCTCAGGCCGTCCAGCGTCGGCGCGTCCAGCCCCATCAGCCCGGTGGCCATGGCGCTGCGCAGCGTGCGCTCCTGCTCCGGCGCCAACACCGCCTGCAGCAACCACAGCAGGTCTTTGGCCTCCGGGGTGTCGAACACGCTGTCGCGGTTGGACAGGTAGACCGACGGAATGGACAGCGCGCTCAGCGCATCGCGCACCAGCGCCGCCTCATTGCGGCTGCGCACCAGCACCGTGATATCGGAGGCTTGCACCGGCCTTGGCTCCTTGCCGCCCTGCAGCCACGCCTGGCCCTGCTGCCCGGCGCTGAGCCAGTCGCGAATTTGCGTGGCGCACAGGCGCGCCATCAGCTGTTGGTAATCACTTACACCGGCGCCTTCCCCCTGCTGCAGCCAGAACTGCATCGCCGGTTGCGGCTTGCCGTGCAGGTCAAACGCCAGCCCTTGGTTCTTTTCCGCCGCGCTGACCTCGATAAAGGGGATTTGGCCGAACAGGAAAGGTTTTTCTACCTGAGAAAACAGGTGATTAACGCTGGCGACCATCGACGGCGACGAGCGCCAGTTGGTCTCCAGCGTATAGTGGGCGCTCACCTCTGAGCGCGCCCGCATGTAGGTAAAGATATCGGCACCGCGGAAGGCGTAAATCGCCTGCTTGGGATCGCCTATCAACAGCAGGCCGCAATCGGGCCGGCCGACGTAAAGCTTTTGGAAAATGCGATATTGCTGCGGATCGGTATCCTGAAATTCATCGATCATCGCCACCGGGTAACGCTGGCGGATCGCCTGCGCCAGCTGTTCGCCGCCGCCGCTTTGCAAGGCGCCGTCCAAACGGCTAAGCAGGTCGTCAAACCCCAGCTCGGCGCGCTGGCGCTTTTCTTGTTGAATGGAAGTGCGGATCTCGCTGAGCGCGCGCGCCATGATCAGGTCGCGCAGCGTCAAGGGTTCATCGAACAGCTCGTCGATCGCCGTGAACAGCGCATGCCGCGGCGGCTCGCCTTTCTTGGTCTTCTCCAGCAGCACCGACTGGCGAAATTTATCCAGTTCCTTCGGCAACTGGTAGTCCTGGGTCTCCTGCCCGCTCCATTCGCCGACCTTGTTCAGCCAGTTCGGCAGGTGTTTACTGCTGTAGCTGCGTTTATCGACGCCGGACTGGGCGATCAACGCCTCCAGCTCGCCCGCCACCGCACGCCATTGCGCCTTGATGGCATCGATGCGCGCGACGATCTGCTCGTGGCGCATCAGAACGGTTTCTTCCTCTTTCGGCGGCCGGCGCAGCGCCGGCGCCTCACCGTGCAGATAGCCGGAGAGATCGGCCAGCAACGCTTCCGGGCCGCTCCACTCCTGGCTGACCGCACGCGCCACGCCCAGCGGCAACGGATAGCAGTGGCGACGCCAGAAATCGGCACAGGCCTGCCGCCGCAGCGGCAACTCGTCCTGCACCAGCGTTTGTTCAAACAGCATGCCGGATTCGAAGGCGTTGTGCGTCAGCATTCGTTGGCAAAAGCCGTGAATGGTGTAGATCGCCGCTTCGTCCATTTGCCGCTCCGCCGCCAGCAACTGCGAGGCGGCGTCGGTCAAATCGTCAATTTCAGCCATCAGCGCCGAAAACAGCGGGTTGGCGCTGACGCCCCGCACGCAGGCGATGCGCAGCCCGTGGATATTGTCGCGGATACGCCCGCGCAGCTCCTCGGTGGCGGCCTCGGTAAAGGTCACCACCAGGATTTCTTCGACCGTCAGCGGCCGGGGAAACGCCGCTTCACCGCCCAGCCCCAGCAGCAAACGCAGGTACAGCGCGCCGATGGTAAAGGTTTTGCCTGTGCCCGCCGACGCCTCGATCAGGCGTTCGCCGAACAGCGGCAGCGTCAGCGGCTCCAGCCTCTGCGGGGCAGTTTCCGTCATGGCGTCGCCACTTTGCGCGGCAGGATCTGCTGCAATGCAGACGCGTTCGGATAGGTGACCCAGCCCTTAGGCGCCGCGTAATCCGCCTTGTCTTGCCCGCTGCCGCTCACCTGCGACAGCACAGCCAGCCCCTGTGGCTGGATCACCGCCTGGTGGAAATAATTCGCCAGTTTGGCCGGCGTCAGCTGTTGCACCTGCGCGATCAGCTTCTGACGAGTATCGAAGGCGAAATTGCCGCGATCGAAATCGTTGGCGAACCGGCTGGCCTCTTCGCTCAGGGTTTGCGGCCGCTGCTTCAGCTCATTGATGAGCGCCTGTTTGTACTGCTCAAAGTCCGCTTCGCTCATGTCGCGCAAACGTTTCTCGGTTTTCGGGTAGAAATCCTGATAGCGCTGGTACAGGTATGCCGGCTGCTTGCTGTTGCTCTGCAACAGGAAGCCCACGCCCCATTGGCGCCCCACCGACATTGGGAAGGCGAAGACCGCATACCCCAATTGCTCCTGAGTGCGCAGCTGGCTATAGAACCACGGCTGAATAATCTGCCCCAGCAATGAGCTGTAGGCCATGCCGGCCACTTCGTCGTAACCGGTCGGCACATAGACCGCCGCCAGCGCCGAATCGGTGCTGCTGCCCACCTGTTGCAGATTGGCCAGATGATTTTTGTCCACCACCACGTCTTCGCCGTGCCACCATTCGATGCCGGTACAGCCCAGGCGATGTTTCAGCGTCGACGCCAGCGTGTCGACCTGCTGCTTGCTCATGTTGCCCACCACCAGCAGCTCCGGCGTGGCCTCGGCCAGCAGGCTGTCGCGATAGGCCAGCACGTCTTTCAGCGTCAGCGTCTTCAGCACTTCGCGGCGTTCGCTGCGTTCGGAATACGGCACGCGGGAAACCATCTGCACCGGCTGAATGGCCAATTCAAACGCCTTGCCCTTCTCGGCGGCGTCCAACTGCTCCAGATACCAGGACTTGGCCTGCGCCAGCTGATCTTCCGTCGGCGTGAAGCTGGAATAGCCTTCGATCAGCGCCGTCAGCAACTGCGGCAGGCGCTGGGTAAAGCCGTTGGCGTTAAACATCAGGCCGTTGTTCGGCGAGGTCGAGAAGCTCAACCCGCCAACCGATGCCTGATAGCTCAGCTGATCCAGCGCGAGGCCGGCCAGATAATCCGTCAGCGAGAACAGCACCTGGTTGCGCGCGGAATCCATGGTCTTGGCGTTGCGGAAAGCGACGGTGACGTCGGCCTTCGGCTCATCGGCGAAGTAACGGCTCGGCATGTACAGCACGCGCAGGCCGGGGTTATCCACCACCATTTCCGGCTTTTTGAACTCGTGCGACGGCTTGGTCAGGGTAAAGTCATCCGGGATGTACGGATTGAGCGTCGGTAACGACAGGGAAATCCCACTCCCTAACTGCTGCCACTGCGTAAAGCGCTGCGGCGTGATTTTGTCGACCTGGTAAGGCGCGTTGACGAAATAGGCCGTCTTGTTGTGCGGCTCATCCGGGCTGACGAACCAGATGCGGGCGTTTTGCGTCGTCATGGCGTCCAGGCGTTCGGCGATCGCCTTCGGATCATAGCGATCGGCCAGGTAAGGCGCGTCCAGCGCATGTTCAACCGGCACGCGCAGCATGGTGTCCACCAGCCATTCGATGTAGTCCATGTCGCGCGTGATCGACGGATAACGGAAATCCAGGTTGAGAACATGCGAGATTTCGTCGAAGTAACTTTGCTTGATGCCTTCGCTGCGCAGCATTTTCAGGTAGTTGAAAATGGCGGCGACGACCTCGTCGCGCTTGGCCAGGCCTTTGTCGGTCAGTGAAACGCTGATGGCGAAGACGCCGCCGTTGCGATCCACCATCGGATCGGCGCCGGCATTGATGGCGTCCGCCAGCCCCTGCTTCTGCAACCAGTCAGACAGGGTGTTCTTGCTGCGGTTGCCGATCAGGTAGCTGATGTAGGTATCGGTTTTGCTGCGAAACGCGGCGCTGTTGTTATCGATGCGAAACTCGACCTTCAACTGTTTGCGCGGCTGTGCCGGCACATAGTGAATGATGATGCCCTGCTGTTCCGGCGTCACGGCCGGCACGGTGATCGGCGGCACGGTGGCGTCGTGATTCGGCACGCGGCCAAAGGTTTTCGCCGCAATATCAGCCAGCTGCGGCAGCGGCTGATTGCCGTACAAAACGCCCATCATCAAATTGGCGGAATAGTAGCGCTTATAGAAGCCGGTCAGCTCATCGTGCAGCTTGCTGTCCGGCTTGTCTTTCAGCGTATCGAGATTGCCGCCGGAGAAGCGCGCGCTCGGGTGCGCCGGGTTAAGGGTTTCCGCGCCCACCTGCGCCATACGCATACCGTCGCGCGAACGCGCCATCGTCAACTCGGCGTTAACCGCGTTGCGCTCACGGTCGGCATTGCCCGGATCCAGCAGCGGCTCGGCAATGGCGTCGGCCATGCGATCGACCGCCGGCTCCAGCGCGTCATTTTCCACTTCCAGATAGAAGGCGGTGCGATAAGAAGCCGTGCTGGCGTTGTGGCTGCCGCCATGCTTTTTCAGGAACTCGGACAGGTTTTCCGGCTCTGGATAGCGCTTGGAGCCCATCAGCACCATATGTTCCAGATAGTGCGCCAAACCCAGTTGGCTGTTCGGATCTTCAAGCGAGCCGACCGGCAATGCCAGCGCCGCCAGCGATTTCGGCGCCTGGGCATCTGACACCAGCAACACCGTCATGCCGTTAGTCAATTTGATCGCCTCATACTGACGCGGATCGTGTTCGCTTTTGTTGATCTTCTCCGCCAGCGGTTGCCATCCTTGCGCGGCCCAACTCAACGGCGCCCAACACATAGCCAATAATACCAGCCCGGTGATACGGGCCAACTGTCTGCGCATATCCAAAATAAACCCCTATTCTGACGTCGCTGCGCCCACTCCCTGACGGTGGCGACGTTCATCAAAACCACATAACCAAATCTGTACTCACCGGATTCTTCGCCAATATGGCGACCCGAACTCGGCGGGTATATTCCTGTACGTTATGTAAGACCGGGAATTACCCCAATGGTTGAATATAACCTTCGTTATTTTTACCACCTCCCGCCGCACAGCACCACCGGGGGATTGTTATCCCAGGTTATACCGCGCCACCGGCAGCAGATAACGTTCTGTTTCGGCCAGTATTTGCGCTAAGTATTCATTATCCATTTGGCGGAACACTCGCTGCACGTAGGGATCTTCCCCTTCTCCGGGAATGCGCTGATCGCCCTGCCAGGCTTGCAGCAATTTGGCGCGCGCCTTGATTTGCGCGTCTTCCTCCCAGTCGATTTGCTGCGTTTCCGGTAGATAACACTGACTCAGCCACGCCCAGCCGCTCTTGTTCAGCAACAGCAGCGGCTGACTCAGACCGCGCTGATAGCCCGTCAGCAGTTCCGCCAGCTGCGCCTGTGCCTCTTCAGGCGCCAGCGCGGCAAAGCGCCAGGCGGAGTTCTTGCGGCCATACATGCGGCTCTCGCCGGTGCCGCCGGCGCAGCAGTACACCAGGTGCTCCAGCCACAGCAATATGCCATCCACCGCCGACAGCGTCGCGGGCCGCCAGCGCAACAGGCCGTCATCCTGCACCTGATGCAGCCAGCCGCTGAGGCGCACGCCGGCGATATCGATATCCAACTCCAGGCTATGGCTCTCTGCGCGTTCCGCACGCACCTGCTCGGCCAGTTCGCTCATCTCTTCCTGCTGCTTTTGCCAATAAATTTCGCCGAAGGCGCCATAGGGCAAGCCGCCGGCGGCGCGCACCCGCTGGAACAGCCGTTCGGGATCGTCACCGTCGATCAGCGTATTCAGCAGCTGGCTGTTGAACTGGTAGCGGCTGAGGTTATCCAGCGTGAAGGGCTCTTCGTCCGGCAGCTCGGTCTCTTCCAGGATAAAACTGACGCCCAGCCGCAGTTGGAAAAACGCGCGAATCGGATGGCGGTAAAACCGCAGCAGTTCATCCAGCGATATTTGCTGCAGCGCTTCGGCGGGCAGCGGCTGGTTGAACGCCGGATGCGCCGCACCGCGCCCATCGGCGGCAGGCAGCCACTCGGCGGCATAGCTTTGCTCCTCCGAGCCCGGCAAGAAGTTCTCGGCGGCGAACGGCATGCGCGCGTGCCACTTCAGCAAGTGCTCACCAACCCGCCGGGCGCTGTCGTCTGCGCTAAGCTCTTCATCTCCCGGCAGGCAATAGCTTTGTTCCAGGTACTCCAGCAGCTCGGTGACCAGTACCGAAGGGTAGCGCGGGCTGTTGTCCTGAATGGAACGGCCGATGAAGCTGATATACAGCCGCTGTTGCGCGGACAAAATCGCTTCCAGGAACAGATAACGGTCGTCATCGCGCCGGCTGCGGTCGCCGCGTTTGACCTGCTGCGCCATCAGATCGAAACCCAGCGGCGGCAGCGTGCGCGGATACACGCCGTCATTCATGCCCAGCAGGCACACCACCTTGAACGGAATAGAACGCATCGGCATCAGCGTACAGAAGTTGATTTGCCCGGCGAGGAAGCGCTGGCTGATGCGCTCCTGATCGAGACGCGCCGCCAGATCGTCCCGCAGAATGGTCAACGGCACCTCATCGGGATAGCGCGCCGCCAGGCCAAAATTGATGGCCTGCTGCCACTGCTGTTCGATCAGCGCCAGCACCACCTCGGTGTCGCTGTCCGCAGCGAAGAAAGCATCCAGCAGTTGCCGGCAGAGCGGCAGCCACGCCTCGAGCGGGCGCGCTTCGCTCAAGATTTGCCGCCAGTGGCTGAGCTGCGCCAGCAGGTCTGCCAGCTGCCCCGCCAGTTCGGCGACCAATCCGCTCGATTCGTCGTAAGGCAAAATGCCCTGCCAATCGCCGGCATTGCTGTCCATCGCGTAGCCAAGCAACATGCGCGTGATGCCAAAGCGCCAGGTATGTTGGCCGGTAGCGGGCAGATCCAGTTCGCGCACGTTATCGTCGTCCAGGCCCCAGCGCACGCCGGATTCACCGACCCAATGGCGCAGCAGGCGCAGCCCCTCTTCGCCAATGGCGAAACGGGCGGCCAGGGCCGGCACCTCAAGCAGCGCCAGCACCTGTTCCGAGGTAAAACGGCTTTGCGGCAGATCGAGCAGTGAAATGAACGCCTGCAGCGCAGGATGCGCCTGGCGCGCTTTACGGTCGGAAATGGCGAACGGCAGGTAGCGCTCGGCAGGGGCATTGCCGAACACTGCCTGAATATAAGGCGTGTAGCTGTCGATATCCGCCACCATCACGATGATGTCGCGCGGCGTCAACGACGGATCCTGCGCCAGCATGGTCAGCAGTTGATCGTGCAGCACCTCCACTTCCCGCTGCGGGCTGTGGCAGGCATGCAGGCTGAGGGAACGGTCGTTCTCATCCAGCGGACGTTTGCTGAAGCTGCTTTCCAGCGTTTCCGTGGTAATACCGATCACCGCATGGTCTTCCAGCTCCAGCATGTCGCGCTGAACGGCGTGCAGCATGGTATCGGCCGGGATATCGACAAAGGCGTCAACCTCTTGCGCACCTTCCATCTGCGACAGCAGATAGAGGTGATCGCGCCCCAGCTTGCCCCAAGAGGCCAGCAGCGGGTTGCTGAGCTGCTGCTGGCCTTCGGCGTCAAACAGGCGCGCCGCGTCATCCGGCTGGCGGAACAGCCCGTGCTCGCGTGCCTGATGGTAGTGACGGCGCTTGCGGCTCTGCAAGCGGGCCAAGAAAGCGTAATCCTGAATATCGCCCCAATAGTAGCGACAGGGGTTGGTGAACATCAGGTGGATATCGATATGCCGACCCAGCGCCTGCAGCGCCTCCAGATAGACCGGCGGCAACGCCGAGATACCGCAGATAAACACCCGCGGCGGCAAACCGGGCGGGCAGGTTTTTGCCTGCTCCAGCGCGTGGATAAATCGGCTGTACAGATTGGCGCGGTGCCATTCCGGCTGCCCCAGCTCGCGCGTGTACTCCACCAGCCGCGCCCAGAGCGGCGCCTGCCATTGCTGAGCCTCCGCCAGGCCGTCGATGCGCTCACCGCGCTGCCAGCTCTCCAGCCACTGCGGGCGATAAACCAAATATTGGTCGAACAGGTCGGCGACCCGGCCGGCCAACTGGTGAATCTTGCGCTTGTCACCGTCATCGGTCAGATAGTGCTGCAGTGGCGCAAACGCCGGCTGAGTCAGCATCTCCGGCAGCAACCACATCAGCTTCCAGGTCATGGCGTCCTTGCTGAAGGCGCTCTCTTTCGGGATATCCGGCAACACCCGGGTGAACATGTCCCAAATAAAGGTCGCCGGCAGCGGAAACGCAATATTGGCGGCGATGCCGAACTGTTCCGCCAACTGCATCTGCAGCCATTGCGCCATACCAGGGCTCTGCACCAGCACCACTTCCGGTTGAAAAGGATCGGCCAACGGATCTCTGGCTATCAGCGCGCTGGTCAGCGTTTTCAACAAATCCAGCTGATTGGAATGATAAACCGTGAACATCAAGGCTCCTTTAAAACAAAAGACATACCGGCTTAAAAGCGGGTGCAATACCAGCGACTCAGCGTCGCCCACTGCCGCTGCGGCGTTTGGACTCTAACCGTCAATCGGCGGCAATCACTCTCCGCATCGTCAAGCGCCGTCTCGCGTCGCCAACCTTCCGGCGGCGATTCGGCCTCGAGCCGCCCGGTGACGGCGAACGCTTCTAACTGCTGATGCGCCAGCGCCCAGGCTTGCCGGTAGTGCCACTGGCGCTGAAACGACTGCAACAGCACCTGATGATACTGTAACAAGCCAAGCAGCGACACCGAGAACAGCAAGGCCGCCACCAACACTTCCGGCAGGCTGAAGCCGTTGCGGGATAGCCGCCCTGCCCGAGCGTTAGCCGTCACAGTCGGTCAGCCTTTTCTCTGGGCAAAAATCCAGCCGACCGCCCGGCTGAGCTTGCACCTTGCCAGCGGTCTCTGCGCCGTTAAAGGTGCCCCACTGATACAGCCAAAGCGGTTCACCGCCGCGCATCTCACCAAGGCCGCGTATCGTCACAACGCCCGCTCTGGCAGACAGCCGGGCGCAGGCCGTCAGTTCCGCGCGCTGCCTGCATAACCAGGCCGCCGCACTCAGCTCGGCGCGTGGCCAGCGCTGGCTCATGCCCCAACTCAGCGCCGAAGCGGCCTGATTATAAGCCTGAAGGTAACGCTGCTGATCGGCGGCCAGTAACAGCGCGTTATCCAACTGCCGATGCTGAGCGTTAAGCAACATCAGCCCCAGCGCCAACAGCAACATCACCGCCGCCAGAGTGCTACCGCCCCGCTGGGTTCGCCAATTCATGGCAGCGCCGCCATTTCGACGCTCGCACTCAGGCTGCGCCTGATACGCGTATCGCTGGCGGAGCGCCCCGCCAGCGTCAGGCGAGCCAAGGTCGCGCCGTGATCGCCCCGCTCGATCGCCACATGAAACCGCTCAATGCGCACTTCGTCATGATCGAGCAACCGCTCCCAGCCACCGCCATCGCATTGGCTCACGCCGCGCTGCCCTTCCAAGCCGCCATTGCGCAGCCGATAACCGAAATAGCCCGCATTCTCGCCCGAAGCGAGCCATTGCCCGCTGCGAGCGATGTCGTAGGCAACGATAACGCAGCTGCCCGCCGCTTCTCCCGATGCCTGACCGATCAGCAACGGACGGCCGGCGCACTGCCCGGCGCAAAAACCGGCGCGGCGCAGATCTTTCTCAATGCCGAACGCCAGTTGCCGCAGCGTTGACTCCAGCCGAAAGTGCTGGCTGACGACCACGCTTTGCTGGCGCAACAACGGATAGGTTTTCGCCGCGCCGAGCGCGATCACGCTGCCGAAGACCAACGCCAACATCACCTCCGGCAAGGTAAAACCGCGTTCTAAAGTCAACATAGCGCAATGCCCCTGACCCGCTGCCCTTCGCTGCACAAACGCAGCCGCCCACGGGCGGACAGCACCAGCCGCAGGCTGCCTGCGTCGTTGCTGAGAAGGATGTGCCCCGCCTGCGCAGTATTGCGCAAACCGTAAAACCCAATCTCTTTGCCGGTGTAGCCACTCAAAGCGACGTCGTGATAAGACGGCGAGAAAACGGCGCCTTCGGCGGAAGCGCAATCCGTCGGCGGCACGCCACCGCCCAGACACCAGGGCGTGCCGTTCTTGAACCACAGCAGCGTCGCGCGGTTACGCCAGTTGGCGTCCGCCTGCAATCGCAGCAAAAACGCCAGCAGCTGCTGAGCCGTGTGTTCCAGCCGCAGCGCTTGCTGATGATAACGCCATTGCCCGACGCCCCAGCCGGTGAGCATGCCGGCGATCATTATCGCCGCCAACAGCTCAATCAGCGTCATGCCACGCTGGCGATCATCGATGTTCGAGAGAGTATTGTCTTTCATGCCGCCAGTGTAAGGATCGCCACAACGCGGTAAAGCCGCATGCGTAATCGCTGCGGCAAGCTGCGCAATGTTTTATTTACGACGGCAGAGGAGGGCAAAAAAATGCGGCGCGGTGCGCAATGCGGATAAAAAAAGGGGCGCAATCGCTGCACCCCTGGTGTGATGCGGTTAAGGTTAGATCGCGACCGGCGCCTTGATGGCCGGATGCGGATCGTAACCTTCGATCTCGAAGTCTTCGAAACGGTAATCGAACAGCGAAGCCGGCTTGCGTTTGATCACCAGTTTCGGCAACGGACGCGGTTCACGCGTCAGCTGCAGCTGAGTCTGTTCCATGTGGTTGCTGTACAGGTGGGTATCGCCGCCGGTCCAGACGAAATCGCCCACTTCCAGATCGCACTGCTGCGCCATCATATGCACCAGCAGCGCGTAGCTGGCGATGTTGAACGGCAGGCCGAGGAACACGTCGCAGGAACGCTGGTACAGCTGGCAAGAGAGCTTGCCGTCCGCGACGTAGAACTGGAAGAACGCGTGGCACGGCGCCAACGCCATCTGATCCAGCTCGCCGACGTTCCAGGCGGAAACGATGATGCGGCGCGAATCCGGATCCTGCTTCAGCTGTTGGAGCACGTTGCTCAGCTGATCGATCTGACGGCCGTCCGCCGCGCCCCAGGCGCGCCACTGTTTGCCGTACACCGGGCCGAGATCGCCGTTTTCATCGGCCCACTCGTCCCAAATGGTGACTTTGTTGTCACGCAGGTAGGCGATGTTAGTATCGCCGTTCAGGAACCACAACAGCTCATGAATGATCGAACGAAGATGACATTTCTTGGTGGTCACCAACGGGAAACCTTCCTGCAAGTTGAAACGCATCTGATGGCCGAAAATCGACAGCGTGCCAGTGCCGGTACGGTCGGCTTTAGGGGTGCCCTCGGTGAGCACCTTGTTCATCAAATCCAGATACTGTTTCATTTGTCCCTCACGACATTTGTTGCTGCGGGCGACGACGGTACGCCCAAATCATCATAATAATACCGGCCACCACCATCGGGATGGACAGGATCTGCCCCATGCTGATCACGCCGTCGAACAGGCCGAGCTGGGCATCCGGCTGGCGGAACGCTTCAACGATGATGCGGAATGCGCCATAACCGATCAGGAACAGGCCCGAGACGGCGCCCATCGGCCGCGGCTTGCGAATAAACAGGTTCAGAATGATAAACAGCACCACGCCTTCCAGCAGCAGTTCATACAGCTGCGACGGGTGGCGCGGCAGTACGCCGTACTGATTCAATAACGGCAGCAAAGAAGGATCGGTGGCGGCGAGGGCCACGTCTTCGCTGCGCGAACTTGGGAACAGCATCGCCCAAGGGGTATCGGTGGTCACGCGGCCCCACAGTTCACCGTTGATGAAGTTGCCGAGGCGGCCGGCGCCCAGGCCGAATGGGATCAATGGCGCGATAAAATCGGAAACCTGGAAGAAGGTGCGTTTGGTGCGGCGAGCGAACCAGAACATCACCAGAATCACCCCCATCAAGCCGCCGTGGAACGACATGCCGCCATCCCAGACCTTGAACAGATAGAGCGGGTTATCCAGGAACAGCGGCAGGTTATAGAACAGCACATAGCCTACGCGGCCGCCGACGAATACGCCCAGGAAACCGGCGTAGAGCAGGTTTTCAACTTCGTCTTTGGTCCAGCCGCTGCCCGGCTTGTTGGCGCGGCGCACCGCCAGCCACATGGCAAAAACGAAGCCGACCAGGTACATCAGGCCGTACCAATGCAGAGAAACCGGGCCAATGGAGAAAATGACCGGATCAAATTTAGGAAACGCCAGATAGCTATTGCTCATCTATCACCACAACATGTCTGTTATTTTTCCCCATGCGGGGGCGGCAGGTGCCAAGCGGCGGCGGAGATTGTCCCGCGTCTTGCAAGCAGCAGCATTGGCCGCTGCGGTGTGCAAGGCGACGAGCCTGCGCCGCACTGAGGTTGCGCATCATAACATAGGCTTAGCGCGGTCCGGTCCGGCAGGCCGGGAAAAGTTCTGTAAAAAAATCACAACGCGCGGCGGCTACCGGCCCCCGCGGATCAATCCGCCCATGCCGCGTCGCTCCATAAACGCCGCCACCAAATGGCGCACTTCGGTGGTCATCTGGGTGTTCAACACCCGCTGCGCCAACATTTCGGCGTCGGCAAGGTCGATATGCCGCAGCAGGTATTTGATGCGCGCCACGCTGCGGCCGTTCATGCTCAGATTGCGATAGCCCATGCCCACCAGCAACAGCGCGCCCATGGGATCGCCGGCCAGTTCACCGCACAGGCTAAGCTGCAACCCGGCCGCGTTCCCCTGCTCGGCGATCAATTTCAGCACCTGCAGCATCGCAGGATGCAAACTGTCATACAGCGAGGCGACCCGGGTATTGTTGCGATCTACCGCCAACAGGTACTGGGTCAAATCATTGGTGCCGACCGAGATGAAATCAACGCGCCCGGCCAGATGCGGGATCAGGAAAATCATCGACGGCACTTCCAGCATCACGCCGATTTTCGGTTTCGGGATCGCATAGCCGAGCACCTCTTCCACCTCGCGCCCGGCGCGGTCAATCAGGCGTTTGGCCTCGTCGACCTCTTCCAGGCTGGTGATCATCGGCAACAAAATACCCAGATTGCCGGTGCCGGCGTTGGCGCGCAGCATCGCGCGCACCTGAATCAAAAAGATCTCCGGCTGATCCAGGGTGATGCGGATGCCGCGCCAGCCCAGGCAGGGGTTCTCTTCGCTGATCGGCATATAAGGCAGTTGCTTGTCGGCGCCGATATCCAGAGTGCGCAGCGTAACCGGCTTGCTCGGGTAAAGCTGCAGCATGCCCTGGTACTGCGCGACCTGTTCCTCTTCGGAGGGGAAGCCGCTTTGCAACATGAACGGGATTTCGGTGCGGTATAACCCCACGCCATCTACCCGGCCGCCCAACAGCTGTTCATGTTCCGGGCTGAGGCCGGCATTCAGCATCACCTGAATGCGCTCGCCGCTTTTCAACTGCGCCGGCTGCTCGACGTCGTCTTCCGCCAGCTTGCTCAGTTCCAGCTCTTCGCTGATCAGCCGTTGATATTCCTGCACCAGCACCGGTTCAGGATCGACCAGCAGTTCACCGCGATAACCGTCGACGATCAGCAGCCGCTGGCTGAGCAGAGAAGGCTGGATGTCGGCGCCCATCACCGTCGGCACCCCCATCGCCCGCACCAGAATCGCCGCATGCGAGTTGGCGGCACCGTCGCGCACCACCACGCCGACCAGGCGATCCTGCGGCACTTCGGCCAGCAATGTCGCGGTCAGCTCATCCGCCACCAGCACAAAACGCGCCGGCCACTGGGTAGCGCCCTGAGTGGTGTCGTCGAGGTGGAACAGCAGACGCTGGCCCAGCGCGCGCAGATCGCTGCCGCGCTCGCGCATGTAGGTGTCCTGCAGTTTGGCGAACTGCTCGGCAAAAGTCTCTATCACCTGTTTCACCGCCCACTCCGCCACCGAACCGTTGTCGATTTCGGCGAACAGTTCGCGCTTGAGACGGGCGTCGTTTAACAGGTGAGAGTAAAGATCGAAGATCGCCGCGCTCTCTTTTTGCGAGCTGGCGGCAAAACGCTTGCTGAAGCGGCGAAACTCCGCGCCGGCCTCTTCCAGCGCCAGCGTCAGGCGCTCGCGCTCGCTGGCGGTGTCCAGCGTCGAAGCGCGGTAAACCTGATCGAGCGAAGGCTGGCTGCTGTCCTGCCACCCTTCCGCCACCGCCACGCCAGGCGAGGCCGCCAGCGCGCGCACGCGCGTTTGGCGATACTGGCCGAAAATGGCGTTGAGCTGCGACTGTGACAGGATCCCGGCCATCTGCGTGGCCAGGGTGACCATGAAAGACTCTTCGCTTTCGTCGAACTGGCGCAGCTCGCGCTGCTGCACCACCAACACACCCAGCAGCTGGCGCCGATGAATGATCGGCACCCCGAGGAAGGATCGGAAACGATCCTCTTTCACCTGCGGGACGTATTTGAAACTGGGGTGGCTTTGGGCATCGGCCAGGTTGATAGGCTCGGCTCTGCGGCCGACCAACCCGACGACGCCCTCGTCAAACGCCAATGCGATAGTGCGCCCGCGCGGCTTTTTCAGCCCGCGCGTGGCCATCAGGTAGTAGCAGCGGCGATCGTTGTCCGCCAAATAGATGGAACACACTTCGGTGTCCATCGCCAGACAGGTTTCATTGACCAGCAGATCCAGCGCATCCGTCAGACTGGCCGCCGCAGCCACCTTCTCTACAATTTCTCGCAAGCGCGTGAGCATAGTCGGCTTAACTTAACCTCTCTTTCGGCGATAAGCAGGAGCCTGCCGCGGCGCCGCCTGCTCTTGCATCGGCATCACGGTCACGGCGAATTCTTTCATCACCCGGCGGTAGACGTCGCGTTTGAACGACACCACCTGGCGTACCGGATACCAGAAGCTCACCCAGCGCCAACCGTCGAACTCCGGCGTGCTGCTGCGCTGCATATTGATATCAGCGTCATTGCACAGTAGCTGCAACAAAAACCATTTTTGCTTTTGGCCGATACAAACCGGCTTTGTGTCCCAACGCACCAAACGTTTCGGCAATTTATAGCGCAACCAGTTGCGGGTCGAAGCCAGGATGCGCACATCCTTTTTACTCAGCCCCACTTCTTCGAACAGCTCACGGTACATCGCCTGCTCCGCAGTTTCGCCAGGGTTAATCCCACCTTGGGGAAACTGCCAGGAGTGCTGACCGTAACGGCGGGCCCATAAGACCTGCCCCTGACGATTACAGATTACGATACCAACATTCGGGCGGTAGCCATCATCATCGATCACCGGACTACCTCGATAAGCTTAAATTCGCATAGATGTCCTGATTGTTTCACACAAGCTACAGGCGGTAAACCACTGCTTTACGGCGCTGCGGGCCGAATAACATTGGGATAACTCACAGATATAGGCAAAGTTATGAACATACCCTAGCCTTTCAGACCGGTTTTATTCACTTTTTCTGTGGATAGGTGTGTGCAGAACTCGAGGAATAAGCCGGTAAAACTCTTAACCCCTAAAATCCCCCCTCAACACTAAAAACGAATATTTATTTTAAAAACATACAATTATGTATTAACGCATCGTTATATACAGGGCAAAAATGTGATCTGTGCACGGTAAGGATCTTACCCTGGCGAAAGATCCACCAACGTCGTTTTTATCCACAGATTATCCGGGCAAGTTACGCACAAAACGGACAAATTCGTAAAAAACCGCCCGAGTCAAGGCTGTAAATTGAACCAGTGATCGGCAAAAATTTGGGTTATCCCAAAAATCTGTGGATAAATAGGTGTAAGATCCTGTTTATTGTCGGTGGCTTCAGGTGAACAAGCCCCGCCAGTGCATTGTCCACCACGCCAAGAAAGGAAAAAAGTCATGTAAAATCATGCTACTATTATTCTTTTCCCCAAGCGATGGCGGTTATCGCTCACCGTGCATAATTGCAGTACATTTTTCAACCAAATTAGACAGGCTTGATTTATGGCGTTTTTATCCCCTTTGCCGCCCCCGCCGGAAAATGAACGGCAGCTGTTCGAGCGCGCTCAGGCGCTGGCCGGCGCCAGCTTTGGCGAACTGGCCGCTCGCGCGCAGCTGCCGATCCCCAAGGATCTGAAACGCGATAAAGGTTGGGTAGGCATGCTGCTGGAGCTGTATCTCGGCGCCATGGCCGGCAGCAAACCGGAGCAGGACTTTCCCGAGCTGGGCATCGAGCTGAAAACCATTCCTGTCGACGCCGCCGGCAAACCGCTGGAAACCACTTTTGTCTGCGTCGCTCCGCTCACCGGCAACAGCGGCGTCACCTGGGCCAACAGCCACGTTCGCTACAAGCTGGCGCGCGTGTTGTGGATACCGGTAGAAGGCGAACGCCAGATCCCGCTGGCCGAACGCCGCGTCGGTTCGCCGCTGCTGTGGAGCCCAAGCGCGGCAGAAGACGAAATGCTGCGCCGCGACTGGGAAGAATTGATGGATCTGATCGTGCTCGGCCACGTAGAGCGCATCACCGCACGCCACGGCGAAGTGCTGCAGCTGCGCCCCAAAGCGGCTAACAGCAAGGCGCTCACCGAAGCCATCGGCGAACAAGGGCAACCGATCATGACGCTGCCGCGCGGCTTCTATCTGAAAAAGAGTTTTACCGGCGCGCTGCTGGCAAGACATTTCTCAATCTAAGCGATTTCGTTTAACTCTGGTTTAGCTGCCCCTATCAGCGCCATGATAAACGCGTATAATTCACGCTTTGCATTTATTAAGTATTAATAAGGTGTGTCGAGCAATGTTCGAATGGATTATGGATCCCAATGCCTGGTTAGCGTTAGGCACGCTAACCATTCTTGAGATCGTACTGGGTATTGATAACATCATTTTTCTGTCGCTGGTGGTGGCCAAGCTGCCCAAAGCGCAACAGAACAAAGCTCGCCGGATCGGGCTGGCCGCTGCCATGCTTATGCGCCTGGCGCTGCTGGCTTCCATCGCCTGGGTGATTCGCCTGACCCATCCGCTGTTTACCGTGATGGAGCACAGCGTATCCGCTCGCGATCTGATCCTGCTGCTGGGCGGGCTGTTCCTGATCTGGAAAGCCAGCAAAGAGATCCACGAAACCATCGAAGGGTCGGAAGAAGAGCACCACACCAAGGTGCACAGCTTCTTCGGCGCGATCGTGCAGATCATGCTGTTGGATATTATCTTCAGCCTGGATTCGGTGATTACCGCCGTGGGCCTTTCCGACCATCTGTTCATCATGATGGCGGCAGTGGTGATCGCCGTCGGCGTGATGATGTTCGCTGCCCGACCGATCGGCGAATTCGTCAACCGCCATCCGTCGGTGAAAATGCTGGCGCTGGCGTTCCTGATCCTGGTGGGCTTCACGCTGATGCTGGAAAGCTTCCAGGTGCACGTGCCGAAAGGCTACATCTACTTCGCCATGTTCTTCTCGATGTCGGTAGAAGCGCTCAATCTGATGCGCAGCAAAAAAAATCGCGCGCCGGAATAACGCTATCTATATGAAAGCCGCCATTGGCGGCTTTCATCACTTCGTTGACCTCTCATTTCACTTTTTCTTATCAGATAAAGACTTATCTGAGACGCGCTTCGCCGAGAGTTTGCTAATCTTGAAAGAACATTATTTTCTGCATAATCGAGGATCCGCAGGATGAAAAAGTGGGTAATGGCAGTGTCTGCGCTGGTGATGGTGGCTGGCCTGGCGGGTTGTTCCAGCGACTACGTGATGGCGACCAAAGACGGCAACATGATCCTGACGCAAGGCAAACCGGAGATCGATGAAGATACCGGCCTCATCAGCTATAAAGACGAGAAAGGCAACCAGCGCCAGATCAACGGCGATCAAGTTTCTCAGGTTATCGAACGTTAATCACCGCTCGCCGGCTATCGCCCGTTCAAACGCGGTAGCCCCCATTCGCGTCCGCACGGAATCCGCTTCCCCCATCTTCACCGCTTGGTTATAGTCAGGAAAGGCGACATCGCCGCCCGACGGACTCTGCGCCGTCTTCTGACATTGGGCTCCTGTTTCACCGGGCCGCGCGGCCCGTAAGCGCTAACAAGAAAGGAAGGCCGTTAATGCAATACCACCGTATTCCCCACAGTTCTTTAGAAGTGAGCGTGCTGGGACTGGGCACCATGACCTTTGGCGAACAGAACAGCGAAGCCGACGCCCATGCGCAACTGGACTATGCATTGGCCGCAGGCGTCAACCTGATAGACACCGCCGAACTGTACCCGGTGCCGCCCCGTCCGGAAACCCAGGGCCTGACCGAAAGCTATATCGGCAGCTGGCTCAAGGCGCGCGGCAATCGCGAAAAAATCGTCCTGGCCAGCAAAGTCTCGGGCCCGGTGCGCGGCACCGACAGCAGCATTCGCCCGCAGCAGGCGCTCGATCGCAAAAACATCCGCGCCGCGCTGGACGCCAGCCTCAAGCGGCTGAATACCGATTATCTCGATCTCTACCAATTGCACTGGCCGCAGCGCGCCACCAACTGTTTTGGCAAACTCAACTATCAATACACCGACGACAAAGCCACGGTCACGCTGCTGGAAACGCTGGAGGCGCTGACCGAGCAGGTGCGCGCCGGCAAGATCCGCTATATCGGGGTTTCCAATGAAACGCCCTGGGGCGTGATGCGCTACCTGCAACTGGCGGAGAAACACGAGCTGCCGCGCATCGTGTCGATTCAAAACCCGTACAGCCTGCTGAACCGCAGCTTTGAGATTGGCCTGGCCGAGATCAGCCAGCACGAAGGGGTGGAACTGCTGGCCTATTCCAGCCTGGCGTTCGGTACCCTGAGCGGTAAATACCTCAATGGCGCAAAACCGGCCGGTGCGCGCAATACGCTGTTCACCCGCTTCAACCGTTATTCAGGTCAGCAAACCCAGCTGGCGATCGCCGAGTACGTGGCGCTGGCAAAAAAACACGGGCTGGATCCTTCGCAGATGGCGTTGGCCTTCGTGCGTCAACAGCCGTTCGTCGCCAGCACCCTGCTGGGCGCCACCACGGTGGATCAGTTGAAAATCAACATCGACAGCCTCGATGTGGTATTGGATGAAGACGTGCTGCAGGCGCTCGAAGAAATCCATACCCGGTTTACCATTCCGGCGCCTTAATACAGCAAGGGCGCAGCCTGGCTGCGCCCCGTTTCACCGCCGCTGCGACCACCACAGCGCGCTAATCGCCAGCGCAAACACCACGCCAAACCCTACGCCGACGCCCACCACCGGCACGCCCAGCTTCACCACCAGCGAATACAGCGCCAGCATCAGCAACATGGCGGCGTTTTCACCCAGGTTTTGAACCGCGATAGCATTGCCGGCGCCGACCGAATGCTTGCCCCGCTCCTGCAGCAACGCATTGAGCGGCACCACGAAGAAGCCCCCCAGCATGCCGATGATCGCCAACAAGACATAGGCATTGAGCATGGTGGTTTGCAGCGCGAATACCGCGACCGCAACGCCGATCAGGATCCCGGCCGGCATGCAGCGCTTCACCGTCTTCAGCGTGACAAAGCGCGCGGCGGCGCCGGCCCCCACCACGATACCGACGGCTACCATGGCGTTCAGCAGCGTCGGCGTGGCGTTATCGGCGATGCCGAGCGCTACCGGCACCCACAGCACCAGCAGAAAACGCAGCGTCACGCCGGCCCCCCAGAACAGGCTGGTGCCGATCAAGGAAAAACGCGTCTGCCCATCGCGCCATAACGTGACGCAAGCGGTAAAGAAGCTGTTCGTCATGGCCCGCGGGCGCCAGGAAGCCCCAGGGCGCGCCGCCGCGAGGCGCGGAATATACAGGTTGGCGACCACCGCCCCCGCGTAAACCAAGGCGCAGACCGCCAGCGCCGCCACCACATGCCAGTCCGCCAGAATGCCACCGGCCACCGAACCGGTCAGAATGGCGGCGATAGTCGAGGCCTCCATCAGGCCGTTAGCCTTGACCAGCTTCTCGCCGCTGGTGATCTCGCCCAGAATGCCGTATTTGGCCGGCGAATACGCGGCGGCTCCCACCCCGACCAGGCTGTAGCCGAGGAACGGGTTTCCCCCAAAACAGATCACCAACGCCCCCGCCAATTTTAAGGCGTTGGCGAACATCATCACCCGCCCTTTGGCAAAGCTGTCGGCCACCTGGCCGACGAACGGCGCCAGGATGATGTAGGTGGCGACGAAGGCCATCTGCAGAATTGGCTGGCTCCAGTCCGGATACAGCTGCTGCTTGATCAACGCCAGCGTGGCGAACAGCAACGCATTGTCGCCGAACGCCGAGAGGAACTGCGCGCTGATGACGGCGATCATGCCGCGTGACAGCAAAGGGGACTCGGTCGAAGGATTCATCGGGCACTCTCCGGCTGTTCAGCCATATGACGCAGGGTGACGAAATCGGGTTTGCCGCTGCCGAGCACCGGCAGCGTTTTCAACAGGCGAATATCGCGCGGCACCGCCAGCTCCGGGCTGCCCAGCTCACGCGCCACCCGCAGCAATGCTTCACGAGTGATGGCGGGATCGGTGGTGAACAGCACCAGCGCCTCGCCTTTGCTGCTGTCACCTTTGGCCGTGGCGGCATGCATTTTTTCCGGCGACAGCCGTTGCGCCAGCAATTCGACGCTCTCCAGCGACACCATCTCGCCCGCCAGCTTGGCGAAGCGTTTCACGCGGCCGCGAATGGTGCAATAGCCTTGCTCATCCAGGCTGACGATATCGCCGGTGTCGTACCAGCCCGGCTGCAGCACGCCGTTCGCATCTTCCGCCGCCGGCGGTTCCAGCTCGCCGGGGCGCTCAACCCGCAGATAGCCTTTCATGATGTTCGGCCCCTTCAGCTGCAGGCGACCGCCGTTATCGATGCCCGGCACCGCAATCAGGCGCGCCTCCATCTGCGGCATGATGCGGCCGACGGTGCCCACCTTGGTCGCCAACGGCACGTTAATGGACACCACCGGCGCGCACTCGGTCACGCCATAGCCTTCCAGAATGCGGATGCCGTATTTGTCCTGGTAGATCTGTTTGGTGCTGTCCGCCAGTTTCTCCGCGCCGGCCACCACGTAGCGCAGGCGGGCGAAATCATACGGATGCGCGAAGCGCGCATAGTTGTTGAGGAAGGTCGCCGTGCCGAACAACACCGTGCAGTTGCGGTCATACACCAGCTCCGGC
This sequence comes from Serratia sp. CY27727, assembly GCF_052169275.1. NCBI lineage: Bacteria > Pseudomonadati > Pseudomonadota > Gammaproteobacteria > Enterobacterales > Yersiniaceae > Serratia > Serratia sp. CY27727. The sequence continues at coordinate 131,048 of NZ_JBJNLB010000008.1, read as the reverse complement.
ACCACGCGATAGTGCAGCGGGCTGGGGTAGAGGAAAATGCGGCTGCCGGTGATCAGCGGCGTAAGCAGCCCCACCGTCAGGCCGAACGAGTGGAACAGCGGCAGCGACGACATGAAACGGTCGCGCGGCGTGAAGTCGGCGATGGTGCGAATTTGTTCTACGTTAGCCAGCAGGCTGGCATGCGAATGCACCACGCCCTTGGGGTGGCCTTCGGAACCGGAAGTGAACAGGATCAGCGCCGCGTCCTCCGGGCGTTGCGGCAACGCCGCGCGCTGCGGCTGCAGCAAGTGCCGCAAAATCCACAGCTTGTCCGCCAGCGTAACGGTGTCTTTCAGATCTTCCAGATACACCCAGTTGGCCTGCGTCACCTGCTCCGGCAGGTGGGTCAGCTTGCCCTTCTCCAGAAACTGGCGCGAGGTGATGATGGTCTTGATGCCGGCGGCGAGCATCGCGCTGTTCAGGCCGTTGGCGCCAGCGGTGTAGTTGAGCATCGCCGGAATGCGGTTACGCAGCGAAGCGCCGAAGATCGCCGCCGCGGTGATGGTGGCGTTCGGCAACAGCAGCCCGACGTGTTCCCCTTCAGCGGTAAAGCGCTGCAGAATGCGGCTGACGCCCAGCGATTTCTTGATCAGCGTCTGGTAACTGTCTTCTTTGAAAGCGATGTCTTCGATACAGGGCTTGCGGCGCCCGTAGCGGTGCTGCGCCGCCAGCAAGGCATGGAACAGCGTCTGCGGTTCGCGCGTATCCATTCGCGCCCGCATCATGATCTGCATCAGCCGATCGCCCGCCAGCGCCCGGCGTTCACGCGCGCGCGGCGCTTCCGGCATCGGTAGCGTGGTCGGTGGCAAGATGCGGATGCTGATTTGCGGGAACCAGCGGATCTTGAATACCCCGGCCATGCGGCCGAACGGGCTGAACTCGGGGCCGTCGATCCGCACCGGCACCACGGTGGCGCCCGATTTGGCAGCGATAAACGCCGCGCCGTCGTAGATTTTCATCAGCGCGCCGGTCACGGTGATGCGCCCTTCAGGGAACACCACGATCGGCCGCCCCTGCTCGACCATGCGCACCAGTTGCTTGATGGCCATCGGCTTGGTGGGATCGAGCGAGACGAAATCAATGTAGGGCCGCAGCCAGCGCATAAACCAGCTCTCGCCGATGCTGGCGTAAACCGCAAACACCGGTTTAATCGGCAGGAACAGCGCCAGCAACACGCCGTCGAGGAAAGAGACGTGGTTCGGCGTAATCAGCAGTTTTTGCCGCTCGAAGTGCTGAACGTCCCCTTCGACCCGTACCCGAAACAGCAGGCGAAACAGCGCGCGCAGCAGTGAAAAGATCATGCCCTTCTCCCTTGGCCATGGAGGCGTAAATCGTTGTAGGGAAAAGAATACTATATGGCAGGCAAAAAAAAACCTACGCATCCGCGTAGGTTGGTGCAATTGAAAATGGCTTCAACATACAGAGTATGCTGATTTCTCACCAATCAATACCTCTGGGATCACCTACTCTAGAGAGATGGCGTGCAGGAAACTACCGGCGAATCGCAAGAGTTCTGCTCCAAATGCAACCAGCTGTAAATTTCCCGCGATCTGCTGTAATAACTCAATGAAACTTAAACCTTCCCGCAGCGGCGAAAAAATAAATACAGCCGCGACGGCGAGCCGGTTATCCCGACGTGAAACCTTCACTCATCGCGCGCTGACCTCCACCAGGCAACTCATGGCGTTCGGCCCCTGCGTCAGCGACGAGGTGCCGATATCCAGCGTCAGCACGTTCGGGTTGCCCGCCTGCTCGACCGGCCGACGCTGCGCGTCGTAACCCGGCTCGAACCAGGCGCCGGTCGCCATCAGCACCACGCCGCGCGTCACGCCGTCGGTGAGGGAGGCCCCCGCCAAACAGCTGCCGCGCGCATTGCTGACCAGCACTTCGGCGCCGTCCGCCACGCCGCGCTGCGCCGCGTCCTCCGGATGCATATACAGGGTTTCGCGCCCGGCGGTCTTATTGCCCTGCGCCAGCGGTGCCGGATCCATCTGGCTGTGCAGACGATCGCTCGGTTGAATGGAGATCAGATGCAGCGGCCAGGTTTTGGCCTGCGGCGCCCCCAGCCACTCGATCGGCGGCCGCCACTGCGGATGCGGAGCGAAATCCTCGTAGCGATAACCGGCGATCCGCTCGCTGAACAGTTCGATCTTGCCGCTGGGCGTCTGCAGCGGGTTAGCCTGCGGATCGGCGCGGAACGCGTCAAAAAACACGAACTCCTTGGCCGGCGCGGGCAGTTCGACATAGCCCCGGCGCCAAAAATCCTCAAACTCGGGCCAGGCGACGCCGGCGCGCCGCTGCGCCGCGCCGCATTGCCGATAGATATCTTCGATCCAGGCCCGCTCGCCGCGGTTTTCGGTAAAGCGCTCGCGATAGCCCAAGCGCTCCGCCAGATCGGCGAAGATATCGAAATCGTTGCGCGCCTGATGCTGCGGCGCAATCGCCTGATGCATCGCCAGCACGTAGCGATCGCGCGAGGAGCCGCCGATGTCGTTGCGCTCCAGCGAACTGGTGACCGGCAACACGATATCCGCCATTTTGGCCGCAGCCGTCCACCAGATATCTTGTACGATCACCGTATCCGGCTTCTGCCAGCCCTCCACCAGCCGATTCAACTGCTGATGGTGATGGAACGGGTTGCCGCCGGCCCAGTGCACCAGGTGGATATCCGGATACTGCCGCGTCTCGCCGCAAAATTGATAGGTTTCGCCGGGGTGCAGCAGCATGTCGCAGATGCGCGCCACCGGGATCGCCAGCCCGGCCGGGTTTTCCCCTACCGGCATGGTCGGCGCGGGGGTGTCCACGCGCGGGTTGCCGACGCCGTTCATCGAGCCGTGGCCGAACGAGAAGCCGCCGCCCGGCAGGCCCACCTGGCCCAACATCGACGACAGCGCGATCATCATCCAATAGGGTTGCTCGCCGCGGTGCGCGCGCTGTACGGAGTAGGAACAGGTGATAAAACTGCGCACGCCGATCAGCTGCCGCGCCAGCAGAGCGATGCGCGCCGCCGGAATGCCGGTAATGGCGCTGGCCCAGGCAGGCGTTTTCGCCACGCCGTCGCTCACGCCGTTCAGGTAATCCGCCAACTGTTGATAGCCCACGCAGTGGCTGTGCAGGAAGGCTTCGTCCTGCGCGCCCAGCCGTTGAATTTCGTAAGCCAGCGCCAGCATCAGCGCCACGTCGGTATTCGGCCGGATCGGGATCCACTCCGCGTTGACGAACCCGGGGCAGTCGTCGCGCATCGGGCTGATGTTGACAACCGGCGTGCCCTTGTGCGCCAGCTTTTGCAGCCAGGGTTTGAGCGCATGCTCCGCCGCACCGCCGGAAGAGACCTGGGCATTTTTCAGCGCCAGCCCGCCAAACGCCACAAACAGCTCGCAATGCTCCACCACGCTTGGCCAACTGGTGACGCGCCCGGTCAACGGCGAGAAAGTGCCGATCACATACGGCAGGAAAAACTGCGCCGCGCCCCAGCTGTAGTTGCCCTGCTGATCGACCCCGCCGCCGCCGCTGAAATAGAACCGTCGCACCAGCGAGCGCGCATGATGCAAGCGCCCGGCCGACGACCAGCCATAAGAGCCGGTAAACAGCCCGGAGGCGCCGTAGCGATCGCGCACCCGGCGATTCTCCTGCGCCACCAAATCGAGCGCCAGTTCCCAGTCCACTTCGACGAAATCTTCCCTGCCGCGCAGCGTGCGGTCGCTGCCCTCGCGCTTTTGCAGCCACGAGCGGCGCACCGCCGGCTTGCGGATACGTTTGTCGGAGTAAACCATCGGTACGATGGAATCGAGCAACGGCGAAGGGTCGGGATCGTCGGCGAAGGGTTCACAGCGGATAAGCCGGCCGTCTTCAACTACGGCGGTATAGGCGCCCCAATGGGCGAGCTGCGGATAGCGTTTAATGGACATGGCGTTCTCGGCGCAAATCGGAATGCACAGACGTTACCTCAGCCCGTCGCCAGTGCCAACGTACAAATTGCGCTATCGTTCGGCGGCCGACGGTTATGCGCGCAGCCGCGAAAAGATTCTGCAACGGCCGCCACAAGTTGCGCACAACACCGCTTGCAGCCCCGGTTTTTTTCCGCAAAACTGGGGGATGTAAGCGATTACCCAGGATGTGTTGACTGATATGGCTACGATAAAGGATGTTGCCAGGCTGGCGGGTGTTTCCGTGGCCACGGTATCCCGCGTGATAAACAATTCTCCCAAGGCCAGCGAAGGGTCGCGCACCGCGGTGCTGGCCGCCATGGAACAGCTGCAGTATCACCCCAATGCCAACGCACGGGCGCTGGCGCAGCAGTCCACCGAAACGCTGGGCCTGATCGTCTCCGACGTTTCCGACCCCTTCTTCGGGGCGATGGTCAAAGCGGTCGAGCAGGTGGCCTACGCCACCCACAATTTTCTGCTGATTGGCAACGGTTACCACGACGCCGAAAAAGAGCGTCAGGCGATTGAACAGCTGGTGCGACATCGCTGCGAGGCGCTGGTGGTGCACGCCAAAAGTCTGAGCGATCGGGAACTTGGCGGCTGGATGCAGCAGATCCCGGGCATGGTGCTGATCAACCGCACGCTGCCGGGTTTTGAAACGCGCTGCGTGGCGCTCGACGATCGCTACGGCGCCTGGCTGGCGACCCGTCATCTGATCCAGCAAGGGCATCAGCGCATCGCCATCATCTGCTCCACCCACCAGATTTCCGACGCCACCGATCGCCTGCAAGGCTATCTCGACGCTCTGCAGGAGCACGGCATTGCGGTGGATGAAAAGCTGATCGCCTACGGCGAACCGGACGAGATCGGCGGCGAACAGGCGATGACCGAATTGCTCGGCCGCGGCCGCTCGTTCTCCGCCGTTACCTGCTACAACGATCCGATGGCCGCCGGCGCGCTTTCGGTGCTGAGCGACAACAGCGTCGACGTACCGGGGCAAATTTCGCTGATCGGTTTCGACGACGTGCTGATTTCGCGCTACCTGCGGCCGCGCCTGACCACCGTTCGCTACCCGATCGTGGCGATGGCGACCCAGGCGGCGGAACTGGCCCTGGCCTTGGCCAATCGTCAACCGCTGCCGGAAATCACCAACATGTTCAGCCCGACGCTGGTGCGCCGCCACTCGGTTGCCACCCTCAACAACGCGCACGAACAGCCGTAATTCGCGCCGCCGCATGGGTGAGCCATCACCCGTGCGTTCATATTGCGCAGCCCGCCGCATTTCCCGCTTTTGGATTTTTTCCGCTCCCAGCGTTCGTGCATATTGTTGGCACAATAATCTTTACACTATATAGCATAAACGCTATATTCGGAGCGCATCATGTGGCAAGTGGTGACCGTCGAACGGTTCGACGACTGGTTTTTAGCGCTGAACAACGCCCAGCAAACAAGCATCCTGGCGGCGATCTTCAAATTACAGACGTTCGGCCCGCAGTTGACGCGGCCGCATGCCGATACGCTGTATTTTTCCGACGCGGTCCGGCAGTTGAAGGAGCTGCGCGTTCAACACCGCGGGCGCCCTTTCAGGGTGTTTTTCGCCTTTGACCCACAGCGGCAAGCAGTATTGCTGTGCGGTGGCGATAAAACCGGCGACAAACGCTTTTACCAGCGCATGTTGCCCATCGCCGCCATGGAGTTTTCACATTATCTGGCAACCCGGAGGTAGTGCAGATGGCCAAACCTTTATCCCAACTGATCGATAAACTCGATCCCGCCGTCGTTGCCGCCGCCAGGCAAAAAGCGGACCAGGAAATTTTCGAGCTGCGGCTGGCGATGCTGAGGGAAGAGCTGGCGGTCTCTCAGGTTGAATTGGCGAAGCGGCTCGGCATCAGCCAACCCTCCGTCGCCAATTTGGAAAAGCGCGGCAGCGAAATAAAGCTGTCGTCGCTCAAACGCTATATCGAGGCGATGGGCGGCACGCTGTCGCTGGATGTGCAATTGCCCAATGGCCAACACCGCCGCATGACGCTGTGAAGCGAGCGCAAGGCGCCCGCCCGTTTATCAGATAAGCTCCAGCGCGATCAGCTCTTCGATGGTCTGGCGGCGGCGGATCAGCCGCGGTTCGCCGTTTTCGAACAGCACTTCGGGCAACAGCGGGCGGCTGTTGTAGTTGGAGGACATCGATGCGCCGTAGGCGCCGGTGTCGTGGAACACCAGATAATCGCCGATCTGCACCGGCGGCAGTTCGCGGGTTTCTACGCCGCCGCCCGCCTGCTGGGTGAACACGTCGCCGGATTCGCACAGCGGCCCGGCAATTACCGTCTCGCGCAGCGCTTGCCGCGAGGTGTCGCGCCCATCGGCCGGCAACAGCGAAATATGGTGATAGCTGCCGTACATTGCCGGGCGCATCAGATCGTTAAAACCGGCGTCCACCAGCACGAAGTGGCGGCTGCCCATGTCTTTTACCGCCCGCACCTCGGCCACCAAGACGCCCGCTTCCGCCATCAGGAAACGCCCCGGTTCGATCTCCAACTGCACCGGATGCCCCAGATGCGCGGCGATGCGTTCACGCGCCCGGTTCCACAACCCGAAATAGTGTTCGGTATCGATCGCCTCTTCGCCGTACTGGTACGGGATAGACAGGCCACCGCCGGCGGAAATGGCGCTGATATCATGACCGAGATCGATCACCTGCTGCACCATCGCATCGCAGACGCGCTCCAGATGCTGGTAATCGACGCCGGAACCGATGTGCATATGCACGCCGATCAGTCTCAGGCCGTAGCGGCGAATTTTCTCCACCGCCTGCGGCAGATCGGCATACCAGATACCGTGCTTGCTGTTCTCGCCGCCGGTGTTGGTTTTCTGGCTGTGGCCGTGGCCAAAACCCGGGTTAATGCGCAGCCACACCGGGTGCCCTGCGGAAACCTGGCCGAGCTGATCCAGCATGTCGATGGAACCGGCGTTAACCGGGATCTTCAATTCGCTGACGCGCGCCAGCGTGGCATGATCCAACACGTCCGCGGTAAACACGATTTCGCTCGGTTCGCCGCCCGGCTGAAAACCGGCCTGCAGCGCCCGCTCGATCTCGCCCAGCGACACCGAATCCACCTTCACGCCCTGCTCGCGCATCAAGCGCAAAATATGAATGTTCGAACAGGCCTTCTGTGCGAAACGGATAGTGTCGAAATGGCGCAGCTGAGCGATGCGCTGGCTGATGATGTCCTCATCATAGGCCCAAACCGGGCAGCCGAAGCGCTGCGGCAAGGCCAGCAGGTTAGCGGCGTTCAACGCGGTGGAGGTGTCGTGCAACGGGCGTGGCATGGCGATATTCCCAATTCGAAAATGACGGCAGATAACGCCATAGTGCCGCACGCTGAATCGGGTGGAAAATATCTATTTAGCCGCAATCTATTCATTTATGATATGGCTTTCCCCTTAACCGAGCGGCCTCGCCATGCACAGCATCTCTTTGCGGCAGATCGAAATCTTTCGGGCGGTGATGACCACCGGCAACCTGACCGAGGCGGCGGCCCTGCTGCAGACCTCGCAACCGACCGTCAGCCGCGAGCTGGCGCGCTTTGAGAAGCTGATCCGGCTGCAGCTGTTCGATCGGGTGCGCGGGCGCTTGTCCCCTACCGTGCAGGGCCTACGGTTGTTCGAAGAGGTGCAGCGCTCCTATTACGGCCTCGATCGCATCGTCAACGCCGCCGCCGGCATCCGCCAGTTTCAGCAGGCGCAGCTGTCGATCGTGTGCCTGCCGGTATTTTCCCAATCGCTGCTGCCGGCGGTGTGCCGGCCCTTTATCGAACGTTACCCGGAAGTCAGCTTCAGCGTTATCCCGCAAGAGTCGCCGCTGCTGGAAGAGTGGCTGTCGGCCCAGCGCCACGATCTCGGGCTGACGGAAACCACCCTGACGCCGGCGGGCACCGAGCGGGTGACGCTGATGACGTTGAACGAAGTGTGCGTGCTGCCGACGGGCCACCCGCTGCTGCTGAAAGATCGGCTGACGCCGCAGGACTTCGCCGGGCAGAACTTTATCAGCCTGTCGAGCACCGACAGCTATCGCCACCTGTTGGATACGCTGTTCGGCGAGCAGGGCGTCGAGCGCCGCATGGTGATGGAAACGCACAGCGCGGCGTCGGTATGCGCCATGGTGAGGGCCGGCGTGGGGGTGTCGATCGTCAACCCGCTGACGGCGCTCGACTATGCCGGCAACGGCGTGCACGTGCGGCCGTTCAGCATCGACGTGCCGTTCACCGTCAGCCTGATTCGGCCGCTACACCGCCCCTCGTCGGCGCTGGTGACGGCCTTTATCGACCACCTTCATCAGCAGGCCGCCACCTTTGTCGCCCGGCTGGCCGCCGCCGTCAGGCGCTGAAAGCGGCGGGGGAATATTGCCGCAGCATCAGCGCAGCGTCGCCTGCCACTGCGGATCGGTGGCGAACCATTCCACCAGAAAGTCCAGCATGGTGCGCAAGGTGGCGGGCATCTGGCGGCGCGAGGTGTAGATGCCGTAGATGCCCATCGACTGTGGCCGGTAATCCGGCAACAGTTCGACCAGTTCGCCGCTGGCCAGCAGCGGCGCCGCCGAATAATAGGGCTGCATGGAAATGCCCGCGCCCTGCACCGTGCCGGCCATCAGCACCACCGACTCGTTGGCGCTCAGGTTGCCGCTGACCGCCACCGCCGATTTCACCCCCTGCGCGTCAAAATGCCACAGGCTTTTGCCGAAATAGGAATAAGTCAGGCAGTTGTGCAACGCCAAATCCTGCGGCTGGCGTGGGGTGCCGTGCGCCGCCAGATAAGCGGGCGCGGCGCACACCACCGATGCGCAGGTGGACAGCGGGCGGGCGATCAGGTTGGGATCCAGCTCGTTGGTGATGCGCAGCGCCAGATCGATGCGCTCTTCCACCAGGTTCACCGCCCGATTGTTCATCTGCAGATCGACCGCCACCTGCGGGTGGCGCTTCAGATACTGAGCGACCGCCCCCACCAGCGCCGTTTGCCCGAGCGACTGCGAACAGGTGATGCGCAGCAGGCCGCGCAACTCGTCGCTCTGCCCTTCCTCCACCAGGTCGATCTCCCCCGCCAGCGCCAGCATTTGCCGGCAGCGCTCCAGAGTACGCTCACCGGCGTCGGTCAGACTAAGCTTACGGGTAGTACGGTGCAGTAAACGCGCCCCGGCCCATTGCTCCATCTGCGCCAGGTAGCGCGTCACCATCGCGCGCGACATCTCCAGCGTTTCCGCAGCGGCGATCATGCTGCCGCGATCGACGATGGTGACAAAAACCTCTGCGGCGGTAATGCGATCCATGATTAGTCCGATTTATGCAACGAATAATTGCTTATTATCCGGTTTTTCTATCGCTTTATGCAACCTAACATCATTACAACATTAACCGATACCTAAGGACCTCTGCCCATGTTTAAGAAATCACTGTTAACTCTGGCCTTCACCGGCGTCGCCACCCTCAGCACCTACGCCACCGCGGCCGACACCCTGACCATGGAAGTGTATAACCCGGGCGAGAAAAGCGTGTTCCCGGTGTCTTCCGAAATCATCAGCGGCAAACACGAAGTGGCGCTGATCGACGCTCAGTTCCAGCGTAACGACGCTGAAGCGCTGGTGAAAAAGATCAAGGCGACCGGCAAGAAACTGACCACCGTTTATATCAGCCACTCAGACCCGGATTTCTATTTCGGTCTGGACGTGATTAAAGCGGCCTTCCCGGAGGCGAAAATCATCGCTTCGCCAGGCACCATCAAGGACATCAACGCCACCAAAGACGGCAAAGTCGCCTATTGGGGCCCGATCCTGAAAGACAACGCGCCGAAAACCGTGATCGTGCCGCAGCCGCTGCAGGGCGACAGCTTCACCATCGACGGCCAGAAAGTGGAAGTGAAAGGCCTGAACGGCCCGACCCCCGATCGCACCTTCGTGTGGATCCCGGCGCTGAAAGCGGTAGTAGGCGGTGTCGCGGTCGCCGGTGACAATATCCATCCGTGGATCGCCGACAACCAGAGCGTGGAATCGCGCCAGCACTGGCAGCAGACGCTGAAAAACATCGAAGCGCTGAAGCCGCAGGTCGTGGTGCCGGGCCACTTCCTGCCGGGCGCAGCGCAAACGCTGGCATCGGTGCACTTTACCCAGAAATACCTGACCACGCTGGAAGCCGAGCTGCCGAAGGCCAAGGATTCCGCCGCGCTGATTGAGGCGATGAAAAAGCACTACCCGACGCTGAAAGATGAGTCGAGCCTGGAACTGAGCGCGAAAGTGCTGAAAGGCGAGATGAAGTGGCCGCAATAAGCGCCCGTGCGTGATTGAACCAGCCCTGGCGCCGCGGTGAGCTGCCGCGCGCCAGGCGAGGAGTAAAGATGACCGAAACCACTCTGCATTACATTTTCGATCCGCTGTGCGGCTGGTGTTACGGCGCCGCGCCACTGGTGAAAGCGGCTCAGAACCTCCCTGGGCTGAAGGTTGTGCCGCACGCCGGCGGCATGATGACCGGCAACAACCGTCGCCAAATCACCGACGAATGGCGCAACTACGTCATTCCGCACGACAAACGCATCGCCGAGATGACGGGCCAGCCTTTTGGCGAAGCCTATTTCAACGGCCTGCTGCGCGACACCACGGCGGTGATGGATTCCGAGCCGCCGATCACCGCCATCCTGGCGGCGGAAAAGCTGGCGGGCCGCGGGCTGGACATGCTGCACCGCATTCAGCAGGCGCACTATCAAGAAGGCCGGCGCATCGCCGATACGCCGGTGCTGGAAGCGTTGGCGAAAGAGCTGGGGTTGCCTTCGGCGGCGTTTATCGCCGAAATGCGTTTCAACACCGGCGCGCCAACCGCGCAGCACATCGCGGAAAGCCGGGCGCTGCTGGCCAAAGTGCAAGGCCAGGGCTTCCCGACCTTTGCGCTGCAGGACAGTGAAGGCCGTCTGCATCTGCTGCCGGCCGGCAACTATCTGGGTAACGTGGAAGCCTGGAAAAACCTGCTGGGCGCCGCCGCGCTGGCGTAACCAACCTTTCCCGCCCCGGCTGCCGGGGCGGGTCATTCGACCCGCACGAACCGCCCTTCCGCCCGCACGTTGTGACCGAACCCGCAATCCCCGCGCGTGTGCATCTCCAGCGCTTGCTCGCCAAATTCCAGCGTGACGTCGCAGACCTGCGCGCTTTCCGAGTCATGCTGATGGTAGACCGCTTTGCCGTGCTCAATTGGCAGCTCGGCGGTGAAGTCACCCATGTTCGGCCCGTAATACAGCCCCATCTGCGGCATGGCGTAGCCGGAAAAATCGATCAGCCAGCGCTCGCCCTGCGGCTTCACCGCCACTTCGCTCCACACGCCGCGCCCGGCGTATTGCCAATACACGCCGCCCGGCCCCTGCGGCTGCGGCCGCTGCGCCAGGCGTTGGCGCAACAGGCTCATGTTGTGCTGCGATTTGTCATCGTGCGGCGCCAGCGCCAGGTAGGCCTGTGCCTTGAGCAATTCCCCGGCGCGCATCAGCGACAGCGCCACGTTGTTGTAGGCCGTGGCGATGGCCTGCTCGCTCAGGCCGCAAAACTCGCTCCAGGCCGCCTGATCGCGAAAGATGTCGGCAGCTTTGGCGTAATCCTGCCGCTGATAGGCCTTTTTTCCCAGTTCGGCGTAGCTCGCCACCTTTTGGCAGTCGGCGGCGATGTCCGGCTCGTCAATGTGCGCCCAGGCCCGGGCGCCGGCGAAGACGCCGCAGGTCAGCAACAGGGGAAACCAAGCCTTCATCGTTTATCCTTTCTGCAAAAATTCGGCGCCAGTATAACCGCCCGGCGGTGGAGTGTATGCCGCAATTGCGCCCGTCGGCGTGCCGCTGTCGATTCAGCCGCCTTATTTCAAACGGTTAGCGGAGTTAAAACTGCTTACAGTCGCGGTTTGTTTGTTACCGGCCCGCAGCCCATGCTGAACGAAATACCGCAATTATCGAGCCGTTATGAACGCAACCCCCTTGCAGAAACACGCCGTTTGGCAGCTGATCAAACCCTTTTGGGTGTCGGAGGAGCGATGGCGCGCCTGGATGATGCTGATCGCCATCGTCGTCCTGTCGCTCGGCCTGGTCTATATCAGCGTGCAGATCAACCAGTGGAACCAAGTGTTCTACGATGCGCTGCAGAACAAAAACTACCCGGTATTCAAGGCGCAGCTGTGGCGTTTTACCTATCTGGCGCTGATCTTCATCGTGCTGGCGGTCTACAAGATCTACCTGACTCAGGGGCTGCAGATGCGCTGGCGGCGCTGGATGACGGAAAAGTTCATGGCAAAGTGGCTGGCGCACCAGGCGTATTACCACGCCGAGCAGCAGCAGATCGTCGATAATCCCGATCAGCGTATCGCCGAAGATCTCAACGTCTTGACCCAATATACCCTGTCGCTGTCGCTCGGGCTGCTCTCCAGCCTGGTGACGCTGTTTTCCTTTATCGACATCCTATGGCACGTCAGCGGGCCAATGACCTTCGCGCTCGGCCAGCATGCCATCACCTTGCCCGGTTATATGGTGTGGTTCGCGCTGCTGTATGCGGTGCTGGGATCGCTGCTGATCTGGTGGGTCGGCAAACCTCTGGTCATGCTGGGCTTCAACCAGGAACGGTATGAGGCAAACTTCCGTTTCGGCCTGATCCGCATCCGCGAAAACAACGACGCCATCGCGCTGTACCACGGCGAACCGCGCGAGGCGCAGCAGCTGGGCGATCGTTTTGACACCATTCGCAGCAACTGGTGGGCGATTATGCGCATCACCCGGCGGCTGAACATCGCCACCAACTTCTACGGCCAGTTCGCCATTGTATTTCCCCTGCTGGTGGCGGCGCCGCGCTACTTCTCCGGCGCCATTCAGATGGGCGGCCTGATGCAGATCGCCTCGGCCTTCGGCCAGGTACAGGGTGCGCTGTCGTGGTTCATCGACGCATTTAACGATTTGGCGACCTGGAAAGCCTGCGTCAACCGTCTGGCCGGCTTCAACGCCGCCGTCGATCAGGTGCATCATCAGCCGCGCGGCATTCAGCTGCGGGAAGAGACCGCCCATCCGTTGACGCTGAGCAACCTCAGCCTGCACTTGCCCGACGGCCAGCCGCTGCTGGCCGGCGCCGAGATGACGCTGCAACGCGGCGATCGCCTGCTGATCGTCGGCCCTTCCGGCTGCGGCAAGTCGACGCTGCTGCGGGCCATCGCCGGTATCTGGCCTTACGGCGCGGGCGCCATTGGGGTAGCGGCCAATGCCAACACGTTGTTCCTGCCGCAGCGCAGCTACATTCCGATCGGCACGCTGCGCGAAGCGTTGAGCTACCCGAGCCTGGCGTCGGAATACAGCGATCCGCAGCTGATGCGAGTGCTGGAAAACTGCCGCCTGAAGCACCTGCTGCGTTGGCTGGATACCTCCGCCAACTGGAGCCATCGCCTGTCGCCGGGCGAGCAACAGCGGCTGGCGTTCGCCCGTGCCCTGTTGATTCGCCCGAACATCCTGTTCCTCGACGAGGCCACCAGCGCGCTGGACGACGAAACCGAACAGTTGATGTACTGCCTGCTGGTGGATGAACTGCCGGACGTGACGCTGATCAGCGTGGCGCACCGCAACAGCGTGGCGAAGTACCACCAGACCTGCTGGCGCTTCAGCCGCAGCGAAGATCAACCGGCGCGCCTGATGCTAAGCCCGCTGCCGGCATAACCCGCAGAGCCGGGCGCGGCGGCGCCCGGCGTTCGTTCAGATGCCGTCGGCCGGCACGTCTTCGCATTTCACCCGGCGGCGCTCATGCCACAGGCTGGTCAGGCCGCGTTTGCCGCACGCCAGCGCCACCTCGCGAAACTCATCCAGGCTCAACCCGTCGCGCTCCAGCATCATTTCCGCCGCCAGCTGCATGTTGACGCCGGTCAGCACTTCGCAATCGCCCTGCGCATCCGCCAGTTCGCAGGCGCTGCGAAACGGCGAGCCGCCGAGCATGTCGGTGAGAAACACCACGCCGTCCGGCTGCGCCACCGCCGCCAGCGCCGAGCGCAAGGCGTCGTTGAGCTGCGCGGTGCTCATCTGTTCGGGGAAATCGACCGCCGCGCAGTGCCGCTGCGGCCCCACCACCTGCTCCACCGCCTGCAACAGCCCGGTGGCGAAGCCGCCGTGGCCGGTAATCACAATGCCTGGCATAGCCCGCTCCTCACAAAATGCCGATAAATTTGCCCGCCACGCCGATCGCTACGGTGACGCCAATCAGCTTCACCGGCGAGAAACCGCGCTTCATCAGGAAGAAAATGAGCAGCGTGAAGCACAGCGGCAACAGGTTGGGCATCAGCTTGTCCAACACGTCTGTCTGCAGCGCCACCCTGGCCTTGCCGGCATGCATCACCAACGGCGTGGACAGATGCACATACGAGGCCACCAGCGCGCCGATCACCGTCATGCCGCCGATCGACGCGGCGTGAGAAATGCGCCGGGTGTGGGTCTTCAACAGCGCCAGCGCGCTGGTGCCGGCCTGATATCCGTAGTGCGCCAGCCCGAAGCGCAGGCCGAAGTGGAACAGGTTGAACAGCAGCAGGAAGACGATCGGCCCGAACAGGCTGCCCTCCAATGCCAGCGAAGCGCCTATCCCGGCGCAGATCGGCAGCAGCGTCAGCCAAAACAGCGCGTCGCCGATGCCGCCGAGCGGCCCCATCAGCGCCACTTTCACCGCGCGAATGGTGGAGATCTTCTCCTTGTTCTGCTCCATCGCCAGCACCAGGCCGGACAGGAAGGTGACGTCGAACGGGTGCACGTTGATAAATTCCATGTGCATCTTCATCGAGTTGGCCAGATCCTGCGGGTTGCGGTGGATCTTGCGCAGCCCGGGGATCAGCTGGTACAGCCAACCGCCGGCCTGCATGCGTTCATAGTTGAACGACGCCTGCAGCAGCAGCGAACGCCAGGCCATGCGGTTGATGTCGCCGCGCGTCAGCGCTTCGGCGGGCTGGCTGTCCAGATAGTCGTCCTGCTCCACCTGGCTGGTGGCCAGCGCCTGCGCCATGCGTTGCTCGGCCTTTTGCGCCAGCAGATCGTCGGAATCGTTAAATGCCATCTTCGGCGTCCTCCTGCGGAGCGGGCCGGGCCGTCGCCTCTGCCGCGCCGCGTTGCGTGTTGAAGAAATCGATCAGGGCGATCGCCAGGGCGCCCAGCGCCACCGCCAGGATCGGCAGCTTGAGGAACGTGACCGAGATAAAGCCGAGGATAAAATAGGCCACGTAGGTTTTTTTCATCATCACCTTCATCAGCAGCGAGAAGCCGATTGCCGGCATCATGCCGCCCGCCACCGCCAGCCCGTCCAGCAGCCAACCCGGCGCTTTCTGCACCATGGCGCTGGCCGCATCGGCGCCGAAGTAAATCGGCAGGAACGCCACCACGAAATAGAAGATGAACAGGATGCCGATGCCGAGATAGTTCACCCGTTCGACGCCGCGCCAGTTCAGCTCTTTCACCATGCGATCGCAGCGGTGCATCATCGGCGAGAACAGCGT
Organism: Serratia sp. CY27727; assembly: GCF_052169275.1. Lineage (NCBI taxonomy): Bacteria > Pseudomonadati > Pseudomonadota > Gammaproteobacteria > Enterobacterales > Yersiniaceae > Serratia > Serratia sp. CY27727. The sequence goes on along the minus strand of NZ_JBJNLB010000008.1, from coordinate 115,573 downwards.
AAACAGCAGCGTGATGCAGCCCTGCACCGCAATCGAGAATGGCACCGCCACGCCGATCGCCACTTTAGGGTCGGCCTTGGTCAGAATGGCGAACGCGGTGCCGATCACCCCGCCGATCACCACGTTCGGCGGTTGGGCGCCCGCCAGCGGCACCATCCCCATCCACACCAGCTCCAGCGTACCGCCCACCAGCAAGCCGGTGTAGACATCGCCCAAGATCAGCCCCACCAGAGGCCCCATCACCACCGGCCGATGGAAGTGGGTCAGGCCGTCGAACAGGTCCACCCCCGCCAGCCCGGCCAACAACGCAATCAATAACGCATCCGTCAACATGCTTTCCCCCTGGCTCAAAAGAGCAATTTGCCGATAGCCTCGCCCGCCTCATCCGGCACCCGGCGCACTTCGCACTCCACGCCCAGCGCCGCTAACGCGCGAAACGCGGCCACGTCGCCGTCGTCCAGCGACACCGTTTTGTGCACCTGCCGCTTCCCCTCGGCGAAGTGCATGTTGCCGACGTTGACGAAACGGATCGGCACCCCGCCGCGCACCAGCGTCAACACATCCTGCGGCGTTTTGCACACCAGAAAAATCTTCTGCCGATCCGCCGCCTTGTGGATCACGTCGATGGTTTTCTGCAGCGTGAAGTAGCGGGTCTGCACCCCTTCCGCCACCACCATGTCCATCAGGTTCTGCTGCACCGGATCGGCGGCGGCCTCGTCGTTGGCCACCACCACCAGGTTGGCGCCGAGGGTGTTGGTCCAGGTCACGCCCACCTGGCCGTGCACCAGGCGATTGTCGATGCGGGTCATTAAAATGTTCGGCATGTCAGCGGCCCTCCGGGTAGCAGGCGGCGTGGTAATCGTCGAGCACCTGCGTCACTTTATGCAGCACCCACTCTTGCGGATCGGCGCTCAATTCGCCGGCGTTCAGCGCCCGCGCCTGATCCGGCAGGTACTGGCTGAGCAGCGCCAGCGGCGCCGGGCTGCGGCGCAGGTTGTCCAGCAGCCCGTCGACCGCCTGCTGCACCTGCGGCTGCGGCCAGTAGTAACGCACCCGATCGCTCAGGCTGTAGTGGCGATCGAGGTACTGTTGGTGCGGCGTGCCGTGGTAATAGCGGCTCCACTGCTGCGGCTGCTCGCGCATCACCTGCTCCAGCGTGGCGCACAGCTGCGCCGACTGGCGCTCCCCCAGCCATTCACGCTCGATGCGATCGAGGGCGAACAGCGCTTCGCGCAGCGCGAAGGTCAGCGCCGGCCCCACCTTCAGGATGGCGAAGTGATCGCGCACCAGTTGGCGGTAGGCCTGCGGCGGCTGATAGTCCGTGGAGTGCGCTTCATAGATCATGCCCGGCTGGCGTTCGATGAAATGGCTCAATGCGTCGGCGCGCTGCGACTGATAGCGTTCGACGCGGTGGTGATCGAACTCGACTCCCGGCTGCACCACCAGCGCGATGGTTCTCTGCCAGGCATCGTTCAGCTCGGCCTGTTGCCAGGCGATACGGTGCGTTTCCAGCGTTTGCGCCACCGCCTGCGGCGTGGTGACCTGCAGACTCGCCAGCGCCTCCTGCGCGCCGCCCGGCACCGGCACTTCGGTGCCAATCACATAGACCGGCGCTTCGCCGCCGCTCTGCATCCAGGCCCGCTCCGCCACCGCGCACAAGCGCGCCGCACGCTCGGCGACCGTGGCATCCCCCAGGGGCGAGGGATCGCCGGCGCACGACATGGAACAATCGAGGTGAATCTTGCGAAATCCGGCGCGAACGTAATCGTCGATCAAGGTTTCCGCCAGCGCCATCGCCTCCTGAGCCGGGCGATCTTGCCAGGCGTTGGGCCCCAGGTGATCGCCGCCCAGCCACACGCGATCGCGCGCGAGGCCAACCTCATCCGCCAGATGCCACAGCGCATCGCGGAACTGGGTCGCCGTTTGGCCGGTATAGCCGCCGAACTGATTGACCTGGTTGGACGTCGCCTCCACCAATACCGGCGTGCCGCGCGCTTTGGCCTGCCGCAGCGCGGCCTTCAGAACCCAGGGATGGGCGGAACAGACGGAAAAGATCCCGACCGGCATACCGGCCTTGTGCTGCTCGACAAGCTGTAACAACTGCTGCATGAAGCCCCCATGCAGGCGCCCTGCTACCGATCGGCGATGATGACCTCTACGCCCAGCTCGGTTAACGCCCGCTCGTAATCGTCCGGAAGACGGCTGTCGGTGATCAGCCGATGGATTTGTCCGGCTTCGCGAATCATGCAAAAGCTCTTGCGACCGAATTTGCTGGCATCCGCCACCGCGATAATCTCGCGCGCCACCTCGCACATCACGCGATTGAGGTGCGCCTCACCGGGGTGAGGCGTGGTAATGCCGGCGCTCAGATCGAACCCGTCGACGCCCAAAAACAGCTTGTCGAAGCGGTACTGACGCAATTGCTGCTCGGCGGCCGGACCGTAGAGCGAGTAAGAGTTGCGGCGCACGCTGCCCCCCAGCACCATAACCTCCACCCCGTCGTTTCCCGAAAGCTCGTAGGCAATGTTCAGCGCATTGGTCATCACCACCAGATCGCGCCGCCCCTTCAGGAACGGCACGATCTGCGTGGTGGTGGAGCCGGAATCGAGGATCAGCGCATCGCCGTCGCGCACATAGCCGGCCGCCGCGTTGGCGATCAGCGTTTTGACGTCGCGATTCAACCGCCCCTTGTCCCGCAGCGGCCGATCGAAAGCGAATTGCTGATTGAGCATCGCGCCGCCGTAAGCGCGCAGCGCACACCCTTTTCGTTCCAGAAAGCGCAGATCGTTGCGGATCGTCACCGTGGATACCGCAAACTGTTTGCTGAGCTGCTCCACGCGCACGCTGCCGTGCTCGCATAACAGATCGATAATGTGTTCACGTCGCTTTGCGGTATTCACTGGCATGAGCTGCGGTCCTCAGGTTTCCGGCATCGCCGGGGAGAAGATGGCTTTCGCTCTACTGCGCAGGCATTACAGCAAAGCGAAAGCAATGAAATTGTGATCGGGCTTACAGCCCGGTTTTAGCAAAAAAACCGTCAAAAAACCTTTCGAATCGAAACGGATCGAAAAGCAAAAAAGCGGAAGGGAGAAAAAGTGAAATGCCAGGATGGGCGAGAAGCCCGGAGCGCCGAGGTGTGGGCTGCGAGGAAAGCGAAAGCGGCGCCTGGCGCGCCCCGCGCCCTGACTTTTAGTTCACTCAGTGACCAGGATCACATAATGGCAATTATCCTGCGGCCGGCGAGGGTTAACCGCCGCCATCCCGCTGGGCCATCCCCTTGTCAGCGCGCGCCATCTTCCCTACACTTGCGATCGGATACCGTCGATTTGTCGGTACGTAAGCGTTAACGTCAATCAACGCATCATGCCATGCAGCACTGATTGACTGCATGCCCTGGTGCGAGGAACCCATGCCGCAACCCGCTTCACCCCCAGCGTCCACCGCGACCCCGCGTCGCCGATTACACCGCCCCGTTCTGCTGATCATCGGCATTATGCTGATCGCGGCCAACCTGCGCGCCGCCCTGACCAGCGTCGGCCCTCTGCTGGAACAGATCCAGCAGCAGCTGGCGTTGTCCGCCACCGCCGCCGGCCTGATCAACTCGCTGCCGCTGATCCTGTTCGCCATCCTCTCGCCATTGACTCCGGCGCTGGCGAAACGCATCGGCATCGAGCGCACCCTGGGTCTCGCCCTCGCGCTGCTGGTCTGCGGCATCGCGCTGCGTTCCCTGCCGCAAGACGCCATGCTATGGCCGGGCAGCATCCTGATCGGCGCCGCCATCGCCTTCGCCAACGTAGTGCTGCCGACGCTGGTGAAAAGAGATTTCCCGCATCGCGCCGCCGCGATGATCGCCGCCTATGCGGCGGTGATGTCGCTGGTTGCCGCCATCGCCTCCGGCCTGGCGGTGCCGCTGGCTGCCCTGGCCGACCTCGGCTGGCGCTTCTCCTTACTGTGCTGGGGGTTGCCCGCGTTGCTGGCGCTGCTGGTGTGGCTGCCGCAGCTGCGACGCTCAGCCACTCCCGCCGCCAAAGCGCCGCAGCCGACGGAGCCACAGCGCTATCGCTCTCCCTGGGGCAGCGCGCTGGGTTGGCAAGTGGCGATGTTCATGGGGCTGCAATCGATCGCCTTCTACACCATCATCGGCTGGTTCAGCGCCTTTGCCGCCAGCTACGGCACCTCAGCTCAGCAGGCAGGTTTCGAGCTGTTCGTTTACCAGGTGGTGGCCATCGTCGCCAACTTTGTCATGGTGGTGATTTTGCCGCGCGCACACGATCAACGGGCGATAGCGCTGGGCAGCTCGCTGCTGATCTTTATCGGCGTCGGGGGATTGTTGGTGCAACCCGCCAGTTCACTGGTGTGGCTGACGTTTGCCGGATTGGGGGCGGGGAGTTCGCTGGTGCTGGCGCTGTCGTTCTTTGGATTGCGCAGCCAGCATCATCATCAGGCGACGCTGCTGTCGGGTATGGCACAATCCGTCGGTTATCTGTTGGCGGCGCTGGGGCCCACCCTATTCGGCCTGCTGCACGATCTGACGGCAGGTTGGCGTTTGCCGTTGATCGCCCTGCTGTGCCTGACCGTCTTGCAAATGCTGTTCGGCGCGCTGGCCGGCCGCAGCCGCGTGATCAGCTAACGCGGCTGCGCGATGGGGGCCGCGGCGGCTCAGAGTCGGTATCCTGCCATAAGTCTTCAATAAAGGCGCGCTGCTCATCGCTCAGCACCCATGACGGCGGAATTTTGGACTGTGCGCGACGCTCAGCGCCCTCACGGTTTTTAGCCTGCTTCTTGTTCACGAATCGCCTTCCTGCTTAACCTGCTAACTCAGTAACCAGTAAATCACGGCGGCGGTTAACAGCCAGAACAGCCCGCTACCGATAAATACACACAGCCATGCTCTACGTTTGATATCTGATCCATCCTTGCTCACCACAGCGCCCTCAACCAATAGATTAAACCATTCAAACCGTGATTATTGATCTATTTTAACGATCAATAAAGTGGCTTTTTCCTATGGAAATTTAAAAAACAGCTGCCAGCCATAGGCCTGCATCACCGCCTCAGTAAGAACGACACCGTGGATATCACTGTTATCGGCAGGCGATAACTTGTATTGATAGGCGAACGAAGGTGCAGTGTGCCATACCTTGGAAGGTCGAAATTAAACCACTGGTAAATAATTCAACTATCAATTATTTGACTGGCCGTAAGCCAAATCGGCAACAGGCAGCGCTGGAGACGGGGGAGAAAATGAAGCGATGTACTGGGATCATGCGGAGAGAAGCACCGGCCCGTTTTGGTCTCGCTCGGGCCGGCGTGAGTTAACCGATTCTGCTGACGGAATCCCGGCTGGCGTGTTCACGTTCGCTGCCGGTCAGCTCACGTAAATGGCCTGAGCGCATCTCAAGCAACCGATCGGCGTGTTCGAAATAGTGATCGTCATGGCTGATGGCAAACACCGTTTTGCCCATCGCGCGCAGCTCCGGCAATAGTTCACGATAGAAAGTGCGCCGAAATTGCGGATCCTGATCCGCGGCCCATTCATCCAACAGCAAGATATCGCGCTGTTCCGCCACCGCCAGCAGCAAAGCCAGACGTTTGCGTTGCCCCTGCGACAGTTGCGGATTGGTCACCCTGGTGCCGTCAAACTGCAGTTTGCTTTTCATATTCAACCGCTCGAGCCAGATGGCGACCAGATCCGCATCGGGTTCACCGCCTTCCGGCCCTTGCAAGCGATCGAACTGATGAAAATCGGTGAAAATCGCCGAAAACAGCCGCCGGTAGTCCGGCATATCCGCTGCGCTCTGTGCGACGCCATCCAGAACGATATGGCCGCTCACCGGCCGGTACAACCCGGTCAACAACATCGCCAGCGTTGACTTGCCGCTGCCGTTGCCGCCGATCAGAAAGACCAGCTCACCACGCCGCAGCGTCAGATTGAGCGGCCCGACGGCAAAACCGGGCTGCTGTTCGGTATCTGCATAGTGAAAAACCACGTCGCGCAGCTCCAGCGTCTGCCAGGGGCGACCAACGGCGGCAGGAAACGCCGGTTGATACTCGGCCAGGCGCAGCGTCTTCAGCTTGTTAAAGGCCACTTCGGCGCTGACCAACGTCGGAAACGCTCCGACCGCTTGCAGTAATGGCGTGCGCAAAAACAGCAGCGTCAGTGAATAGGTGGCGGCCACCGCCGAGTCCGCCCATCCCAGACTGTTGGCCATAAAGAACACCAGCCCAATCGCGCCCAACATCATGATGTTTGACCAGTTGAGCGCGCTCAAATGGAAGGTATCGGCGCGAATGATGTGGTGGCGATAAGCTTGCGCATCGGGCTGATAGGCCTGTTCGTACAGCGCCTGCGCCCGCTTGCGGTTCAACGTCAGTTCCTTGCGGCCGTCAATCACCGATTCATAACGATGATAGAGACGTTCTTCCGACTCACGCAAACTGGCCATATGACGATAAACCCGTGATACCAGGCAGCCGCTGCCCACGACGGTCACCGCCACCCAGACTGCCGTGACCGCCAGCATTTTCGGCGATAGCCACCCCAGATAGGCCGCTGCCCCCAGGGTTAAAATCACCCCTTGTACCAGTTCAGGCAGGCGCACGAAGGCGACGGTGATATTGCGGATATCGCTGGACAGGCTGGCCAACAATGAGGCGCTGCCCAATTGTTCGAGGCGTTCAATATCGGTATCCAAAATGCGCTTCACTAACTGCCCACGCAGGCGATAGACGAAGTAATGGCCCAATGTCGTCAGCGCCAATTGCGAACCCAAGGTGACCGCTATCAACAATGCCAACAGGGCGAGAAACACCGGCAGCACGGCCAAGGCATCGCCGCCGGCATCCATCAGGTATTGATTGATAAAAGCAATGATACCGATACCTAAGCCGGCGCTGGCCATGGTCAACGCCATGACAGCCAGAAATGGCCAACGATACTGGTGATAAACCACCCGTAGCAGTTCCATGAAAAAACCTCTGAAGTCGCGATCTGGCAGGCATTGTAAGCGGCGTGAGAATGAGATCAAGACGAATTCTCAACACAGTTTATCAAGCAGCGTTCTGAGAGAGGCGGTATCCCCGTGGTCATCTGACGGTGGCAAAATTTCCATACGGCTCTTACAGGACGCTCAATATTCGCTGATTAAATAGCTTCCCGAAATAAATTAAATAAACATATATGAATCAAAAAGCCATTCACTTGAAAAATAAAACAATAAAAACCCATGCATTCACAAATGAAATTATTTATTTTCTTTGCCGCCTATTATGTTCCAATGCTTTAATAAAACATCATAATAGAAATCGCCAACATCTAAGACGCAGGAAGGGAAAATGAAAAAAAGGAAATTTCTTAGTCAGGTTGAAATTGAGCAATTGATTGCCGCTGTGAATGAAGGAAAAAATAGCATTCGAGATCGTTGTTTACTATTAATGTGCTTTATTCACGGCTTGCGGGTTAGCGAACTGCGTGCATTGCGCCTTCAGGATATTGACCTTACCTCCAATAGGATCCATATATCCCGGTTAAAAAACGGGTTTTCCGTTCAGCACCCCATTCAACCGCGAGAACGGCAGGCGCTGTTAAACTGGCTGGCCCAACGGGCGAACTATCCTGACGCTGAAGCGCCATGGCTATTCCTGTCGCGCCACGGCGGGCAGATATCACGTCAGCAGCTCTATCGGTTGATGAGAATGTATGGCGAGATGGCCGGCATTAGCGTTCAGGTCCATCCTCACATGTTGCGACATTCCTGCGGTTACGCCCTTGCGGATAAAGGGATCGATACGCGTTTGATTCAGGATTATTTAGGGCACAAAAATATCCAGAATACGGTGATTTACACCGCGACCAACGTAGAGCGATTCCGCACGATCAACATTTAACCTCACGACGAGAATAATTACGCAGCCCCGTCCTCCGTTAAACAACACATCGAGTGCAATGCAATATTCAGATGGGAGAGGCAGCCCGGCACGTCATCAACGGCTTACTCAGCAATATTTTAACGCCGAGCTGCTTTTCATGCATCAGCGCCAGGGATAGGCCACGCTGGGTAAGCTTTTAACGGCAAGCCTGCCGATAAATCATAGCCCATACCGTTTCATTAAAGGTTAGGTGCCTTTTGACCATTTCCCCCCCAATTGCCGCGCAATATTGCCGTGCAGAGAAAACAGTTCGCTGTCATTCTTCACCTGCAGTTTACGCATGGCGCTGCATTTATGCGCGCTGATCGTCTTGATGCTGCGCCGTTGCAACTCGGCGATTTGCCGCAGGCTCATTCCGTTGAACAAAAAGGCCAAGACGTCGCTCTCACAGCGGGTCAACTTTCGCGTTGCCGCCTCCTCTCCGCTAACGGAGGGCGCCAGAAAAGCGCCTATCTGCGGGCTCAACACGCGTTCCCCAAGCAGCGCGCGATTAAAAAACTCCGCCACCAGCGGCAAAGCGTCATCTCTGGCTACGATGCTGATATTGGGCTGGTTCAACAGACGCCCCACCTCTTCTGCATTCTGGCAACGGGTATAGACGATCACCCGCAATTCGGGCAACTGCGTGCACAAGGCAAGCAACGTTTCCCTGCCCTGAGCGACCGTTTCATCTTCACCATCCATCTCGCTAATCAGCACGTCAGCCTGCTGATAGACCACGCTATCCGCCACCGCGCGGACGCTGGTTTCCTTTACGACGACTTTTGCCTGGGTTGGCAGCGTTTTTAAAAAACTCGCCAACCCCTCCAGCGTTAATGGGCATCTGTCCATTAATGCTATGTTCAGCGGCTGCTGACGCCATGAATGCATAATCTGCTCCTATGCTTGCTTACCCCAGAGGCATCGCACGCTTGCCTAGCGAACAAAAGACGAACCTTGCGCAGCCATCCATTTCCCCTGAAGATACAATTCCCCATCGCTGTGAAATCCCAACTTCAACATCGCATTGCGTTTATGCGTGCTGACGGTGCGAATATCACGGCACATCGTTAACGCCACGCTGGTCACGCTTTTGCCGGAAAACAACTGGGTCAGCACATCCAGTTCCTTCGCCGTCAGAGGCTTGTCGGCTGTCGCCTCATGCAATTGACGCTGACGCACCCGATGGCTGAAACTGCTGCAGCCCGCCAAGACCTGTTGGACGCAATGAGTCAACGCAATGGCCGGCTCTTGCTTCAACATCAGGCCGCGGATGCCGGATGCGATCAGTTGCCGCAGCAGCCTGGGCTCATCCAATGCCGTACAAATAATTATCGCGGTGTCCGGCGAGCTTTCACGCACATCGGCAATCAGCCTGAAGCCGTCCAATACCAATTCTGATTTGCCGCACAAATCCATCACCAGTAAACGATGCGTGTGCTGAGTGAATAAGGCTCTCAGCGCCACCAGGTTCGTCACCTGTCGAACGTTGTCGGGCTGTAGACCGCAGGACTCAATCAATCGGTTTCTCATCCCCAACGCCGTGAGGGGGCAAGGTTCCATGATAGCCACGGCCCCCGTCGCAGCATTGCCGGCCGCCAAGGTTGTTCCATAGGGATAATTAATATTCATATCATCACCTTAAATCTGTCGTTAACCTTCCATCTAGGGCAGCCCTTTGTCTACTGATAGACGAAAGTGACCTGCAGAGCCCCTTCTATCGAACCGGGCGTTGAACCGCCATTGACGCTGAATGCCCGCGCCCGCAAATTGAATTTGGCTTCATTCGTCGCCCGATTAACTAACTGGGCCATACTCTTGCCATTGCCCAGGTTTGCCCCCTGGCTATTTTGCAATTCAATTTGCACTCGGCGAGAACTGCCGGTGCTTTTGTACAAGCTGGCACCTTCATCCGCAGCCGTTCCGCTGAAGGTCGCGACGACCGACGTGGTGGTGCTTGGGCAGTTTTTTAGCGTCAAAGGGAACTCCACCCACGGGCTAAAGGCACCGGAGGTCGCCAGTACAGCGGCAGAAATATCGTCCCCCAGATTGACCGAAACCGTGCCGTTCGCGCCGTCGATTTCGCAGGGTGCCGCTTTGATGTTGCCGGTAATCACTATTTTTGATACGGCATGCGCCGACGGCATCGCCAGGAGAAACAGGCCCGCCAGCGCCAATTTGCAGCCAATACCGCTAAAAACCTTCCCCATAATCTGCTCCTTCTCGTTTAACGCCGGGCCCCCGGCGTGCTACCGTTGAAAAATCCGTTATTGAATTTCTGCCTGAATGGTCGCCGTTGCATTGAACTGCCCCACGGCAGGAGGTCGGCCGGTGGTGTTGATCGGATATACGCTGATCCGTGAGCTGCCACTCTGGTTGGGATATTGGAAGTTATCGATCGGCAAGCGCCCGCTCTGAGGCCGAATAACATTGCCCTGCATATCCTTAATCATCACGCCAATGTCGCGATTGCTGGTCTTCAGAGCCTCGGGCATGCTGCCGTCCGCCTCACCGCGAAATGACAGGCTGACCTTGACGCCGGCGGAAATATTGCGGCAAGCCAGCGTCAGCGTTCTCTCTTCTGGCGTGACGCCGGACGCCATCGCCCCCTTGGTTTGAATATTCGACGTCAAGATATCGCCAAAATCGATCGTGACCGTTTGCGGACTGATTTCACAGCTCTGCGGCACGGTGACGGTGCCGCTCATGGAGATAGTGGAGACCGGCACATCGCTTTTCACCCCGCTCACCACGGAGACGTAGGTGTCTACCAGGCGGGTGCTGGGGATTGTGGTCACGCCAACGAAAGGGCGGCGGAAATACAGATGAATTCGCCCGCGAGCACCGCTGTTGTAGGGCGTGCTGGCACAGGATTCGTCATCACCATCCATATCGGTCTTAAAGTTAGACTCATTGGTGAACGGTGCGGCAATAAACGCGTTGCGATACCCCGCAACGAAAACTTCGCTGGCCACGCCCAGGTATTCATTCAACGCGTAATACGTTAACCCCCCGCTGCTGAATACCGGCTCGCTCAGCAGCATTTTGGCGGTGACATAAGACGCCGTACGCGTCTGACATTCGCACTTCACCCGATAAGAACCGGGCAAATTCCAGTTGCCGCCGTCAGCATTCTTAATAATCCGCCCCACCACGTTTTGCGACGGGTCGGTTAAAACCGGGGAAAAAAGGAATGAAAACCCATGGGTCCCCGAAATAGGAACACACTGCCCGAAAGCCGCCTGCACCTGTGGTGCGCCCAACGTTGCGCACGCCAATAGCCCACCGACGATGATCCCTCGTTGAATCGATATTCCTGTCGCCATCATATGCACCTTATAAACACTGCCCGTTAACGAGGCGAATCCCACCGCTCTCGGGCTGATTAGCCAATTGATAGTTGGCCTGACATTGCTGAGCCGCGTCATTGCCCCACTTAACCCGCAACCGCCCGCTATCCGGCAGGCCAGCCAGATAAACCTGGCCGCCATCACCGACGATGGCTGCATTGTCAGAGGGGCTGTTGAGAGTGCTGACGGTGGCGCCGAACGGCACCGGAGCGCCGCTGCGCGTCAGCAAGGTCAGCAACACGCGGGCACCGACGTCCGGATTAAAGCGGGCGCGCACCACGGCGCCGCGAGTTGGGATCACCGTTTGGCTACTCAGCGTCATGTCGACGTCCTCTGCGAAAGATTCACCGTCCAATCCGACGATATTGCGCCGGTAAGGCGTCAGGTAAGGCACAACCGCATAGCCGCGCCAGTCGGTGCTGACTCCGGTCTGGTTCAGGACATTCACCCCTGAAGCACCAGGCGCCTGCACCAACGCCACCGTATCGCCCAGCGGTTGGGAAAGCGTGATGCCGTTTTGGTGCACCAGAACGCCGCCCTGCACGCCGTAGTTCACCTGCCGGCGATGGCGATCGTAGCCGTACCCCAGGTTCAACTCGGCGAGAGAGCCTTTATAATCCGCCTGAATATTGCCGTTCGCCCCCACATCCCTGCCGGTATAGCCCTGGCTGATGCTGTAGTTCAGGTTGTTTCCTGGCAACGCCGTACCGCTCAACCCAAGGTTGTTGCTGGTGGCACCATTGCGACTGGCGTTCATACTGTAGGTGGCGTAGCTGCCCGGCAGCCATTTGCTGAGCGGTACGCTGACGTTGAAAGCCACGATATGGTCACGAATGCTGCTGCGATTGCCGTTACTGTCGTAACCGTTCTGGTTGAACGTGTAATTCAGCCCGTAACTGACCGCTTCCCAGCCGTTGTTGTAGCTGAGGCTGACAGACTGCGAACGGCGATTGTTATCCCAGTAGTCTTCGTTAAACAGGCTGAGCGACAGCGTTCCTCCCCGCTCCCACAGGCTTTGGCTCATCGTCAGCTCGGCGCGGCTCTTCTTGTGATCGCTATAGACGGCGCTGTTGCCGCCATAGCTCTCCAGCGCCTCCTGCAGGCTATAAAAGCCGCGCGTGGAGTAGCGGTAACTGGCCAAACTAAAGTTGGTGCCGGTTTCAATGAAGTTTTTACCGTAACGCAGACGCCATGATTGCCCCTGTTCCTTCGGCCGGGTTTCCTGCTTGGTCCAGGCTTGGGTGACATCGGCAGACAGCGCGCCTACCGCCCCCATGTTCTGCCCCCATCCCAGCGCCAAAGACTGATATTTACTGGCCGCCTGCACGCCGCCATACAACGTGGCCCCCCAAGGCAAACCGTAGATCCCGGTTGCCTGGCTGAACGGGCGTTCATCAACGCCGCCGCTGTATGACCGGTATTTCCCGCTGGTCAGGCTGTATTTAAACCGCCCTTCGCGCTGCAATACCGGCACCACGGCGTACGGCACCACAAAATGCTGCTCCTGGCCGTCTGCCTCACGCACGTTTACATTCAGGTCGCCGCTGCCACCCGTGGGATACAGATCGGAAATTTCAAACGCCCCCGGCGGCACATAGCTTTGATAAATCACGTAGCCGTTTTGCCGGATTATGATTTGCGCATTCGTGCGTGCGATCCCGCGCACTACCGGCGAGTACCCTTTCATGCTGTCCGGCAGGATATCGTCCTCAGAGGCCAACTGCCCGCCGCGGAACTGCACGCTATCGAACACATCGCTGGATGTTGTGCTGTCACCCAGGGTCAGGCGGCTTTGCAACGCAACGATATCGCGCTGCAGGTAGGTATTGATTGAGCGCCAGGAAGAAGAGCCACCGGAGTAATGATTCCAGATCGAATAGTTACGCAGGCGCCAGGCGCCCCAGTTGATGCCCGAGCGCAGATTGAGGTAATAGTTATTGTTGTTTTGCCGTTCGCTGGCGCGCATCTGGCTATTGGCGCCGCTGAAATTGTAATTGACCAACAGCGCCGGTATGCCGGAATCCCATTTATCCGGGGAAACGTAGTCGCGCGCATTCAAGCGCAGTGCCGCCTGCGGGATGCTCAAATTCAGCCTCAACTGATTGAACAGGAATGTCGAAGAGGCTTGTGGAATGGCCTGCGCCAAATTGACGCAACTCTCCCCAGGCACCATCGCCGGAAACATGGCAACCCTCACGCCCAATTCAGCTAATTTTTCAGTGCTGAAACAAGGTTGCAGCGTTTGTTTACCGCCGGCCCCTGGCATAAGCCGGAACTCGACGTCGAGGCTGTCTATCTGTTCGCCGTTCAGGTAAAGATCGACCCGATAGTTCCCGGGCGCCTGGCTACTGTTCTCCTCAAATACGGAGAGATCGGCGCCGCGCAGCGCCGGATTATCGATTTCCAGCAACGCCGGGTTGAAATAATCGCGCGCATAAGCCGTGCCGATCGGGCTCAGCAGCGCCACCTGGCAAGATATCAGGCCGGCAAGAACCGATCGCGCCCCTGGTAAACCAATGCAATTCGGGTTATTCATCCTTTTAACTCCCTGTCCCGATTGGCTCGGCCCGACGAAAAGCCAGGTAAGCCGAACACCTGCTCCAGCGTTATTCCGGAGCAAAAAACACGTACCGCAGCCCGGTTATAATGTGCTGGTGAAGGTCTGGCCGGTGCCGCCATAGTCATTGATGATTTGCCAGCTCAGACCGCCTCCTGCGCCATTCGCCGTCGGCAACGGGAAACTGGCGCTTGCCTGCGGTGCTACCATGGTGTTGCCGGTAATGGCGCGGCCATTCAGCTTCAAATTGAAAAAGGTGAGGTAGTAGGGTGAAGGGTTGGTCACCTGCAGACGATCGCCACTGCGCCGCCACGTCACTTTACCGGCCGCCTCCTCCAGATTGCCGGTGAGCCCCTGCGGGCGGTAAATCAACTTGATACGGGTCTTGATGGCGATTTGCAGGGTATTTTCTTTCTTTTCCACCGAGGGGATCGCCTTCACATTCAGCCAATACAGCGACTCTCTGTCCGTCGGTAAATTGCCGCCCGCACGTACCACGCGCAGCAGGTTATTTTGGCCGCCATCCAAGCGAAATAGCGGCGGTGTAATGATAAAAGGCGCTTTCGCGCTATCGCCTTCTTGCGCATCAACCCAAGATTGGATCAGATAAGGCATCGCATCCGGATTACTGATATTCAGAGCAGACTCTTTTTTGCCGCCGTCGTAGATCAGGCGCGTTCCCCCCACTACTACACCGGCCCGTACCGGAGTCCAAAGCGTCATCAGCAACGCCGCCGTCAGCACAAAGTATCCCGCTTTCATTCTCTTTTTTCCCGTTTCCATCACCGATGAATAAGAGCCAGAGAACACGCTCTCTGGCTCATTTTTCTAACTGTTCCGCCGCCGTAACGGCATGGCCTTACTGATAAACGATGGTGAAGTTGGCCGTAGCGTTGGCGCTACCGACGGAAACGTTGTCATAAGCGAAATAGCGCGCAACAAAGCCCAGAACGTTGTCTTTGTTCTCTGCCAGGGTATAGACGCGGGAATCGTTGCCGATATTTAACACGTTGCTGCCGTCGTCCAGCAGTTGCACGCCAATGCCGCCCGCGACCCCGGCGGTGCCGGCGCCGGTCAGTTGCAGCAACCCGGACTGCCCCTGCACCTGAGTGCCGTCAAAACGCACGGTGGCGCCGGTGACGGTGGCCGGGCAATTTTTCAGCACCAGATTGAACGCCTTGGCGCCGGCAGTTTTAGACAGGGTGAACGCTTCTTTGGCGATCTTGCCCAGAGCGACCTGCTTGTTTTTGGAATCCGCATCGACGGTGCAAGACTGATCGGTGATGGTGCCAGTAATATTCAGCGCGCCGTCGGCGGCAAATGCAGAAGTGGTAAATGCGGACGCGGTCAATATAGCTACAGCCAACAGATTCTTTTTCATCCTACTTTCCTTAAAATTATGCAAAATGTGCATGGGTTTATTTCCGACATATCCTTAATGTCATTCCTTTTATTTAGTTCCATGAATGGGAAACGTCTTAAGCCAAGTTGATTGATGGATTCTGGCTTATTCACCCAAACGATTCATTTTGAACTAAAGTGACTCCTTTGGATTTTTAAACCAATAAACAGACATTTGTCGGAATTTAAAACCAACCAATTGATGAATAACTGATAAATCAGACTAAAAAACCGAGGTGATAACGCAGTGATTTAAACTCGTGGGGTTTTGAGTAGGATTTTACTTAGATTTCCAGGGATGACACGGCATGCACAAAAAACACAACGCATTGTTTTTAAATAATATTTATCTTTATCCTGGAAAGAAGGCATGGGAATATTGACATTGTTTTTACGCGTCCTTACAGTATGTTTCAGTTTAGTTCAAAGTGACTCCTTAACGTTATTAACTTAAATCACACTTACCAAATTTCCTTGAAGCGCTGCGCATTGCTGGCGGTATAAATCACCGTATTCTGGATATTTCGGTGCCCGAGGTAATCCTGAATTAAACGGGTGTCGACACCGCGATCCGCCAATGCAAATCCGCAGCCATGCCGCAGCATGTGCGGGTGCGCATTGACCTCCAATTTAGCCACCTTGCTGTAATGGCGAATCAACCCGTAAATACGTTGACGCGACAGGCGGCCGCCGCGATTGGAAAGAAACAGCCACTCCTGATCGGCCCAGCGGTGCCGCTGACGTTTATCCAACCAGCGCCGCAAACATTGTCTTTCGCGCAGATAAAGCGGATGCACGGTGGAAAAACCATTTTTCAACCGATGCACATAGATATTACCGCCTTCCAGATCGATATCCGACAAACGCCATCCCCCTATTTCACTGGCGCGGCACCCATGAATAAAACACATATAAATCAAACAATAATCGCGTTCTGGATTCTTTCCATGCAGCGTGACCTCAAGCAGTCTCTCCACTTCAGAAGGCGTCAGATGTTTACGATTAGACATACAACCTCATTACTTTGATAGGAAAAATGTGGCTGTCATTTTCCTTTTACATCACCACAATGGACACTCAGGGCAGCCCCTGACATATGGATAGGTTCCTGCATCCAGCGCGGAGTATAGCGGATTTGCCGAATGCGAACAGCGCGACAACCGTTATTCTCGCGGCCATCAATCGCCCCTAAGAATCGCTATCGTGAATAATCTGCGCAGCATTCCGGCCGTATCATAAATAATGAGGCCGCACTGCCCCTATTTTCTTTAGCTTGCATTATCACTTACAAGCGCGATGTAGAGTGAGATTGATAAATTAACCGGCAAAACAAAGAATATTCCTAAAAAACATCGCCACATAATTAACACTCATCATTCATAACACCGCCAAAGATTGAATAAAAAAACGCCATCTCTGGCCATATTAACCTGACGGATAAGCATTAATATTTATGGATATCGATAACTGAGTGAAGCAGGATGCGAAAAGAATGAAATGGACGTTACGACAGACGAAAAACCCAGGCCAGACCCTAGCAAGCGATCGCCTGGGGGGATGAAATTATTGACGGGTTATCAGGTGGCACAATTCGCCGAGGGTCAATTCAGGATGCTCGATAAGCATTTCCGCAGTGAGCGTAATGCCGAATTCTCGCCGAACCAACAACATCAGCTCCATATAATCCAGGCTGTCCAGCCCAAGCTGCTGTAGCGGCATGTCTGCCGACAGCAACGTTCTCTCCAGCCCTCGGGCTTCATGCAACATGCCGCAAATCGTCTCATATAACCGATGATATTTTTCCATACGTTCTACCGTTATTCATAGTGATTGCCAAATACCAGCGCCGCATTGGCGCCGCCGAAACCGAAACTGAGGCTCATGACATTACGCAGACGACCATGCCGATGTCCTTCGCGAATATAATCGAGATCGCATGCGGGATCGGTTTCGTGCAAATGGCAGGTTGCCGGCATCATTTGCTGCTGTAACGCTTGCAGGCAGACGATCGCCTCAAAGCTGCCGGATGCGCCAAGCAGGTGCCCGGTATAAGATTTCGTGCTGGAAATCGGTGTGCGATAGGCATCGCGCCCCAGCGCCGCCTTGATCGCCTCGGTTTCGTTCACGTCGTTTTGCAACGTAGACGTGCCATGCGCATTGATATAGTCGATTTCATGGCTGCCGAGCCCCGCCTGCTCCAAAGCCCGTCGTAGGGTTTTCACCTTGGCCTGAGGATCCTTCGACGGCGCGGTAAGATCAAAAGCGTCTGAAAAGTTGCCGTATCCTTTGATTTCGCCCAAAATCGTCGCACCGCGCGCTAAAGCCGCTTCCCGTTCCTCAAGGCATAATACGGCGGCCCCTTCCGCCAGGACGAAACCGTTGCGTTCCCGGCTAAACGGGCAACTGGCTTTGGTGATATCCTTTTGCTCCCGGCTCAACAAACGCAACGCATCCATATTCCAGATCGCGCCGTTGCCGCGCAGCGACTCCGAGGCACCGGCCAGCATCATTGAAGCGCGGCCGCAGCGTATCACCTCAAACGCATCGCCAATCGCGATGCCGCCGGTCGCGCAGGCCGCCGCCGGCGAGCCTTGATAGCCCCGTAGCAACCAATGCTGGCCGCATATGGCGGTCGCGATATTCGGCATCGCGTGAAAACAGCCAAACAGCTGCCCCAGCCCGGATTGCAGATAGTCCGCATTGTTTTGCATGATCTCATCCTGGCCGCCCCAGCCGCTGCCGATAATCGCTCCGCACTCCAACGACGAATAAAAGTGCGCGGGCCCCACAAAACTGGATGAAAACGCCATTTCGATCGCCTCCGCGGCGGCGGCAAGCGCCAGTCTGGCGAATCTGGGCAAGCGGCGGCTTACCCGCGCGGCAACGCCCTCCAGCGGCGGTTCGGCCTCCAGCAAAGCAAAAAAGCGCGCGTGGATCCCCGCCGCCGATTTATCGTGATAACGATAGGCCAGACGGCTGGCCATGATAGCCTGCCAGCTTTGCTGCGCATTGCCCCCCAGCGCGGTGACGGCACCGTAACCGGTAACCACTACGCGTCTTGTTTTCTCCATGCTTATTCTCCTTGCCCGGATGCGAAAGCCTCGTTGCCGCCCAGCGCCAGCCAGAGTTGCATCGTGGCGTTCAGATAGCGGAATTGCAGTGCCGACAGCGAATTCTCGCTGGCCAACACCGCCTCTTGCGCATCCAGCAGCGTTTGCAGCGCAACGGAACCAGCCTGGTATTGATGTCGCGCCAACGCCACGGCTTGTCGGCTCATCGCCAGATGCCACCGCTGATTGCCGATTTGCCGCTGTGCTTCCAGGCGTTGTCGCATGGCGTTGTCCACATCGGCCAGCGCACGGTAGACCGCATCGCGAAATTGAATCTCCGCCCGCTGCGCCTGCAACGCCGCTTTGTCGCTGGACAAGCGCATCTTGCGCCATTCGATAAACGGCAGCGTCAACGTGGCGCCCAGCGAGCGAGAAGGTTCACTGAACCACTGGCGGAAAAGTCCGCTGCCGGCATCCAACCCGGCCACCAGGCTCAGCGCCGGATAAAAACTCAATCTTGCCGCCTCGGCACCGGCCAGCGCCGCTCTCAGACGGCGTTCTGCCGCCTGAACATCCGGCCGGCGCGCAATCACCCACGCCGGCTGACGCTGCGCGACAGCCACCTCTTCAAGCGGCAACGAACGCCGTTCGCTATAGCGCAGCAGCGGCGATCGCCCGAACAACAGTGCCAACGAGTTACGCGCATCTTCCCGCTGCCGCTCCAGCTCATGCAGCTGATTCTCTCGCGCCAACAAGCTTTGCTCCGCCTGCAACAGCTCGAATCGGCCAACGTCGCCGGCGGTGTGACGTGCCGCCACCAGCCGCAAAGTTTCACGCGCGATCGCCAGCGCCTGTTGCTGATGGAGGACTTGCTGATTCAAGTCGGCAATCTGCCAGTACCCGCGCGCGGTAGCACCGATCAAGGTCAACGCGGTATTGCGCCGGTCCAACTCCGAGGCGACGGCCAGCCATTCGGCCTGTTCGCGAATGCGCGCCAGCTTGCCCCATAAATCCAGTTCATAGCTCAGAGAAAGCCCTGCACGGTAGCTTTCCTGCGGCGTAGACGCGCCCCGCAACGCTCGAGTATTGCGGCCGCTCAGGCTGGCGGTGAAATCCGGCGTCAAGTTGCCCTCCGTTAATCCGGCCTCCAACATGGCCTCGCGCCACTGCAATCCGGCCAGCGCCAAATCCTGATTCGCGATCAGCACGCCATCGATCAGCGAGGAGAGTTGCGGATCATTGAAGTTTTCCCACCAGGCGACGCCCGCCCGCAGCGAACCGGAACGCTCATCGACCACGCGCCACTGCGGCGGCAGCGACGGTGGCGCCGTGGCGTCGATCGGCCGCCCTCCGCAGGCGCTCAGCGACAGCATCACCAGCCCGTAAACCCAAAGTCGGCTCATTCTCGCGCCAGCGCCTCCACCGGCTGCAGGCGCGCGGCGGTGCGAGCCGGAAAGAACCCGAACCCGACACCGATCAACGCTGAAAATCCACAGGCCAGGAGCAACGGCGGCCAGGTAAAGATCATCGTCACCTGCGGCGCCAATCCGCTCAGAACCCCTTTGACCAGCGCGGCGCAGGCGATCCCCAACACGCCTCCCAAGCTGCAGATCACCACCGCCTCAATCAAAAACTGCCGCATAATGTCCTTCTCGGCGGCGCCCACCGCCATTCGAATACCGATCTCATGGGTCCGTTCCGTCACCGAGACCAGCATGATGTTCATCACCCCCACACCGCCCACCAGCAGCGAGATGGCGGCAATCGCGGTAATCAACAGTTGCATGGAGCCTGAGGCGCGCTGAATGGATTGCGTCAGCTGATCGTCGGTCAACGTGAAGAAATCACGCCGCCCGTGTTCTACGATCAAACGCCGGGTCGCATCCCGTCCTGCCTCTTCCAGCGTCAGTTTTTCATTCACTCGCATCACAATGGATTCCAGCGGCATATCGCCGGCGATGCGGCCGGTCAGGGAGGTATGGGGCAGCCAGGCAAGCGGTTGAGAGCCGGCGTATTGAGCGCCGCGGCGCTGCGCGACGCCGATCACCCGATAAGGCACGCCCGCGATCAGCACTACCGCGCCTATAGGGTCTTGCCGGGAAGCAAACAGCGCCTGTTTCAGCAAGGGATCAATCACCGCTACCGGTGCGCGCTCACTCAGATCCTGCGCGGTAAACAGGCCGCCGGAAAGCAGGCGAATGCCCTGCGTGCGGAAATACCCTTCGCCGACGCCCATCACGGCAAGCGGCACCTGTTTGCCTTCGCGAACGGCCAGCAGTTGGGTGCCGATCACCGGCGAAACGCTGTCGACGTAAGGCAGCGCCGCCAATAATGCGGCATCCCGCTCGCTCAGCGAGCGCGCAAGGTCGGGCCGCGGTTTCTCCCACCCGAGGCCTGGGCGAATCTCCAGCGTGCTGGTGCCAAGCTGGCTGATTTCCTTGAGAATATTACGCCGCGTGCCTTCTCCGATGGCGATGGCGGAGACCACCGCCGCAATGCCGATAATGATGCCGAGCATCGATAGCAGTGCCCGGACCC
The DNA here is from genome assembly GCF_052169275.1 of Serratia sp. CY27727. Lineage (NCBI taxonomy): Bacteria > Pseudomonadati > Pseudomonadota > Gammaproteobacteria > Enterobacterales > Yersiniaceae > Serratia > Serratia sp. CY27727. The sequence goes on along the minus strand of NZ_JBJNLB010000008.1, from coordinate 94,769 downwards.
GGTGCCCCAGCAATGCCCGCCAGGCCATGCCGACGGCCTCTTTCAACGCCGCGCCCGGCGCCATGCGTTTCAGCGGCGCCGCCAGCGGTCGTTCGAACGTAGAAAGATGTCGGGAGGCTTCATGGCGACGATCCGCCACGATCTCGCCGTCGCCGATCTCAATGATCCGCCGCGCCTGTTCGGCGATCCGCCGATCGTGTGTCACGATGACGACGGTATGCCCGATAGCGTTCAGCTCGTGCAAAATGGTCATCAACGCCTGACCGCTGGCGCTATCCAGCGCACCTGTCGGTTCGTCGGCCAAAATAATTTCCGCGCCGTTCATCAGGGCGCGAGCAATACTGACCCGCTGCTGTTGCCCACCGGAAAGCTGCGCCGGACGATGACCGCCGCGCTGCGCCAACCCGAGCCGGGCCAGCAAATGCGCTGCCCGCAGGCGGCGTTCGGCGGCCGGCATGGCGGTATACAACGCCGGGATCGCCACATTCTCACCGGCGGTCAGATAGGGCATCAGGTGATAGCGCTGGAAGATAAAGCCGATATGCCGGCTGCGAAGCTGCGCCAGGCGATCGGCGTCGGCTTGCCCAATAGCCACCCCGTTGATGTGCACGTCGCCCTGAGAAGGTTTGTCCAGACAGCCGATGATGTTCATCAACGTCGATTTCCCGGAACCGGAGGCGCCGACGATAGCGACCATTTCCCCCCGTTGAATGCTCAGGGAAATGCGCTTGAGGACCGCAATTTTCTGCTCCCCCGCCTGAAACTCGCGCGAGACGTTATCCAACGCAATGATGGGAGCGGTGTTAACTGACATCAGCGCCCTCCTCCACATCAGGCTGTTGCTCCAGCAGCACCTGCTCTCCTGCGTTCAGCCCTTCCAACACTTCGGCATAGCGGCGATCGCGGGTACCGATACGCACGCGGCGCACCACCGTTTGCCCGCCTTCCAGCACCTTGACCTGATAGCCTCCTTCATCCAATGCCGCGCCCAGCGCAGCCATCGGTACCCGCACCACCCCCTGTGCGCGTTCGGTCATGATGAATACCTGCGCCGTCATCGAGGTGCGCAATCGACGCTCACCGTTGGCGACGGCAAACACGCCGTTGTAATACACCGCCGCCGTTTGCTGGCTTGAATTCCTGCCCAGCGGGTCGGTTTCCAGCGCCTCCGCCGGCGCCTGCTGTATCGCGCCCATCGCTCCCTCATAGCGGCGGCTGGGATCGGCGGCGACGTAAAACCACAGCGGCTGCCCCGTCTTCACCTGCAAGATGTCATTTTCCGATATGCGGGTGTGCACCATCATGGTATCCACGTCTGCCATCACCAAAATGGTCGGCGCGCTTTGCGACGAGACGATGGTTTGCCCTTCCTGGGTGACAATGCCCAGCACCTCGCCGTCGATAGGGGCGGTAATACGGGTAAAAGCCAGATTGGCCCTGGCGGTTTCCTGCGCCACTTCGGCCTGGACGATCTGCGACTCGTTCACTTTCAACTGCGCCAGTTGCGCGTCGTGCTGCGCCTGCGCTTTTTCCAAATCGCTGGCCACGCCGGCGCGGTCTCGCGCCAGCGCTCTTTGCCGCTTCAGCTCCAGCTGGTACTGCTTCAGCTGTGCCTGGCTCGCCAGTTTCTGCGCCTGCGCGCTGCGTAATTCAGCCTGTGACTTGCGCAGCTCGTTAAGCTGCAGCGTCGGGTCGATCTCGGCCAACAGCTGCCCCTGGATCACTCTGTCACCCTGTTTGACATACAGTTTTTTCAACTGCCCGTTGACCTGCGCGCCCACGTTCACCTGCCTAAGCGGTTTCAGAATCCCGGTCGCCAACACGCTTTTTTCGATGTCCCCGCGCTCGACGCGCGCCGTTTGCGGTGGTTGCGTGTCAGGGGGCCGATTCTGCAACGACAGCCCGCCAAGCAACGCTGCCAAAACGACCATCGCCAACGCCACTCGCCGCCAGCGTCTCTTTCCGGGCACCTCACTCCACCTCTGCACAATCATTCATCCTGGCGTCGTCGGTGGATTCAGGCACCAGCCGCCCCTGCGACATGCGCAAGACCCGATCGAATAGCGGCAACAGCCGCGGATTATGGGTGACCGTCACCAGGGTTTTACGGTTTTCACGGCAATGCGCCACCAGAGCCGACATCACCGCCGCCGCAGTCTTTTCATCCAGATTCGCCGTCGGTTCGTCCAGCACCAACACCGGGCAACGGCTGTACATGGCGCGCGCCAGCAACAGACGCTGCCGCTGCCCCAGCGACAGCCCGGCATGGCTCTCCCGCACCAGGGCGTTCACGCCCCCCGGCAGCTGCGCCACCGCGTCCGCCAGCCCCAAACTGCGCAACGCCTGTTCCACCTGCCGTTGCTGGCCCGGCGCCGACGGCGCGAACAGCGTGATGTTCTGCAACACCGAGGCGTTGAACAGAATGTCCTCCTGGCTTTGCAGGAAGAACAGCCGCTGCGCGGCGGCACTTGCCAGTACGCGCCCATCCAGCGTCAGCTCCCCCTGCTGCGGCGTCAGCAGGCAGGCGAGCACCTTCAGCAACGTGCTCTTGCCCGCGCCGGAACCGCCGCAAATGGCGATGCACTCACCACGCTCCAGCGTCAGCGACAAATCGCGCAACACCGGTTGACCAGCGTCGTAAGCGAAGGCCAGCCCCCGATACGCCAACCGCGCGTCAAAATGGCTCACGCTTTCGTCCGCAGACTGGGCCCGAGCGGATACCGCAGGAAACAGATCCCGCGCGCGTTCATCGATGACGTGCAGCTGGTTTTTCTGCAAAACGGCAAAAAAGATCTTGCTGCTGTACGAAGTAAAGATTTCGCGCAGAAAGCTGTAGGCGAAGAATGCCCCCAGACTGAGCTCGCCCTCCTTGAGCAGCGGCAACGCCAGCAGCATGAACAACACCATCTCCAGACTGCCGATCAGCTGGTAAATGCTGCCTTTTATCTGTTCATAGATCTTTTGCTGCTGCAGGCAATTGAACAGCGAGCGGGCATGTTCGGCGAACCCTTCCTGCCGCTGGCCGGCCAGGCCGGCTGATTTGATGGTCGAAAACCCCTGGATGGTTTCCAGGATGAAGTCATTTTGCACCGCGCCTCGCACCTGCAGCTGCTGGGTGTAATGCCGATCGCGGTAGATGGCCCATACGCTGACCGCCCCCATCAGCAACACGCCGACAACCGGCACCAGCGCCAGCATCGGGCTCAGGTAGCACATCACCGCCAGCGCGATAGCGCCGATGATCCAGTCGGTGCGCAGGCCGTTGTCCAGTTCGATTTTCTGGCCGGCGGCCATCTGCCAGCTGGTGAAACGGCTGAAGATCTCGCCGGGGGCGCGCTTGCTGAAGAAATTGAGTGAGTTTTCCAGCAGGCGAGAAAAACCGGCGGCGCCGTGCAACAACACGAAATTTTTGATGAAGCGTTCGGTGAGGGTGCGCGCAATCAGCGCCAACGCCGTGGACGCCACAAACGCCAGCAGATAATAGGCGTAGGGGAACGCGACCTCGCCGGCCATGGCGAACACCTGATTGATCGCGCTGGCGACCATCATCGGCATGATGAACAGCGTCAGTGAGATAAAAAACGTCATCGCCGCCAGGCGATAGATGCCGGCGATGCCGGCGGTATCCTTCAGGCTTAAGCTGGCGAAAGCGCTGCGGCGGTGGCTGCGCCGGGCCGGGACGGTGGCTGGCAAATCATCGCGATCCAGCACCAACGCATAACCGCTGATTTCCGCTTTCAGGGCGGCATACGGCAGCAGCTGCTGCCCCAACGCCGGGTTCATTACGCACACGTACCCCCCCTGGCGATACGCCAATAACACATAGTGGCCCGCGCCGTAATGCAAAATGGCCGGTAACGGCAGCGCCGCCAGATCCCGGTGCTCGAACGCCACCGGATAAGCCGGTAGCGCCAGCTCTCCCAAAATGGCGCACAGCGTCGCCAGCGAAGTGCCGTGCTGCGAAGCGGGATAACGCTCCCGCAGCTCCGTCAACGGTGCGCGAATGCCCTGAGTTTCCGCCAGCATGGCGATGCAGGCCAGCCCGCACTCATTGATTTCACTCTGCAAGACCGGCGTAGGAAGGGTGTTTTCCATACGTTGTGATATCCCTGACTTATTCGTTAATAAAAAATAAAGAGTGCGAATGCCATAGCAGCCAATCATCCGCATGCCGCCGGAGGGTTCGCTCGACGATCGCCGGCATGACGCGGCCGACCCGATCTGCGGCGACAGGTTCTTCAATGTGAATGCGGATGCCGCGATCGAAATAAAGCGAATAGAACACCACCTGAGCCCGCAACGCCCGGGACAGCCGAACGATGCCGCTGTGCAAATGCGCCGGCCGGCCGAACAGATGGCAGGCCAATTTAGCCGCCACATCCTGATTGCTGTGCAGGGTGTAATCCGGCGTGATATCGGGGAAGAGGATGATGTTGCGCCGATGTTCCGCCGCTTCCAGCATCGTCTGCGACAAGGTGCCGGCGATGTGCCGCGGATCGTCGTGAATCGAGCAATAGTCGAGCCGCTGCCGCCATTCGTCTTCCGGCGATCGCCGCGCAAACGCCTGCACATCGCCGGAAACGATCACCGTGGCCCGCCCGGGATAAACGCCCGCGCCGACCAGCGTCGCCAACACGTCGGAGACCGTATGCATCGGCGCCAGCAGCACCGGCACGCCCGCGCGATGCAGCGGTTCCACGACCTGATCAAGCTGCGCGGAACAGTGCGCCAAATGGCTCATCAACGCCGCATTGCGGGCAGAGACCGCCGCCATGTCCAGCCACTGCCGCCGCTGCATCAGCCAGGCGAAGTCCAGCTTGCCTTCACCCAACAGGCTTTGGCGGTTCGCCAGCGCTACCGCATGCCGGTGGCGAAAGCGGCGCTGCGGCCTGCTTCCCCTCAACCGCCGGCGCACCGCCAGCCACAGGCGATAGTCCACGCGCCGCAGCAGGGCACACGTCAGGCGGTTGCCCATCCCGGCACCGGCAGCCGATAAGCGGGCCATCGCGTCCAGGCCGTTGCGCCAGGCCAAATACCCCCGAACCGCGAGCAGGCGCATCAGGGGGCCAGCGGTTTATCGTGCTGCAACAGCGACAGCAGCTGCCCGCTGAAAGCGGAAAACTCGCGATCTTGCAGCGCCAGCCATTTGCGATTGACGATAAAACTGGGGGTCGCGTTGATCTGGTAATAGCGGCTTACCGCCGTCATATGCGCCAACAACGCCTTGACCCGCTCTGACTCTCTGGCCTGCCGATAGGCAACCTCATCGATACCGTTGGCCGTCAGCCAGGCGCTGAGCTGCTTGTCGTCCGCCAGGTTGAGGTTTTCTTTGATAATGGCGCGATAAGCGGCGGGGCGATGCTGTGCTTCGATCCCCATGATCGTCAGCGTGGCGAACAGGGGCGCAAAGGCCGCCATGCCGGCTTGACTGTCGTCGCTGAGGTGCAAGCGCACCAATTTGGCGCCCGCCGGCAAACGTTTTCCCAGCTCTGCCACGCCGCTTTCGTTGACTTCACAATAGTGGCAGGCGTAAGAGAAGACTTCGACAATGGTATTATCGTCTTGCAACGGGCTTTGTTCGATTTTTTCCGGGGAGATAAAACTCAGGCTTTCCGCCTCCGCCGGTTGCATGACGTAATGTTGAAAATAAAATGCGGTCAAAAAAGAAGAGGCAAAAATAATAACGAGCGTGTAGCCGATAAAAAGCAAGGGACGTTTATACATAACGGACGCATCCTGCGCATATATTAATATTCACCCGGCAGAGTGAATACATGAAAAAGAGTTAATACCGTAAATAATGAGAACGTAAGACGACTTTTTCGCCGGTATCAGGCGGGACAGCGCGAACGCTGCCCGCCTGCCCACCGCTAATCTAAATGCAGGGGGTCAACCCGCATCAGCTTGGCGTGGTTGGGTTAGACGGGCAGCTTGCTACCGGCGCCGGGTAATAAGACTTCTGTACGCCACCGAATTTGTTCGCACAGGTTTTCACCAGCTGGCAGGTGCGGTTGTTGCCGCTGCCCACCCAGGCAAATTCCTTGGTACAAACAAAAGTACCGCCGACGATGTTTTCCGCTTCTGACAGATTGATTTTTTTCATTACAATATCCTTATTTATATTAAAACATAAACACACTACCCATTACCCTGTCGGCAGACAGAGCAATCCTTCAATACATTTCAAAACTATTTAACCAATAACAATGAGAGCGCTTCGGGAAAAAGCATAGCCATCCCAAACGAGCAGATCAATACAATTATTTACACTGCAAGTTAAAGTTAATCGAATAAGTAACGCTCGATTACAGGACTATTCCAATTTAAATAAGACTAAAAACAAGAAAAGTAGACTAAAACCGGTTACACCAAGAAAAATAAAAAAGGATAATTCTCAGTAAAATGAAAAAACAAATAAGAAAAATTCAGATCCGACCAGTTGGTGACGACGTGCGACACGCTGAAAAGATTGCTTCCTGCCGCGCCGGATTTACACTGGGACAAAAGGACTCTCACTCTACAGGATGCCCATGCTCGCCACCCACGAATACGCCAACGACCTGATTCTGTTCGCCCTGATCGTCGACTGCGGCTCGTTCAGCAAGGCCGCGGAGAGCGCCGGCATCACCAGCTCGGTGGTCAGTAAACGCATCGGGCGGCTGGAAAAATCGCTGGGCGCCCGTCTGCTGTACCGCACCACGCGCAGCCTGACGCTGACCGAAAGCGGCCAGGCGCTCTACCAGCAGGCCAAAGAGATCGGCGCCAAAGTGCAGGAGGCGCTGTACGCCGTCAGCGAAAAGAGCGAAGAGTTGACCGGCACCATTCGCATGTCGGTGCCGACCATTTCGGGCGAGCTGCTGCTGAGCGAGAGCGTGGCGGAATTTTGCGCTCTGCATCCCAGCCTGAAAGTCGAGATGCGGCTGGAAAACCGCTTTGCCGATCTGGTGGAAGAAGGCATCGATCTGGCGATCCGCACCGGCACCATGCCGGATTCAAGCCTGATTGCCCGGCCGATCTTCGATTCCCGCTGGGTGATCGTCTGCTCGCCGGAGTATCTGGAAAGCCACCCGGAACCGCGCTGCGCCGAAGACCTGCTCGGCCACAACTGCCTGACCTACACCTATCAGGAGAGCGGCACCGCCAACTGGCTGATGAAGCGGCCGGGGCGCAACGACATCTACGAGCTGCAGGTTAACGGCAACCTGTCGGCCAACAATGCGCGGGCGATCCGCAAAGCGGTGATCGGCGGCCACGGCATCGCCATGGTGCCACGCTGCATGGTGTATGAAGATTTGCAGGACGGCAAACTGACGGAGATCCTGGCCGGCCACTGCGGCAAGGTATTGGGCATTTACGCCGTCTATCCTTACACCCGCAATCTGCCGTTAAAAACCCGTCTGCTGATCGAGCATATCATCGGTTCCTACCAAAATATCAGCCACTATTTTTGAATTTTCCTCGCTGATTATTTCCCCGCGGCCGCAAAAGGCCGCGGAGATTACGGCATTTTTGGACATAATCTATTGAACATTACCGCTTAATTAATGTGAGCCCACGCATTCATCACACAATAATAATTTCTATCAATCTGATTTTTAAGCAGTTAATTCACCCCCTTCTACCGGCCAATTTCCCACCGCCGGCGCCGTTCGCCGATGTTAAAAAAATACCGCATGGCATCGTCGTCGACGTTGTGATTAGAATGAAAATGTTGCGCTAATTAACCTTTCAGCTACATATCTCTGCCCATAAAAATAATAACCCTGAGGATCTTATGCCCCTGTTTTTCAGTATTGCGCCCATCGTCCTGCTGATTTGGATGATGACCAAAAGGAATGGCGTGCCCTCTTATCTCGCCCTGCCGCTGACGGCCGCCGTGGTCTACGCCGTACAGCTCCTGTGGTTCGATGCCTCGCTGCGGCTGCTGCATGCCAATATCATCACCGCGCTGGTATCGACGCTGACGCCGATCACCATCATCGCCGGCGCCATCCTGCTCAACAAACTGATGCAGGTAAGCGGCGCGGAGAACGTGGTGCGCCGCTGGCTGGAAACCATCAGCCCCAATCCCGTGGCCCAGCTGATGATTATCGGCTGGGCGTTCGCCTTTATGATTGAGGGCGCCAGCGGCTTCGGCACCCCAGCCGCCATCGCTGCGCCGATTCTGGTCGGGCTGGGCTTCAACCCGCTGCGCGTCGCCCTGCTGACACTGGTGATGAACTCGGTGCCGGTCTCCTTCGGCGCCGTGGGCACCCCCACCTGGTTCGGCTTTGCCAACCTCGGCCTGTCGGACGCCAGCCTGCTGGAGATCGGCCGGCAGACCGCGCTGATCCATTTTGTCGCCGGCTTCGTCATTCCTCTGCTGGCGCTGCGCTTTATCGTTTCCTGGCAGGATATCCGCCGCAACCTGCCGTTTATCCTGCTCAGCGTGCTGAGCTGCACCGTGCCCTATCTGCTGCTGGCTCAGGTGAACTATGAATTCCCGGCGCTGGTCGGCGGCGCCATCGGCCTGGCGCTGTCGGTGCTGCTGGCACGCGGCGGCATCGGCCTCGCCCGCAGCGGCAAACCGCAGAGCGCCGGGCAGGCGGTGCCGTTCATGCAGGTGGTCAAGGCCATGACCCCAACCCTGCTGCTGATTGCTATCCTGATAGTGACGCGCGTCCACCAGCTGGGCCTTAAAGCCTTGCTCAACAACACCGCGCTGCTGTGGCAGGAAAACCTCGGCTGGCTCGGGGAGCTGCGCATCAGCCGGGCGCTGATCGTCGAACTGCAGCAGGTGCTGGGCACCTCCGCCGCCGCCGGCTACAAAACGCTGTATGTCCCGGCGCTGATCCCGTTCCTGCTGGTGGTGCTGCTGTGCATTCCGCTGTTCCGTCTGAATGGCGGCCAGGTGCGGCAAATGTTCAGCGAAACCGGCGGGCGTATCACGCGGCCCTTTATCGCCCTGTTCGGCGCGCTGGTGATGGTCAATCTAATGATGCAGGGCGGCGACAACGCGCCGGTGATCCTGATCGGTAAAGCGCTGGCGGCGCTGACCGGCGAGAGCTGGCTGCTGTTCTCTTCGTTCCTCGGCGCGCTGGGATCGTTCTTCTCCGGTTCCAATACCGTTTCGAACCTGACGTTCGGCGGCATTCAGCAATCGATCGCCCAGAGCAGCGGCCTTGACGTCAACCTGACGCTGGCCTTGCAGTCCGTCGGCGGCGCCATGGGCAATATGGTGTGCCTGAACAACATTATCGCGGTCTGTTCGATCCTCGGGATCGGTAACGCCGAAGGCAAAATCATCAGAAAGACCGTACTGCCGATGCTGGCGTACGGCGGGATTGCGGCCGGTATGGCGGCGATCCTCACGCTCTGACTGACCACTCGTTATCGCAAGCAAGACAAGAAGGTAAACACTATGATCATCTCCGCGTCAACCGACTACCGGGCCGCCGCCCAGGCCAAATTGCCGCCGTTTCTGTTTCACTACATCGACGGCGGGGCCTACGCGGAGCATACGCTGAAGCGCAATACCGCAGATCTGGCCGATATTGCCCTGCGCCAGCGCGTGCTGCGCAATATGTCCGAACTCAGCCTAGAGACTACGTTGTTCGGCGAGCAGCTGGCGATGCCAGTGGCGCTGGGGCCGGTGGGGCTGACCGGCATGTACGCCCGCCGCGGCGAAGTACAGGCCGCGCGCGCCGCGGCTAAAAAAGGCATTCCGTTCACGCTGTCCACCGTGTCGGTCTGCCCGATCGAAGAGGTGGCGCCGGCGATCGATCGGCCGATGTGGTTCCAGCTCTACGTGCTGAAAGATCGCGGCTTTATGCGCAATGCGCTGGAGCGCGCCAAGGCCGCCGGCGTGAAAACGCTGGTGTTCACCGTCGACATGCCGGTGCCCGGCGCCCGTTATCGCGACGCCCACTCGGGGATGAGCGGCCCTAATGCCGCCCTGCGCCGCGTGCTGCAGGCGTTTGCGCATCCGCAGTGGGCCTGGGATGTCGGCCTGCTCGGCAAGCCGCACGATCTGGGCAACGTCTCGGCCTACCGCGGCAAACCGACCAGCCTGGAAGACTACATCGGCTGGCTGGGCGCCAACTTCGATCCGTCGATTTCCTGGAAAGATCTGGAGTGGATCCGTGAATTCTGGGACGGCCCGATGATCATCAAAGGCATTCTCGATCCGGAAGACGCCAAAGACGCGGTGCGCTTCGGCGCCGACGGCATCATCGTCTCCAACCACGGCGGCCGCCAGCTGGACGGCGTGCTGTCGACCGCGCGCGCCATGCCGGCGATCGCCGACGCGGTGAAAGGCGACATTACCCTGCTGGCCGACTCCGGCATCCGCAGCGGCCTGGACGTAGTGCGCATGATCGCGCTGGGCGCCGACAGCGTGCTGCTGGGGCGCGCCTTCGTCTATGCGCTGGCGGCGGCCGGTGAAGCCGGGGTGGCTAACTTGCTGGATCTGATCGACAAGGAAATGCGCGTCGCCATGACGCTCACCGGCGCGAAAACCATTGCGGAAATCAACGCCGGATCGCTGGTCAGAAACGCCTGAATCAAAGCGGCTGCACGCCTTCCGGGTAGGCGTTATAGCTCATCTTGCTGATGAAGGCCCCGGCCGGTGACACCAACACCCGGCCGGCGGCGTCCAGCCCGAGGAAGGTGCCGGTGCAGCGCCCGGAAATAAAGTCGAAGAAGAACACCGAGCACACCGGGATGATCTTTTCCCGGAAGGTGAACAGGAACATCTCGTCCTCAAACTTGTAGTAGGTGGCGTAGTCCATGTCGCCGTGGCCGAATTGTTCGCCGCGCAGATTTTGCCAGGCGTAGCGCTCGGTGTTGACATAGAAATGTTCGTAATAGTGGTTGGGGCTGTAGACGTTCAGCGTGCGATAGCCGATAAGCTCGCGGGTCAGATGCGGCGCGACGCCACCCGGCGTGGCGCCGACAATCCGGCCGACGTGGAAGCTTTGCTTGAGGCGGGACCCCTTTTCCACCGTCTGTTCCGGCAACAGCGTGCTGCGCACCAGCAGCGCCCGGCCGCTGTCACGATTGAGTACCAGCGTCAGGCACTCGTTGCCCGGCGACTGCAGCGGAATATTGAAGAAATAGCGCGCAGCGGAGGTTTGCACCTCTTCGTAAGCGTCCTCGCCGCTCTCCCCGCCCCAGGCCCACAGCACCCGCTGCCGATCGGCGCTGAAGCGCAACGTGATTTCCCCGCTGCTTTCAAAAGCGATCTGCAGCGTTTTGCCGCGCCAATCCTGAGTGCCCGGCAGCCGGTTAGTGTCGATACCGCGCGCAAAATCGTCGTAATTCTTCCAGTCCGGTTCGGCATTCTGATTCAGTACGGATTGTTCTGCTGACATCTTCGCTCTCCTTGATTGAATGGGATGAAAACCGCCTCAAACGTCGGCGACGCCCGCCGGTTTCACCGCTCTGCGGCTCACCACCGCAGGTGCAGTTTCATCGAGAAAACAACTCAGTACGCCGGCGCACACGGCGCCGGTAGCCGCCAGCCACATCACGCTGACCAGCCCATAGCGATCGGCGATCAGCCCGGCGATAAACGGCGCCAGACAGCCGCCAATCACCTCGCCAATCCCCATCACCAGCCCCAACGCGGTGGCGATGCGGGCCGGCGACACCGTTTCAGACGGGATGGTGGCCATAAACAGCGTGAAGCAGCCAAGGCCGGTATAAGACAGGAACACCAGCACGCCCAGCAGCCACGGGTTATCGACGTAGCTGAGGAACAGCGGGCAGCACACCGCCAGCAGCGAAAAGAAGATCAGCGTCGGCTTGCGGCCAAGGCGATCGGAAATCGCCGGCACCGCCACGCCCCAAAACACCCAGGCAGCGCCGATGGCGCTCATGATGCCGCCCATCGTGCCCTCGCTGAAGCCACGGTCGGTCACCAAAAAGTTGGGGGTGAAGGTAATGATGATCATGAACCAGGTGACGAACACGCAGGAGATCAGAATGCACAGCGCTACGTTCTTGATTTTAAACAGCTCGCCGTAAGCGCCTTTGTTCGCCGCCTTGTCGGCCGCCGGCGCGGCGCTGAAAGCGGGATCCTTCTTGCCGTTCACATAACGATAGATCAGCCACGCCAGAATGATGCCCGGCACGGCGGTCAGGTGAAACGCCATGCTCCAGCCCCACTTCTGCGCCAGATAGATGATCAGCGGCGGCGCGATAATACCGCCCAACAATCCCGGCGCCGCCCCCTGGATCAGCCCCATATTGAAGCCGCGGCGCTGCGGCTGCGATTTTTCCACCATCAGCGATTGCGCGATCGGCAGCACCGGCCCTTCGGCGATCCCCATCAGCGCGCGGAAGATCAATAACATGGCAAAGCCGCTGACCAGCCCCGACAGCGCGGAGAACAGTGAAAACACCAGGATCGACAGGATCAGCATCGGTTTGCGGATATTAAAGCGATCGGCAATCGCCCCCAGCCCCGCGCCAGATAGCGCCCAGGTCAATGCAAGCACCGCCGACAGCGTGCCAAGATGCACGTTGCTCAGCTTCAAATCGGCGGCAATCATCGGAAACAGAAAAGAGATGGTCAGACGATCGACGAACACGCAGCCGAAAACGAAAAACAAAATGATCAGCAATCGGTTCTCTTCGCTCAATCGCGAGCGCTGTCCTGGCGAATTATTCATAGCGTCATTGGTCCATAAGTTAACTTATAAATGGCGAGCGGCCATGGCATAAGTCGGTTGAGCGCTCGGCCAAGAGAGATATTGGCCATCGGTCACGATAACAACTCATTAACATGTTAATGATATAAACTTATCTCAAGCTACGGGCATGTCAAACAGCCGTTGAAAACGGTGACGGAGAGGCAATTCAGGTATTTTTCACAGAACGCGAATGACATGAAAATAAATCAACATTCTGTTTTTACTGATTTAAATAAAATTAAGCGGCACTTTTTACTTTTATCGAAAAAGCCAAAACGCGCTGATTTATAAACAGGTTAATAAATAAAACTTAACTCCTGCTTATAAATGGACGGCATTTCCCTTTTCATCAGCCGCATTACCCCGCCCTCTTTATTATTTGAATCCGTTTGCTTTATAGCGGCTATAACGAGAACCATTAACTCCATTGTGTTAATCAATAATCACGCAATGACATTATCAATGCTGAATAATAATAAAAGCGCAGGCCGTGACAGGAATCACAAACAGACCGCCCCTTAACGCCCTGGTAGCGGGTTATTACCGGCGCGGCTAGCTTATGCCAACTCGATCCAACCCCGGATGGGAAAACAACGGCATGATAAGCGGCAGGCAACGAGCAAGGAGATGAACATGACGACAGCACTGACAAAAGCCGGTTTCTGGCGCAAAACCGCCGACTCTTCATCGCTGCGTGAGCCGCGCGTGCTGATTCGGGTCTACGTTGGCGAAGGCGAAATCGACCGCGCCATCGCGTTTTACGAGCAGTTGCACGGCGTAACGGCGGACATGCGCTTCGATTTTCCCGAGCATCGGCTGGTATTGGCGGCGGTGGGGCCGTTTCTGATCCTGGAAGGGGCGGAAGAGCAGTTGCGCCTTTTCCGCAGCACCGTCGGCACGCTGCTGGTCGATGACATTTATCCCTACCACCAGCGGCTGCTGGCCGCCGGCGCCGAGATTTTCTTCGGCCCGGTGGAGGTGCCCACCGGCGCCTGTTTCAATGCGCGCCTGCCGGACGGCACGATTGTCGAGTACGTGCATCACCGGCCGCGCGCGGGCGAATAAACCGCCTCAGGGCAGCGCCGGCTTCATGGCGTACCGGCGCAGATCCTTGCGCAAGCTGATCATGTACAGCACGATCACCGCCGAGAACGGCAGGCCGCACAGCACCACCGCGGTCTGCATCGCGCTGAAACTGCCGGCGTACAGCAAGCCGGCGCATACCAACGTGGTGACCGCTGCCCAGAACACGCGCAGCCAGGCCGGCGCGTCATCATGGGCGGAGCCGCCCTGGCAGGAGAGGTTGGCTATCATCAGCGTGCCGGAATCGACCGGCGTCAGGAACAGCACGAAGCTGATCACCACCACAAAGCCGGCGGTCAGTTGGGTATAGGGCAAGTATTCGAACAGCTTGAACACCGCCATCGGCGGATCGCTTTGCGCCACCTGCCCCAGGATCGCCTGCCCGCCTTCCAGCACCAGACTGATGGCGGTATTGCCGAAGATCGACAGCCACGCCAGCGTGAAGCCCAGCGGGATCAGCAGCACGCCGAAAATCAGTTCGCGAATAGTGCGCCCTTTGGAGATGCGCGCGATGAACAGCCCGACGAACGGCGCCCACGCCACCCACCAGGCCCAGTAGAACAGCGTCCAGGCGCCCTGCCACTGGCGCGCCTTGCCGTACAGATACATATCGAAGCTGCGGCTGACCAGCGAGGTAAGATAATCGCCGAGGTTCTGCAACATGCCGTTCAGCAGGTTCAGCGTCGGCCCGGCCAAAAACACGAACAGCAGCAGCAGGCACAGGAAGCCGACGTTGATGTTCGACAGCATGGCGATGCCCTTCTCGACGCCGGTGACCGCCGCCAGCGTGGCCACCACCATCATCACCACGATCAGCGCCAGCAGCACGCCGGTGCTTTGCGGGATGTCGAACAGATAAAACAGCCCGGAGTTCACCAGCAACGCGCCGATCCCCAGGTTGGTCATCATCGAAATCACCGTCACCAGAATGCCGAAGCTGTCCACCAGATGACCGACACAACCGTGGGTGCGCTCGCCGAAGATCGGGTATAGCGCAGAACGCAGCGCCAGCGGCAGGCCGCGGCAATAGGCGAAATAGGCCAGCGCGGTGGCGATCAGCGCATACAGCGCCCAGCCGTGCAGCCCCCAGTGCAAAAAGGTCAGCGCCATCGCCTGTCGCGCCGCCTGCACGGTGCCGCCGCTGCCTTCCGGTGGCGACAGAAAGTGATCCAGCGGCTCATAGGCGCCGTAGTACACCAGCGCAATGCCGATGCCCGACGAGAACAGCATCGCCACCCACGAGGGATAGCTGAACTGCGGCGGCTCGTCATCCTGGCTGAGGCGAATATGGCCAAAGCGCGACAGCGCCAGCCAGAACACGAATGCCATGCAGGCGACCATCAATAACATGTAGTACCAGCCGAATACGTCGGCGACCCAGCTTTGCGCGGCGTTCAGCCACAGTTTGCTGGCGGAGGGGAACAGAACGACCAGCGTTCCCAGCAGCAGGATCACCGCCGCCGAGCCGAAAAATACCGGAACATTCAATCTGACAGGTTCTTCGTCAAGCGATGGGGGAGTTTTTGTTGTCATTGGCAGGCTTCCATGATGCGAAAGACAGACGATTTCAATGCAACTTTTAGTTAACATATTATCGCCATTTATTTGACATTTTCGCAGCATATAGAGTATTGATTGACCGTTCAATCAATCAAATCCAAAGTGTGATTGGCCTATCAGTTGAGGAAAATATGTACCGAAGAGACATTCCGGAACAGCGTAAGGAGCAGTTGATTAACGCCGCCTTCGAGACCATTAACGTCGTCGGGCTGGCCGGCGTCACCCTGTCTCAGGTGGCGAAAGAAGCCGGGCTGTCGACCGGCATCGTCAGCCACTATTTTGGCGATAAAGAGGGGCTGCTGAGCGCCACCATGCGCAAAATCCTGCGCGACCTGCGCGATGCGGTGGCCGAGTGCCGCGCGCAGGCGGCAAGCGACAGCCAGTCACAGCTGTTCGCCATTATCCAGGGCAACTTCCACCCCAGCCAAACCAATGCCGTGTCCATGCGCGCCTGGCTCGACTTCTGGGCCGCCAGCATGCATCAGCCGGTGCTGCGCCGCCTGCAGCGCGCCAACGATCGGCGGCTCTATTCCAATATTTGCAGCCAGTTCCGCCGCGAGCTGCCGCTGCCGCAGGCGCGCGACGCGGCGCGCGGGCTGGCGGCGATGATCGATGGGCTCTGGCTGCGAGGCAGCCTGGCCGGCGACGAGACGGACCTGAAGCAGGACTGCCGCATCGCCTGCGACTACGTGATACAACGGCTCAAGGCCGCGCCATCGGCGGCGTGATCGCCTCCGTCAGTGTGGCTCCTGCTCTTCGCTGTACTGGGTTTGCCACATCGCGGCGTAGCGGCCGTTAGCCGCCAGCAGCGCCTCGTGCCCCCCGCGCTCGACGATCTCCCCCGCCTCCAGCACGATGATTTCATCGGCGTCCACCACGGTGGAGAGCCGGTGGGCGATCACCAGCGTGGTGTGGTTGCGGCTTACCTCGCGCAGGTGCCCCTGGATTTCGCGCTCGGTCTGGGTATCCAGCGCGCTGGTCGCCTCGTCGAACACCAGGATGGCCGGATTTTTCAGAATGGTGCGCGCGATCGCCACCCGCTGCTTTTCACCGCCCGACAGCTTCAGCCCGCGCTCGCCCACCCGGGTGTCGTAACCGTCGGGCAAACCGACGATAAAATCATGGATATGCGCCAGCCGCGCCGCCCGCTCGATTTCTTCATCGCTGGAGTCGGTTTTGCCGTAGCCGATGTTGTAGCGCAGCGTATCGTTGAACAGCACCGTATCCTGCGGCACGATGCCGATCGCCTGCCGCAGGCTGGCCTGGGTCAGTTGGCGAATGTCCTGGCCGTCGAGGGTAATGGCGCCGCCCTGCACGTCGTAGAAACGGAACAGCAGGCGCGACAGCGTGGACTTGCCCGCGCCGGAGGCGCCGACCACCGCCACCGTGTGGCCCGCCGGAATGGTAAAACTCACCTGCTTGAGGATCGGCCGCCGCGTGTCGTAACCGAAGCTGA
Organism: Serratia sp. CY27727; assembly: GCF_052169275.1. Taxonomy (NCBI): domain Bacteria; kingdom Pseudomonadati; phylum Pseudomonadota; class Gammaproteobacteria; order Enterobacterales; family Yersiniaceae; genus Serratia; species Serratia sp. CY27727. Next base: position 77,996 of record NZ_JBJNLB010000008.1, on the reverse strand, counting down.
CCGCGTCGAACCGCACTTCGCCGCGATCGAGACGCAGCGGCTGCGCATCCGGGCTATCGACGATCTCACGCTTTTCCTGCAGCAGATCGAACATGTTCTCCATGTCGATCAGCGCCTGGCGCACCTCGGAATAAATAAAGCCGAAGAAGTTCAGCGGCTGATACAGCTGCAGCAGATAGGCGTTGACCAGCACGAAGTCGCCGACCGTCATCGTTCCCTGGGTAATGCCCTGCGCCGCCATGGCCATCATCACGATCAGCCCGATCGAAATAATGGCGGTTTGCCCCAGGTTGATCGCCGTAAAACTGAATTGGTTCTTGATGGCGGCGTATTCGTACAGCCGGCGCGACAGGTCGAAACGCTCGGCCTCGAACTCTTCATTGCCGAAGTACTTCACGGTCTCATAGTTCAGCAGGCTGTCGATGGATTTACTGTTGGCGTCGGCGTTGGCCTTGTTGAGCTCGCGGCGAAAGCGGGTGCGCCAGCTGACCGCCAGCACGGTAAACAGGATGTAGCAGCCGACCGTCGTCAGGATCGCCAGCGCGAACCAGCCGTTCAGCATGTGCCACATGATCGCCGTGACCAGCGAGAGCTCGAACAGGATCGGCACGATGGAAAACAGCAGCCGCGACAGCACCGTGGACACCGCCTGGGTGCCGCGCTCGATGGACAACGACAGCCCGCCGGTCTGGCGCTCCAGATGGAAGCGCAGGCTCAGCGCATGCAGCTGGCGAAACACCCGCACGCCCAGCAGGCGCGTGGCGTTCTGGCTGACGTGAATGAACATCACGTTGCGCAGTTCCTCAAACAGCGCGCCGCCCACCCGCGCCACGCCGTAGGCGACGATCAGCCCCAGCGGCACCGCCAGCATTTTCGCCGTCTCGCCGCTCAGCGCATCGACCATCGCTTTGTAGGCCAGCGGCACCAGCGTGGTGCTGACCTTGGCCGCCACCATGAACACGAAGGCCACCACCAGGTACCCCCGCAGCCGCGGGTTGTCTTTCGGCCACAGGTAGGGCAGCAGGAATTTCAGCAAACGGGAACGATCCATCATGTAATATTCATCTTCTCGGTCGGGATCGCGGCGCACGGCCGCGCGGGGGTTATGAGTTTGGCCTGGCCGGCGGCGAACGCCGCAGCCATCCCGTTTTCCTGCGGCGGCAACTCAGCATCATCCGTCAGGAGAAGCAGCGGCGGCTCGGGCAAAGTTCAGGCATGGAGGAGACAATCACATGACCCAGACGTATGCAAAGCGCTTTGCGCAGGTCTTTGACTATATCGACCGCCACCTGGACGAGGCGCTCACCGTCGAAAAACTGAGCGAAGTGGCCCACTTTTCGCGCTTTCACTTTCAACGCCAGTTTAGCGCGTATTGCGGCATCTCGGTGTGGCGTTATATCCAGTGGATGAGGCTCAAACGCGCCTCGTACCGCCTGGCGTATAACCCACTGGAGCCGGTGATTGACATCGCGCTGGACGCCGGTTTTCAAAACCCGGAGTCCTTCAGCCGCGCCTTCAAACAGGCGTTCAGCCAAACGCCAAGCCAGTTTCGCAAACGGCCGGCCTGGATCGATTGGCAGCAGCGCTTTCCCGAGCCGAAACACACAAGGAAACAACCCATGAAGGTAGACATTGTCGACTTCCCGGCCACGCCGGTGGCGATGATCGAACATCGCGGCCCGTCCGCGCTGGTCAACGAAACCGCCGCACGCTTTATCGAGTGGCGCAAAACCAGCGGCCTGTCGCCGGTCAGAAGCAGCCGCACTTACGGCATCGCACCGCACGATCCGGCCACCACCGAAGCGCAGGACTTCCGCTTCTTCATTTGCGGCGAGGTCACTGCGCCGATCCCCGAAGACAACGCCTTCGGCGTGGTGAACAGCACGCTGCCGGCCGGACGCTGCGCGGTGCTGCGCCATCACGGCTCGCTGGATGGGCTGTCTGAAAGCGCTCGCCATCTCTACAGCGAGTGGTTGCCGAACAGCGGCGAGGAACCGCGCGATTTTCCGCTCTATTTCCACTACCACAACTTTGTGCACGAGGTGGCGGAATATGAACTGGTGACCGATCTTTACCTGCCGCTGAAATAACAAAAGTCAGGCTCCTCACGGAGCCTGACTGACGTCAACAAGACGGCGACGAACCCTGCGGCGGCAGATAACGCTGCGGATCGAGCGCGGTCGCGCGGTAGCGGATCTGGAAGTGCAGGAATACCGAATCAGTGCCGGTGCTGCCCATGGTGCCGATCTTCTGCCCCGCTTTCACATCCTGACCGTTGCGCACCAGCGTGGTGTCGTTGTGCGCATAGGCGGTAATGAAGTCCTCACCGTGCTTAATCATGATCAGATTGCCGTAGCCGCGCAGCTGATTGCCGACGTACACCACTTTGCCCTTGGCGGAAGCGTAGATCGGCTGGCCGCGCTTGCCGGCGATATCGATGCCCTTATTGCCGCCGTCGGAATTGGAGTATGCCTGCACGATCCGACCGCTGGTCGGCCAGCGCCAGCAGCGGGAAGCGCCCGGCGGCGGCGTTTGTTTGACGATTGCGGCGGAAGACGACTTTTTACGGCGCGTAGCGGCGGTTTTGGCCGGCGCGCTGCCGCTCAGCCGCAGTTTCTGCCCCACCTCGAGGCTATAAGGCGGACGAATTTTGTTGATTCTGGCCAGCTCGCTGACTTCACTGTCGGTGATCCAGGCGATGTAATACAGCGTATCGCCCCGTTTGACGGTATAGGTTTTGCCGGAATAACTGCCCTTCGGCAGTTTGTCATAGTCGCGGTTATAGGTGTTTTTGCCCGAACACCCAGCCAACAGCAGCCCCAATGCCAAACACACCGCCACGCGGCGCCACCCTGCCAGTTTGCTTCCTGTGCTCAAATCCTGTCCCCAGTCGTCGTTTCGGTTCTGATACGCGTCAGCCGCACAGTGTAACATTTGCGCCGGGTCAGTCAAAAAAGGGGGATAAAGGGGGGCGATAAACAACACGAAAATGGCGCCCTCAGGCGCCAAGCGAAAAACGAGCAGGCAAAGGACGTTTCAACGCTGCGAGTCCAGGATCTCGTTTTTCTTAATCACATCCTGCGCTTTGTTGTAGCTTTCAATCAGCAAGCGATAGTTCGGGAAGATTAAGGTGTACACGTCTGCCCATTCAGCCGCATCCGCGCGATTCCAGGTTTGCTGAATTTCCGACGCGACGGCGGCGGTATCCATCGGCACCGCCCCGGCTTGCACCACGCGAGCCAAGGTGATTTCCTGAGCCATCTTGGAATAGGTGCCGGAGGCATCAACCACGGCAAACACCTGATAACCGGCGTCAATTGCGCTGATCGCCGGGAAAGCCATACAAACGCTGGTGATCGTACCTGCGATGATCAACTGTTTTTTGCCCGTGGCTTTCACCGCCGCAACGAAATCCGGGTTATCCCAGGCGTTTATCTGTCCGGTGCGAGCGACATACTGCGCATGGGGCGCACTTTCGTGGATTTCCGGAATCAATGGCCCATTTGGCCCCTGCGGCACGGAAGCGGTAGTAATGACAGGCATTTTCGCCAGAGTGGCGATTTTGGCGAGCGCTGTCGCATAGCGGCGCAGATCAGGCATGGGCATATCACCGATCGTTTGAAACAAACCGCTTTGATGGTCGATAAGCAGCATTGCCGCATCGGCAGGGTTAATCACCGGGCGTTGATTATTAAAGTTGGCTGGAGAGCTCATATATCCTCACTTATTCATCCTGAAACCTTGTGGCGATTTTTTAAGCGCCGGTCGGCGGCTAACTCGTCGTAACGACCAGAGATATTTCAACGCGTCCGGCGCCATATCATCAAATTCTGATGGTTTGAAGCATTTCAAATATTTACCATGCAATGAAATCTTCACTTTTCAAACTAGCAATGAATCGACAGGATAAACAGTAATGAAATTGGGAATAAGTATTTCACCAATGGGAAGGTCAGATTTGTATGATAGATTTCAATGAAATGTTTATGTTTGCCAAAGTGGTTGAATGTGGTGGTTTTCTTGCCGCCAGCAAGAAATTCGGCATATCAAAATCCATGCTGTCCAGAAAAATATCCAATCTTGAAAAGAGGCTTAACGTCAGGTTAATTCAACGTTCAACCCGAAAAATAATGATTACCGATATCGGAAAGGAATATTATCGCTACTGTATAAAAATGCTCACCGCCGCTGAAGAGGCGGATAATTTCATTATTAATAAAATCGAAAAACCCACGGGAAAAATAAGGATAACATGTTCAAACATGCTTATTGATCTTGGCTTGCCAGCTATTTTAACCAAGTTCATGTTGCAGTACCCCGAGGTCAGTCTGCATGTAAAGATATTCAACAGAGATGTTGATATCATTGCCGAAGGGTATGATATCTCATTAAAAATTGTCACCGACGTGCCCAAAAACAGCAATCTGGTTATGCGGACCATTTGCACCATACCTTCTGCATTTATGGTGAGCGCATCAGCATTCGACAAATATGCTTTAAGCAAACCTGCGGATTTATCGAAAGTGCCCACGCTTGGCTGGCTGTCTTCACACATCCAGGCTACCTGGACATTTCGTCAAGCCAAGCGCGAGATCAAAATCAACAGCGATCCATGCCTGGTGTGCGACGATATTCGCCTGATAAAAGATGCCTTGGTGGGCGGCGTCGGCGTTGGTTTTTTGCCGCTGGCGCTGGCGGAGCAAGAGTTGATGGCAGGAAGCCTGAAAACCGTTTTCGACGATTGGTCTGTGGAGGCGCATAAAATTGTCGCCATTTACCCCACCCGACAAGGCCTGCCTCCCGCTGTCAGAGTATTAATTGATTTCATTGTTGATGAATTCAATGGATAGCAGGCGATTTTTCAACCCATTACTGCCGCGGCATTTTCTCTTATATCCCCAATGGCGACTATGCTAGTAATCGACAGTCATAGATTTCAGGATCGTAATACGCAAAATGGAGAACTATCATGTTGAACCTCGACCGCAATAATCTGCCCCTCCTGAGCGAAGAACTGCTCAAAAAGCAACGCACTACCCTGCTGATCATCGCCTTCCTGCTGCTGGCGGGCGGCATACTGTGCCTGGTCAATCCTTTCGCCTCCGGCGCGGCGCTGAGCATCGTGGTCGGCATCCTGCTGCTGCTGAGCGGCGCCGGGCTGATTATCGCCATGATCGCCAACCGGGCGCAGAATACCTGGCCGATGATCGGCGGCATTTTGCTGGGTGTGGCCTACCTGATTATCGGCTATGTGTTCATCGCCAGCCCGCTGGCGGGCATTCTGGCGCTGGCGGTGTACCTCGCCGTGCTGTTCGCGCTCGGCGGTATCGCGCGCCTGGCGGCGGGCTACATGCGCCGCGGGCTGCCGGGCAACTGGCTGCAGTTCGTTATCGGCGTGCTTGATTTGATCATCGCCTGGATGCTGATCGGCTCAGGCCCGGCGGCGTCGGTCACGCTGGTGACGGCGATCGTCGGCATCGAGATGCTGGTCAGCTCCTTTGCGCTGTTCCAGGCGGCGAATCTGTTTAAACGCGCCTGACGTTACCGGCCCGCCGCCGCGGGCCTCATCGCTTTAGTTGTTTGCAGATAAAACAAGGCGATACCCCCTCTGCTTGTCCGTGGTTATCTTCATCGGTAAGTGCCAATATAGGCGCAGACAAGGGAGCTGAAACCGATGACAACCCATTCCAACCCGTTGAACTCGCGGGAAGTCTGCCTGCAATTACGCCACTTCAATCAGGTAATCGGGCAACAATGCCGCAATATGGCGCGCCAAAAAACCACCTGTCCATGCTGCCTGACGGACATCGCCACCGGCTGCGACGCCGGTATCAAACTGTGTGGTCAGCAGTTGGCCAGACCCAACCCGCAAACCCCGTTATTCCGGCAGATTCGCAACTTGCTGCTCGACCTGCGCGCAGAAGCGATAGGGGTTCACAGAATAGACGTCCTGAACCGCACCAATAACGAAATATCCTGGCTGCTGCGCGAGCTGTATTTCGAGACGTTCTAAACATAAGGGCCGCGCGCTCATCGCTTCATACCTGTCGGTGCGGGCAAGCTGCCGCGCCGTTTCATCGTAGAGCCCGCCGACTTTTCGCTACTTTATCTCTCCGCGTTCACCCCACTTTACGACCGCCGTCACACCTCGCCACCGCCAAATTGCGTTGGTTATAGAGTCGTCTACAATTCAATCGAATTACCCCCTACAACATCAGAAATTATTATTATTAGAGGTGATTATGTTACAGAAACACGAAAACGTAATAAGTATGACTGTACTAAGCCCGCAAGCCACCCAACAACTGATGCCTTCGTTTTCCTCCTTGCCCCACACGCAACACGCCGACGGCAAATATCGCCTGCGCCGTTATTCGGTCGTTAAATACCTCAACCCCAACGTCGCCGAAGTGGGGCCACGCACCTTCATGCAGTCCGATCAGATCAACCACTTCCAGGGCAACGTGGTGCGCCGCTTCGAGCCTATCGACAGCGCCGTACTGCAGAGCGCCGGCATGGCGGAGATGTGCAACCTGTTTGCAGAAAGCAACGAGCTGCCGGAAGGCGCCGAGATTGAGATCCATCAGATGCGCGTGGTCGCCATTGAGAAAGACACCCAGGTGGCGCCGGAAGGCATTCACCAGGACGGTTTCGACCATATCGCGATGATCGCCATTCACCGGCACAACATCGTCGGCGGTGAAATCATGCTGTACGACGACAGCCACCACGATCCCTTCTTTAAAAAAGCGCTGGCGGACGGTGAGGCCGTGCTGCTGGCGGACAGCAAACTGTGGCACAACGCCACGCCGATCAACGCCGTGAACCCAACTGAGGAAGGCCATTTGGATCTCTTCGTCCTCACCGCGCGGGGAGAGAAAGCATGACCTTTACGCCCGAGCTCGCCCGACGCCAGTTCAGCGCCCTGTCTCAGCAAATCGACGGCAAACCGGCGATCTTTTTCGACGGCCCCGGTGGAGCGCAGGTTTCACGGGGCGTGCTGGAAAAAATGACGGACTACCTGGGGAAATACAACGCCAACCTGGGCGGCCACTACTTCTCCAGCCGGGTCACCGGCGAGGTGATGGGCCAGGCGCGAGAATCGGTGCGCGCCTTGTTAAATGCGCCGTCGCCCGACAACATTGTCTTCGGCATGAACATGACCACGCTGACTTTCCATCTCAGCCGCATCATCAGCCGCGACTGGCAGGCCGGCGATGAGGTCATCGTCACCGCGCTCGATCACTACGCCAACGTCTCCAGCTGGCAGCAGGCTGCCGCCGACAAAGGAGCCATGGTGCATCAGATACCGCTGGAGAACGCAGACTGTTCTCTCGACGCCGCAAAGGTGTGTGAACGCATCAACGCCAACACTCGCCTGGTGGCGGTCAGCTACGCCTCCAACGTCACCGGCAGCATCGTCGATATCAAAACCATCGTCGAAGCCGCGCATCGGGTCGGCGCGCAGGTGTATGTCGACGCCGTGCACTATGCGCCGCATAACCTGATTGACGTGCAGGCGCTGGGCTGTGATTTCCTGGTGTGCTCCGCCTACAAGTTCTTTGGCCCGCACGTCGGCATGGCCTACCTTGCGCCGCAGTGGTTGCAACGCCTGCGGCCATATAAAGTCGAGCCGGCCACCGACGTCGGCCCCGGCCGTTTCGAGACCGGCACGCAAAGCTTCGAGGCGCTGGCCGGCGTCGCGGCGGCGATCGACTATCTGGCGCAGTGGGGCACGCCCGGCGCGCCGTTAAGGCAGCGCTTGCAGGAGAGTTTCGCCGCCTACCACCAGCATGAAGAGGCGCTGTGCCGTCACTTTTTGCAACGGCTGCAGCAACTCGACGGCGTGCGGCTCTACGGCCATTCACAGGCGGACAGCGCGCGCCGCACGCCAACCTTCGCCCTGACCTTCAGCGGCCAGACGCCTGACGCAATCGCCCGTCATCTCGGGCAGCACAACATCTGCGCCGGCAGCGGGCATTTCTATGCGCTGGGCCTGATCCAGCAGTTGGGGTTACAGGACGGCGGCGTGCTGCGCATCGGCATGATGCACTACAACACCCAGAGTGAAATAGACACGCTGTTTAAAGTGATCGCCGAAGATATCCTCAGTTAACTCGCCACATCGGCCCGCTCACCTTATTGAGCGGGCCATCGCGGCACGCTGGGGGTAGAATCAAGGGGATTTTATTTTAGAAATGGATTTTTACTTTGCGAAAATATGCAGTTATCGCCGCCGCGTTGATGATGTCTTCCTGCGCCACGCCGGAGAAATGGGAAGCGCAAACGGCAACCCCAACGCCCCTTGAAGCGGCCAGAACAAGCTGCCAGCAGGCAGCCGAACAGCGCTATCCCGTGAATCTGTCTTTACGCGCCAGCTCACCGGCCTTCTCCTCCATAACTATCAACGGCACGGAGATCCCCAACGCCGGTGGCGGCGTCTTTCCCTCGGACAGCAATGCAATGCGCAGAACAGAACACGTTAATGCCTGCATGAAATTGGAAGGATGGGAAAATAAAAATAAGGTGACGGGGTTATTGGCATTTTTATTTAACTAACGGCAACACGGAATAACTCGGAATTACCGCACTCAGGCAGCGGTAATTCCGCCCTATTGACCGACACCGACAGCCTGACTATTTTGCTACGATATAACAGGTTACACCTCTCCTCCATTCAGGGCGATAATCAAACAAATGGAATAAATCAATTTATGAGTGAGAAAGACACCCCCCTAAAAAAGCCGCAAAGCCATATCAACAAAGCGGTATTCTTCACCTCTGCAGTCCTCATTTTTCTTCTGGTCGCGTTCGCCGCCTTTTTCCCCGACGTCGCTGACAAGAACTTCAAACTTCTGCAGCAACAAATCTTCACCAACGCCAGCTGGTTTTATATTTTGGCCGTGGCGCTGATTTTGCTCAGCGTGACGTTTCTGGGGCTTTCCCGCTACGGCGACATCAAACTCGGCCCCGATCATGCGCAACCCGATTTTCGCTACCACTCATGGTTTGCCATGCTGTTTTCAGCGGGGATGGGCATCGGCCTGATGTTCTTCGGCGTGGCAGAACCGGTTATGCACTATCTTTCGCCGCCGGTCGGCACGCCCGAGAGCGTCGAGGCGGCCAAACAGGCCATGCGCCTGACCTTTTTCCACTGGGGGCTGCACGCCTGGGCGATCTACGCCATCGTGGCGTTGATTCTGGCCTTCTTCAGCTATCGGCATGGCCTGCCGTTGACCCTGCGCTCTGCGCTTTATCCGATCATCGGCGACCGCATTTATGGCCCTATCGGCCACGCCGTCGATATCTTCGCGGTCATCGGCACCGTATTCGGGGTCGCGACCTCGCTGGGTTATGGCGTGTTGCAGGTCAACGCCGGGCTTAACCACCTGTTTGGCGTGCCGATCAACGAAACCGTTCAGGTGATATTGATCGTGGTGATTACCGGGCTGGCCACCATTTCCGTGGTTTCAGGGCTGGAGAAAGGCATACGCTTTCTGTCGGAGCTGAACCTTGGCCTGGCGCTGTTGCTCCTGGCCTTGGTCTTGCTGTTGGGGCCAACCGTTCTGCTGTTGAAATCCTTTGTGGAAAATACCGGCGGCTATCTGTCCGAGTTGGTCAGCAAGACGTTCAACCTGTATGCCTATGAGCCGAAATCCAGCAACTGGTTAGGCGGATGGACGCTGCTCTATTGGGGGTGGTGGCTCTCCTGGTCGCCTTTCGTCGGTATGTTCATCGCACGAGTTTCCCGCGGCCGAACCATCCGCGAATTTGTCACGGGCGTGCTGTTCGTCCCGGCCGGCTTCACCCTCATGTGGATGACGGTGTTCGGCAACAGCGCCATTTACCTCATCATGGAAAAGGGCGCGACAGACCTCGCCGCTACGGTACAGCAAGACGTGGCGCTGGCGTTGTTTAACTTCCTGGAGCATTTCCCGTTCTCCAGCGTGCTTTCGTTTATCGCCATGGCGATGGTTATCGTCTTTTTCGTCACCTCCGCCGATTCCGGCGCCATGGTCGTGGATACGCTGGCTTCGGGCGGCTCCAGCAACACGCCGGTTTGGCAACGCATTTTCTGGGCGTCGCTGATGGGCATCGTCGCCATCGCCTTGCTGATCGCCGGGGGGCTCAGCGCGCTGCAAACCGTCACCATCGCCAGCGCATTGCCGTTCTCGGCCATCTTGCTGGTCTCCATCTACGGCTTGCTTAAGGCGCTGCGTCGCGATCTGACCAAGCGCGACAGCCAAAATATGGCCACCATCGCCCCCACCGCCGCCCGCAACCCCATTCCCTGGCAGCGCAGGCTGCGCAATATCGCCTATCTGCCAAAACGCTCGCTGGTTAAGCGCTTTATGGATGAGGTCATCCAGCCTGCCATGACGCTGGTGCAGGAAGAGCTGAGTAAACAAAACACGCTCAGCAGCATCAACGCCACTGCGGAAGACCGCATTCGTTTCGAGGTCGATTTGGGCGATGAGCTTAACTTTATCTATGAAGTCAGACTGCGCGGCTACAGTTCGCCGACGTTCGCTCTGGCCGGGCTGGATAACGATGAACAGCAAGCCGAGCAGCACAAGTATTATCGCGCGGAGATCTACCTGAAAGAAGGCGGCCAAAACTACGATGTCATGGGCTGGAACCAGGAGCAGTTGATCAACGATATTCTTGACCAGTACGAGAAACACCTGCATTTCTTGCATCTGGTTCGCTAGAGAGCGACATGCCGTCCCCCGGGGCGGCATTTTTTTGCCCCGCTTTCTTCACCACAGTGCTGATGATGCGGTTGGAATGGCGGACAAACAGAAACAGCGCTTTATGAGCAAAGGATTGGTTCGGGATAACGTTTCGAAGAATCAGGATGTTTTCAAGAGGGAGTGCTGGAGCGGGTGAAGGGAATCGAACCCTCGTATGCAGCTTGGGAAGCTGCCGTTCTACCATTGAACTACACCCGCATCGGTGTGCGACAGGCATTATAACCGGTTATCGGCGGCGGGCAAGCGGAGATGGCGCGTAACTGTCGATGTTTTAAGCGGTTAAGTCCGGTGGGCAAAAAAAACCGGCGCAGTTGCCTGCACCGGTGGTTGCACGCTAAACGGAATTATTTCTGCGGGCGCATCGCCGGGAACAGAATCACGTCGCGGATGGTGTGGCTGTTGGTGAACAGCATCACCATGCGGTCGATACCGATGCCCAGACCGGCGGTCGGCGGCAGGCCGTGCTCCAGCGCGGTGACGTAGTCTTCGTCGTAGAACATCGCTTCGTCGTCGCCGGCGTCTTTGGCGTTCACCTGATCGGCGAAGCGCTGCGCCTGGTCTTCGGCGTCGTTCAGCTCGGAGAAGCCGTTGCCGATTTCACGGCCGCCGATGAAGAACTCGAAGCGGTCGGTGATTTCCGGGTTGACGTCGTTGCGGCGCGCCAGAGGCGACACTTCAGCCGGGTACTCGGTGATGAAGGTCGGCTGAATCAGATGGCTTTCCGCCACTTCTTCGAAGATCTCGGTCACGACGCGGCCCAGACCCCAGCTCTTCTCAACCTTGATGCCGATGGATTCGGCGATGGCTACCGCTTTGCCCATGTCGGCCAGGTCAGCCAGATCGGTTTCCGGACGGTATTTCTTGATCGCCTCGGTCATGCTCAGCTTCTCGAACGGCTTGCCGAAGTCGAACACTTCGTCTCCGTACTGCACCTGAGAGGTGCCCAGCACTTTCTCGGTCAGGGTGCGGAACAGCGTCTCGGTCAGCTCGATCAGGTCTTTGTAATCCGCGTAAGCCATGTAGAGTTCCATCATGGTGAACTCTGGGTTGTGACGCGGAGAAACGCCTTCGTTGCGGAAGTTGCGGTTGATTTCGAACACGCGCTCAAAGCCACCAACCACCAGACGCTTCAGATACAGTTCCGGCGCGATGCGCAGGTACATATCGATATCCAGCGCGTTGTGGTGGGTGATGAACGGACGCGCGGACGCACCGCCCGGGATCACCTGCATCATCGGGGTTTCGACTTCCATGAAGCCGCGTTCCACCATGAAGTTACGGATAGCCGACATCACCTGAGAACGCACCTTGAAGGTGTTGCGCGATTCTTCGTTGGCGATCAGGTCCAGGTAACGCTGGCGGTAACGGGTTTCCTGATCCGCCAGGCCGTGGAATTTGTCCGGCAGCGGGCGCAGCGCTTTGGTCAGCAGACGCAGCTCGGTGCAGTGGATCGACAGTTCGCCGGTCTTGGTTTTGAACAGCTTGCCGCGTGCGCCGAGAATATCGCCCAGGTCCCACTTCTTGAACTGGTCGTTGTACACGCCTTCAGCCAGATCGTCGCGCGCGACGTACAGCTGGATGCGGCCACCCACGTCCTGCAGCGTGACGAAGGATGCCTTGCCCATAATGCGGCGGGTCATCATGCGGCCGGCGACGGTCACCTCTACGCCCAGCGCTTCCAGCTCTTCGTTGTCTTTATCGCCGTACGCGGCGTGCAGTTTGTCGGAGGTGGAGTCACGACGGAAGTCGTTCGGGAACGCAATGCCGTTCTCGCGCAGGCCGGCCAGTTTCTCGCGGCGGGACTGCAGTTCGTTATTGAGATCCAGCGCCTGATCGGCGCCCTGTACTTGTTGTTCAGACATTTCTATTCCTCATAACCCGGCTTTCAAACTTGCCTCAATGAATTTATCCAGGTCGCCATCCAGTACGGCCTGCGTGTTACGCGTTTCGACGTTGGTGCGCAAATCCTTGATGCGGGAGTCATCCAGCACGTAAGAGCGGATTTGGCTGCCCCAGCCGATGTCGGACTTGTTGTCTTCCATCGTCTGCTTATCAGCATTTTTCTTTTGCATCTCAAACTCGTACAGCTTGGCTCGCAGCTGTTTAAACGCTTGATCCTTGTTCTTATGCTGAGAACGATCGTTCTGGCACTGCACCACGATGTTGGTTGGCAGGTGAGTAATACGTACGGCGGATTCGGTTTTGTTGACGTGCTGACCGCCCGCACCGGAGGCGCGGTACACGTCGATACGCAGATCCGCCGGGTTGATTTCGATATCGATATCGTCGTCGACTTCCGGGTAGATGAACACCGAGCTGAACGAGGTGTGGCGACGGCCGCCGGAGTCGAACGGGCTCTTGCGCACCAGGCGGTGAACGCCGGTTTCAGTGCGCAACCAGCCGAACGCGTAATCGCCGATGATCTTGATGGTGGCAGATTTCAGGCCCGCGACGTCGCCGTCGGACTCTTCGATCACTTCGGTCTTGAAGCCCTTGGCTTCGGCCCAGCGCAGGTACATGCGCAGCAGCATGCTGGCCCAGTCCTGCGCTTCGGTGCCGCCGGAGCCGGCCTGGATATCCAGATAGCAGTCGGCGCTGTCGTATTCGCCGGAGAACATGCGGCGGAATTCCAACTGATCCAGCTTGCTCATCAGTTGATCCAGCTCGGCGACCGCTTCGTTGAAGGTCTCTTCATCGTCGGCTTCCACCGCCAGTTCCAGCAGCCCGCCGACGTCTTCACCGCCCTGCTCCAGCTGATCGATGGTTTCAACGATGGCTTCCAGCGCGGCGCGCTCTTTGCCGAGCGCCTGTGCGCGCTCCGGCTCGTTCCAAACGTCCGGCTGCTCCAGCTCGGCGTTGACTTCTTCTAGGCGTTCCTTCTTGGCATCATAGTCAAAGATACCCCCTAAGAACCGCAGTCCGCTCGGACAGGTCCTGAATTCGGTTTTTTACCGGGTTAATTTCAAACATGGTTTCGTTCTTTTACGTTGATGTCGTCGATGGCGGAATGCCATTGGAACCGCTAATTCTAACGGATCCGGGCGGCAGTTTATAGCGAGTTGGTCAGTTTTTGTGGCGATCGGGAAGGATGCGGGGGATTGGAGAGCCCAATCCCCGAATTGTGTTCAATTTCGTCTCAGCGCGGCCAAAGATGCTGGATCAGCAGCTGCACGTTGCGGTTGCCGCGAAACTCGTTGACGTCGAGCTTGTAGGCCAGTTCGACCTCGCGCACGCTGCTGTCCGGCCACAGCGTGGTGTCCACGTTGAATGCGATGCCGTCGAGCAGCGGGCCGCCGCCGAGCGGCTCCACCATCAGCTTCAGGTGTTTCTCGCCCACCAGCCGCTGCTGCAGGATGCGGAACTTGCCGTCGAAGGTCGGTTCCGGAAACGCCTGCCCCCACGGGCCGCCCTCACGCAGCAGCTCCGCCGTCGTCAGCGACAGCTCCTGCATCGCCAGCTCGCCGTCAGACCAGATCACCCCTTCCAGCATCGCCGGATCGAGCCATTCCCCCACCAGCTCGCCGAAGCGCTGGCGGAACTCGTCGAACCTAGCCTCTTCCAGCGACAGCCCGGCCGCCATCGCGTGGCCGCCGAACTTCATCATCAGGCCGGGGTTCAGCATATCCAGCCGCTCCAGCGCGTCGCGCATGTGCAGGCCAGGCACCGAACGGCCGGAGCCTTTCAGGATGCCGTCGCCCGCCGGCGCGAACGCGATCACCGGGCGGTGGAAACGCTCTTTGATACGTGAGGCGAGGATACCCACCACGCCCTGGTGCCATTCCGGGTGATACATCGCCAGCCCGTAAGGCAGCTCGGTGCTGGTGCGCTCCAACTGGTCGCACAGCTGCAGGGCTTCCACCTGCATGCCCTGCTCTATCTCCCGTCGCGTCTGGTTCAACGCGTCGAGATCGTTGGCCAGCATGCGCGCCTGCGCAATATCGTCGCTCAGCAGCAGCGCCACGCCGATCGACATGTCGTCCAGCCTGCCGGCGGCGTTGAGACGCGGGCCGAGGGCGAAACCGAGATCGTTGGCCGCCAGCTGGCGGGCATCGCGGTTGGCCACCTCAAGCAGCGCGCGGATGCCCGGTCGGCATTTGCCGGCACGGATGCGGTTTAACCCCTGATACACCAGAATGCGGTTGTTGGCGTCCAGCGGCACCACGTCGGCCACGGTGCCAAGCGCCACCAGATCCAGCAGTTCCGCCAGATTGGGCATCGCCAGCGCGCGCTGTTCGAACCAGCCGCTGTCCCGCAGCCGGGCGCGCAGCGCCAACATCAGGTAGAACGCGACGCCCACCCCGGCCAGCGATTTGGACGGGAAACCGCAGCCGCGCAAATTAGGATTGACGATCGCTTCGGCCGCCGGCAGGGTCTCGCCCGGCAGGTGGTGATCGGTCACCAACACCTGCATGCCCTTGGCGTGCGCCACGTCGACGCCGGCGTGGGAGGAGATGCCGTTATCGACGGTGACGATCAGCTCCGCACCGCGCGCCGCCGCCTGCTCCACCACTTCGGGGCTCAGGCCGTAGCCGTCTTCAAAGCGGTTCGGCACCAGGTAGTCGACGCTGGCGCCGCCCATGCTGCGCAGCGCCAGCACCGTCAGTGCGGTGCTGGTGGCGCCGTCGGCGTCGAAATCGCCCACCACCATGATGCGGCGGCCGTAGGCCAGCGCCTGTTGCAGCAGGCTGACGGCGGCGTCGATGCCGTCCAGCTGTTGCCAGGGCAGCATGCCCTTGACGCCGCGTTCCAACTCCTGCTCAGCCTGCACGCCGCGCAGGGCGTAAAGCCGGCGCAGCAGCGGTGGCAAACTGGCGGGCAGATGCGTGTCGTCCGCCGCCGGGCGGCGACGTAGTTGCGTTTTGATACTCACCGGCGATTAACCACCGGCTTTGGTGGCGGCCTGGTGCGCATCCAGCATGGCGGCCATCTCTTTCGGCCCCTGATAGCCCGGGATCATCATGCCGTTTTCCAGGATGATCGCCGGCGTGCCCTGAATGCCGAACTGCACGCCCAGCTCGTAATGCTTGCTGATGTCGGTTTTGCAGGTCGCCGGAGAAACGGCATCGCCCTTCATGGCGGCGTCGAACGCCTTGGCCTTGTCTGCGGTGCACCAGATCGACTGCATGTCTTTCTCAGCCTGGGAGGCCAGCCCCTGGCGCGGGAACGCCAGGTAGCGCACGGTGATGCCCAGATCGTTGTACTCTTTCATCTGCTGGTGCAGCTTGTGGCAGTAACCGCAGGTGATGTCGGTGAACACGGTGATCACGTGTTTCTCTTTCGGCGCCTTGTAGACGATCATCTGATCTTTCAGCGCGTCCATCTTGCTGCCCAGCAGTTGGTTGGTCACGTTGACCGGCTCTTTGCCGCTGACGTCGAACAGCGGGCCCTGCAGGATATGCTTGCCGTCTTCGGAGGCGTACAGCACGCCGCTGTCGGTCAGCACGGTTTTCAGTCCATTGACCGGTGAAGGCTGCACGTCCGCCTGCTGGATGCCCAGGCTGGCGAGCGCTTTTTTGATCGCCGCGTCATCGGCATGGGCGGCGCTGGTCACCGAAGCCACCAGCAGTGAGAGCAGCATTAAACCTTTTTTCATTGTTCCAATCCTTTCGAACCCGCCGCTCAGGCGCGCGGGTGATGCTGTTGATGTAGCTGTTTCAGTCGTTCGGTCGCTACATGAGTATAAATTTGCGTGGTCGAGAGATCGCTGTGCCCTAACAACATCTGTACGACACGGAGATCGGCCCCATGGTTCAGCAAATGGGTGGCGAACGCGTGCCGCAACACGTGCGGCGACAGACGCTCGCTGTCGATGCCCGCAAGGATGGCATAGTGTTTGATGCGATGCCAGAACGTCTGTCGGGTCATTTGCTGGCAGCGGGTGCTGGGGAACAGCACATCCAGCGTCTGGCCGTTGACCAGCCACGGGCGGCCGTGCTCCAGATAATTTTCGATCCAGTAGACCGCCTCTTCGCCCAGCGGTACCAGCCGCTCCTTGTTGCCCTTGCCGATCACCCGCACCACGCCCTGCCGCAGGCTGACGTCGCTGATGCTCAGCCCCACCAGTTCGGAAACCCGCAGCCCGGTGGCGTACAACACTTCGAGCATCGCCTTGTCGCGCAGCTCCAGCGGCTGATCGACGCAGGGCGCCTGCAGCAGCGCATCGACCTGCGCCTCGCTCAGATCCTTCGGCAAACGCTGCGGCAGCTTGGGAGACGCCAACTGCGCGGTGGGATCGTCGGCGCGCAGCTTTTCGCGGTACAGGTACTGAAACAGGCGGCGCATGGCGCTCAGCAAACGCGCGGAGCTGGTGGCCTTGTAGCCGCCGTCCACCCGCTCGGCGAGAAACGCCTGCAGATCCAACGCCTGCGCCTGCAGCAAGGCGGTGTTTTGCTGGCCAAGCCAGGTGCCCAGCGCCTGCAAATCCAGCCGGTAGGAGGCCAGCGTATTTTCCGCCAGATTGCGCTCAAGCCACAGCGCATCCAGGAATTGTTCAATCAGCGCATGGTCTTGCTGTTGCACGCGGTCCTCTCTTTGTTGCATTTCCACCCGCGCCATTATGCCTTAAGCCGACGCAAATCAGGTATACTCGCTGCAATTCTCTAAACGGCAACGTAACGGTTTACACATGAAGATTGGTCTGTTTTACGGCTCCAGCACCTGCTACACCGAGATGGCGGCAGAAAAAATCCGTGAGATTCTGGGTGAAGACCTGGTCGACCTGCACAACCTGAAAGACGTCTCTCCCAAGCTGATGGAGGACTATTCCATACTGATCCTCGGCATCCCGACCTGGGATTTCGGCGAACTGCAGGAAGACTGGGAAGCGATCTGGCCGCAGCTGGCGGCGCTGGATCTGAAAGGCAAAATCGTCGCCATGTACGGCATGGGCGATCAGCTCGGGTACGGTGAGTGGTTCCTCGATGCGCTGGGCATGCTGCACGATCACATCGCGCCGCTGGGCGTGCAGTTCATCGGCTTCTGGCCAACCGAGGGCTTCGAGTTCACCAGCCCCAAACCGCTGAGCGCCGACGGCAAACACTTCGTCGGCCTGGCGCTCGATGAGGTCAATCAATACGATCTGAGCGAAGAGCGCCTGCAGCAATGGTGCGAGCAGATCCTGCTGGAAATGGAGCCGCTGCTGTAGCCGCTATCGGGCGCTCAACGCGCCCGATTTCCCCCGCTTATTTCCACAGACGGAAGCGTGGTTCGTCTTCGCCGGCCGGCGTCTCCTTTGCCAGACGTGCCGGATCGGCCACCTGATACCAGTCCAACTTGCGCGTCAACAGCATAATGCCCGCCAGAATGGCGAACAGCAGCCCCGCCCCCAGCACCAACGCATTGTCCTCCGACTGCAGCAGCAAATAGAGCACGCCGTACAACAGCAATAGGCTCGCGGCGAACAGCGCACCGCGCAGCTTGCCGCGCAGCACGGCGCTCAGGTAGAAGCCGATCAGTCCGCTACAGGCGATGCTGGCCGCCAGGTAAGCGAGAGCGAATCCCAGGTGTTCGGAGAAGGCCAGCAGAATCAGGTAGAACAACACCAGCGCCGCGCCGACCAGCAGGTATTGAATCGGGTGCACCCGCAGCCCGGTCAGGGTTTCGAACAGGAAAAACGCCATAAACGTCAGCCCGATAAACAGCAGCGCGTATTTGACCGCGCGCTCGGTCAACTGATAGTGATCGACCGGTTCGACCAGGTTGGCGCTGAAGGCCGGCAGCTTGTCCTCGTCGATAATGCCATCGTCGTAATGGAACGCACTGTTGATGTTGTTGGCGAACCAGGTGCTGCGCCAGCGAGCGCTAAACCCTTGCTCCGTCACCTTGCGTTCGTCCGGCAGGAAGTTGCCGAGGAAATTCGGGTGCGGCCAGTTGCTTTGCAGCTGCAGCTCGCTGCTGCGCCCCAGCGGCACCAGCGACAGGCTGCTGGTGCCCGCCAGCGTCAGGGTGAAGTCGGCGCTCAGCCCCGCTTTTTGTTGCAGCGCCGCCAGCGTCAGCGGTGCGTGGATCCCCTGGCGCAACGATCCCACGCCGGTGCCCGGCTCAAACGCCACCGGCTGCGGCGTTGCCAGCGGGGAAATGCTCTTGATGCCGCGAGAATCGCTCAGCGCCACCAGCAGGAACGGCTGGCCGACGGTCACGTTGGCGCGTTGCAAATCCGTTAGCTCCGGCTGGCCGAAACGCACCTTGAAATTCAGCGGCCCCTGGTAAACCTGCGTCTGATAAATGCCCAACTTGCGCACTTCCACATTCGGCGCCCCCTGCACCTGAAGCGACTCCGGCAGCAAATAGCGGTGATGCTGCACCCGCTGCACCACCGTTTGCCCTTTCTCGTCTTTTTTTTCTTCTCGTTCAACATAAGGAATGACAATCAACGGGCCGAGCACGCGCTGCGCCCCGCTGGTGCTTTCGCTCACCTGCCCGACCACGCTTTGCCGATAGCCGCTGCGTTCGTCGATCACGCTCATCAGTTGGGCGATGGGGATCAACATCACCACCATCAATCCCAGCAGCGTGGTTATTTTCCAGAAAAGTACCGATTTCATCATGCTCGCTCCTCGTAGGTAATGAGGCCACGATAAAACCCGCAGGTGAAATCAGAATGTGGTTATGTGAAGGGAAGGTGAAGTCACAGCGATAACATGAAGGTCGCTTCCACCCCGTGCGGCCGGCGGTTGCGCAGGTGAATGCCGCCATGATGCAGACGGGCGACCTCCTGCACGAAGTTCAGCCCCAGCCCGCTGCTTTTTGGCCGTTCGGCGCGCGGCAACGAATAAAAGCGCTCGAACACCTTATCGAACGCATAGTCAGGAATGCCGCTGCCGTCGTCGCAAACGCTGATGCAGTAATGCTGTTCCCGCCGTTCGCCTCGCACGCTGACGCAACCGCCCGGCGGGGTAAAGTCGATCGCGTTGTCCAGCAGGTTGGTCAGCGCCTGGCTGATCAGCAACGCATCGCCGTTCAGCGTCACCTCCACCAGCGCCTCCAGCCGCAACCTGACGCCGCGCTGCGTCGCCTGCGCCTCTTTGCACGCCACCGTCTGGTCGATCAACGCCGCGATCGCGATGGGCGCCGTCTCCATTTCTGGCCGGCTCTCCAGCCGCGCCTGCACCAGCAGTTTATCCACCAGTTGTTGGATGCGCGCGCTTTGCTGCTCAATGTTGGTGAGAAAACGCCGAGCGGTTTCCGGCGGCGGCAGCTCCTGCAACAGCTCCGCCGCGCCTCTGATCGCCGCCAGCGGGCTTTTCAGCTCATGCGTCAGGGCATGCGCATATTGTTCGATATAGGCTTTGCCTTCCAGCTTCAGGCGCATGCTCTCCAACGCCTGCGCCAGCTGGGTCAGTTCCCGGCCGCCCACTTTGGGCAATGGCGCATTTTCGCCCTGCGCCACCCCGTCGGCATAACGCACCAGCCGGCCTATCGACCGGTTGATCCACCAGACGAACACCGCCCCGATCAGCAGCGCGATCCCCAGCAGCAACGCGCCGGCCCAAAGAATGCGCCGTTCGCTGCGCTTGATCACCGGCGCCATGGTGCTGTTGGGTTTACCCACGGTGAGCACGCCGATAATGCGCCCTTGTTCTATCACCGGCGCGGCCACATACATCACCGAACTGTTTTCATCCTGCGGGTCGCTGCGGGTGCTGCGGGCGCCGTACTGGCCGCGCAGCGTCCGATAAACGTCATTCCAACGCGAATAGTCCTGCCCCTGCGCGCGGCCGGCGGAATCGAAGATGACCCGGCCCTGGGCATCGGTAAGATAGACGTGATATTCACTGCGATCCTTGCGGATGCCGGAAATGTTGGCGCCGATCGGCCGCTGATTCAGCTGCGTAAACGCCTGCGCCAGTTGGCCATGCGCCGCATCGCCGCGCTGCATGTCCTGACGGGCGATCTGCGCCAACAGGTTGGCGGTGTCCACCAGCGTGCCTTCGGTAGCGCGCCGCACGCCGGGCTTCACTTCCTGGACGAAAATGCTCAGCACGAAGTACCCGGCCACCGCTACGATCAGAAAATACCCCAGCAGCAGGCGCAGGCCAATTTTCATGGCTGGCGGCTCACGCTGTAGCCCAATCCGCGGTGGGTGTGGATGGGCGGCTCACCGGGTTCCACCGCACGCAGCTTGGCGCGCAGCGTTTTGATGTGGGTATCGACGGTGCGATCCAGGCTTTCTTCCGCCTGCGCCCAAACGCTTTCCATCAGTTGCTGCCGCGAGAACACCCGTCCGGGCGCCAACAGCAGCGTCTTCAGCAGCAGGTATTCGTAACGGGTCAGCGACAGCGGCCGCTGATGGTAGGAGATGGTGGCCGCGTCTTCGTCGAGCGCGAAAGCGCCGAAATGGTAGGGCGCGCTCTGCTGCAGGCGCTGCTGCTTGTGCAGGCGACGCAAAATGGTGCGCACCCGCGCGCTGACCTCGCGAGGAGAGAACGGCTTGGCGACATAGTCGTCGGCGCCGATCTCCAGCCCGATCAGGCGATCCACTTCATCACTGCGGGCGGTGAGAAACAGAATCGGCAGGTCGGCCGCCTGAGCCAGCAGGCGGCGACACAATTCAAAGCCGTTGATATCCGGCAAACCGACATCGAGGATAGCGAGCGCGGGCGCGCCTTGCGCCAGCGCCTGCAACGCCGGTTCCGCGCGTTCGAACCAGCGCACCTCGAAGCCTTCGCTCTCCAGCGTGTAAACCAGCGTATCGGCAATGCTGGGTTCATCCTCCACCAACCAGAGTACGGGTTTCATCAGGGATCCTCGCCGTCACCCGCCGGCGGATACAACAACAGCTGCCGCAGGTGGCGCCACTCCTCTTTGCTCATGCAGTCGGAAGCCAGCCACAGCCGGCGGCGCTTTTTGCCCTCCATCGGCAGCAGCGTCAGCAGCATGCCGTAACCCGGCATCCACGGTTTTTTCGCCAGCCGCCACTCGCGGCCGTGCCAGCTGAAGCGCCGGTCCGCCAGCAGCCGCAGCTCGCCCTGCGCCGCGGCGATGCGCTTCTGGCTGCGAATGCACTGAAACACCACCAGCGTCAGCAGCACCAGCCAGAGCGGGCCAAAACCTTCCGGCCAGGGCGAAATCAGGATCAGCAGGATCAACACGCCGTGGCTCAACAGTGAAAACAGCTGGGTGCGCCAGGAAATGCGGATATCACATCGCCACTGGGCCACGGTCTTTATTTCGCGTTTGGATCAGGGTCACCATTCTCTGCAGCTCGCCGTCCTGCGGCGCGCCATGATTCATCAGCCAGTTGAACAAATCGGGATCGTCGCACTCCAGCAGGCGGATAAACAGCGCCTTGTCCGCGTCATTCAGGCTGTCGTATTCGTACTCGAAGAACGGCATGATGGAGATGTCCAGCTCGCGCATGCCACGGCGGCAAGCCCAGTGAATACGTGCTTTGTTGTTAATATCCATGTTGTTATGACTCACCTCTTTTCAGCGCGGCAGCGCCAGCGCAGGGTTCAAATGACACACTGTATGGCAACGCCGTCGCAATATAATTCCATCAGCCGGGGATCTGTCTGCAAGGGTGCCCAGGCCGCAAGCCTATAGAGTAACAATTTGACATACACACCGGGAAGGCGCTTTGCTGCGGAAAGCGTAATAAAGCGCAAAATGCCAAAAAAAGCGCACCCCGGCGCCGCGGCGCGAATAACAGTTTGCAAAGCCCGCCGCCTCTTTTACCATGGGTTCAATACCCTTCAGGTAAGCTAAACGTTGAGCAGGAACTTACTATGGCGCATAACATTCCATTCCCACCCCGTCAGCCCTCCGCTTCCACCCATCTGCCCCTGACGCTGATCTCGCTGGAAGATTGGGCGCTGGTGACGCTGAACGGGCCGGACACGGTGAAATATCTCCAGGGCCAGGTGACGGCGGACATCGACGCGCTGGCGGCCGATCAACACGTGCTGTGCGCCCACTGCGACGCCAAGGGCAAAATGTGGAGCAACCTGCGTCTGTTCCACCGTGGCGAAGGCTTCGCCTATCTGGAACGCCGCAGCGTGCTGGACAGCCAGCTGGCGGAAATCAAAAAATACGCGGTGTTCTCCAAAGTCACCATCGCCGCCGATAACGACGCGGTGTTGCTGGGCGTCGCCGGTTTCCAGGCGCGCGCCGCGCTGGCGGATCTGTTCGCCACGCTGCCGAGCGCCGAGCACCCGGTAGTGCAGGACGGCGAGACCACGCTCCTGCACTTCAATGCGCCGGCGGAACGTTTTCTGCTGGTGACCCGCCCCGCCGTGGCCGAACAGCTGATCGGCAAACTGCATGACCAGGCGGAACTGAACGACAGCAGCCAGTGGCTGGCGCTGGAGATCGAGGCCGGTTATCCGGTTATCGACGCCGCCAACAGCGCGCAGCTGATCCCGCAGGCCACCAACCTGCAGGCGCTGGAAGGCATCAGCTTCAGTAAAGGCTGCTATACCGGTCAGGAGATGGTGGCGCGCGCCAAATTCCGCGGCGCCAACAAGCGTGCGCTCTACTGGCTGGAAGGTAAGGCGGCCCGCGCCCCGCAGGCGGCGGAAGATTTGGAGCTGCAGTTGGGTGAAAACTGGCGCCGCACCGGCACCGTGCTGGCGTCGAGCCAACTGGCCGACGGCAGGCTGTGGGTGCAGGTGGTGATGAACAACGATTTGGACGCCGACAGCAAGCTGCGGGTGCGCGAGGATGCCGCCAGCCAGCTGGCGATCAAACCGCTACCGTATTCGCTGGCCGAAGAGAAATAATCCGTCGGCCGTAGGCGCCCAGCCTGCGGCCGTCTTCGTTACTCGTCCAACTCCCCGTCGCGCTGCACCAGATAAATCAGCACCAGAATGATGGTGACGAAGAAGCGAAACGCATCGGGCACGCCGTTCCACTGTTTCGACATCCACATGCCAAACCACTCGCCCCCAATCGACATAAAGCCGACCTGCCAGGTGAGGAAGCCCAGCGTCAGCCCCACTACCGCCAGCTTTTTCCTGCCGTTGAAAGCTTTAGCGGGCAGTTTCAGGCCGCACAGCAAGCGCAGGCCGCCGATCCAGCACAGCAGCGCGGTCAGGCTCTCCAGCGCAATGATGAAGATATAGCCGGCGTGATGCAGCCACGGCGTTTGTATCGAACGGTAGCCGATGGTGGCGTCGGGGAAAATGGTGTCCATCATAAAGACGTGGCGCACGAAGGCGAAGTTGGAGCCGTAATCGGTGATATTGCCGAAGGCCACCAGCGAAGCGAACAAAGCGATAGCGCAGACCAGCAGCGCTTTGGATAAGCGAACGATCATCGTGATGAGTCCTGAACAAAGTTTAGAGAAAGAGTATGCGGGCTCAGAAATGAAAGAACGGGCTTGCTGGATACCCGAAAGAAGCAAGCGCCTCTTTTTTAAAACAAAAGAGGCGCCCGTTCAATACGCATTCAGACGTAGCGATAACGTTTAGACGTAGAGGTAGATCGCCATGAAATGGCAGGCGCTGCCGCCGAGCACGAAGGCGTGCCAGATGGCGTGGCCAAAGCGAATGCGCTTGGAGGCGTAGAAAATCACGCCGAGGGTATAGACCACCCCGCCAATCGCCAGCAGCGTGACGCCGCCGGCCTCCAGCCGAGTAACCAGCTGATAAATCACGATCAGCGACAGCCAGCCCATCGTCAGGTAGGTTACCAGCGACAGGGCTTCAAAACGGTGAGCGAAGGCCAGCTTGAACAGCACCCCCAGCAGCGCCAATCCCCAGATTACCGCCATCAGGCCCTTCGCCAGTGGCGAATCCAGCCCCACCAGCAGAAACGGGGTGTAAGTCCCGGCAATCAGGAGATAAATGGCGCAGTGGTCAAATTTTTTCAGCCAATGCTTGGCCTTCTGATGCGGGATCGCATGGTACAGCGTGGAAGCGAGAAACAGCAGGATCATGCTGCCGCCGTACAGGCTGTAACTGGTGATGGCCGTCGCATCGGCGCCGGTATTCACCGCCTGCACCAGCAGCAACACCAGGCCGACGATACCGAACACCAGCCCGATGCCGTGGCTGATGCTGTTGGCGATCTCTTCCGCCCACGGATAAGCCGCAGCGACAATCTTATTGCTCCCGGCTTTCACTACGTCCGTTTTCCCCATAACGCGCAACCCCTCAAAATGCCCTGCTTTGTGCGAAATTAACGCAAAGCAGCTTAACTGAGAATAATTCCAGTGTACACGTGTACGCTAAAATAAAAATGTGAACGCGTGTAACCATCGAAATCGCCCGCCCGGTGGTCTACAATCGTCAGGCTTCAACCCACCCACCTTGAGGTTTACACCATGTCATCCGCTGTACCCGCGTTAGATTTCGGCACAATGACCCAGGTCATCCAGTTCCTGATGGAAATCGATAAGTTGAAAGGCGTGCAACGCCGCACCAAAGTGCTGGGCACCCAGCGCCAGGAAAACTCCGCCGAACACAGTTGGCACTTCGCCATCGCCGCCATGAGCCTGGCGCCCTACGCCGGTGCTGACGTAGACATTCAGCGCGTGATCCAGATGGCACTGCTGCATGACATTGTGGAAATCGACGCCGGCGACGTGCTGGTCTACGATCTGGCGGCCCGCGCGGCGATCCACGATCAGGAAGTGGCGGCGGCGCGCCGCCTGTTCGGCATGTTGCCGGAGGCTCAGCGCGAGTATTTCACCGCTTTATGGCAAGAATATGAAGATGGCGAAAGCGCCGATGCACGCTTCGCCTTGCTGCTGGATCGCACCATGCCGATGCTGATGAACCTGCACAATGAAGGCCAGAGCTGGGTGGAAAACGGCATCAGCCTGGAGCAGGTGCTGGCGCGCAATGCATCGATCGCCGACGTGCACCCCGAGCTGTGGCACCACATGGAGCAACACCTGCGGGATGCGCAGCGCAAAGGCTGGTTGAAGTAAGTGAACCGGGCTGCCGCCTCTTCGCCGCAGCCCGTCAACGTCAAGCGAACGCCCGCTGGCGTTCCAACGCCTCCTCATAGCTCGGCATCGATCCCGCCGCCCCGGCGCGCTCCACGCAGACCGCCGCGTAAGCGGCGGCGAAGCGCACCGCATCGGCTAACGGCACCTGATTCGCCAGCTGCGCCGCCAGGGCGCCGTTAAACGCATCGCCCGCGCCGGTGGTGTCTTTCGGCTGCGCCGGAAACGCCGGGATCAGCTCGCTGTTTTCCCCGTCCGAGAACAACGCCCCCTGCGTGCCCAAGGTCACGATCAGTAAGCGAATGCCTTTGGCATGCAGCACCTGCGCCGCCTGGCGCGCCGAAGCCACATCCCGCACCGGCACGCCGGTCAGCAACGTACACTCGGTGGCGTTGGGCGTCAGCATATCGACCTGTGCCAGCAGGCTGTCCGGCACCGGCTGAAACGGCGCCGGGTTGAGAATGATGAACGTCTGCGCCTCGCGGGCGATGGCGATCACCTGCTCAATCGCCGGCAGATTGTTCTCCAGCTGGGTCAACAGAATATCCGCCGCCGCGATCGCCGGCCGGCACTGGCGCACCTCATCTTCGCTGACCGTCAGGTTGGCGCCAGGATCGACGGCGATCATGTTCTCCGCCTCCTCGCCGGCAACATAGATAAGCGCATTGCCGGTCGGGCAATCGCCGGTCGAGAACAGCGTCACCGCATCGAAACCGGCGGCGGCGAGATGGCGCCGGGCGAAGGTGCCGAAGTCGTCGCGCCCCACCTTGCCGATATAATGCACCCGCGCCCCGGCGCGCAGCGCGGCGGTGGCCTGGTTGGCCCCCTTACCGCCCGCCCCCATCATGCTGTTGCGGGCGATCAGCGATTCGCCGGGCTGCGGAAAGCGCGCCATGCCGGCGACGATATCCAGGTTGAACGAACCGAACACGCAGACTTTGCCTTTCATTGCGGGTACTCCCTGCTCAATTGGAGGTAGCGCCGGGCGGCCAGGCAGGCGCCTTTGCTGCCGGTTTCATCGGTCAGGCGGCTGACGGAGATCGCCAGCCCCTGCGCCGGCTGCGGCCCGCGCAGATGGCGGCGGATCTCGTGCTCCAGCTGCGCCAACGGGAAACCGCTCATGGCGATCACGCCGCCGCCCAGCATCAGTCGCTCTGGATCGAGCACGTTCATTTCGATGGCGATGGTCTGCGCCAATCGTTCGACGAAGCGCCGCAGATCCGGATGATCGCCGTGGCGTTCGAACAGCCGTTCGAACGGCGTTTGCGCCGCGTTGGCGCGCGCCCAGCCGGTCAGCCAGTGGCCGGAGGTCAGGCTCTCGACGCAGCCCCGTTTACCGCACGGGCACTCGCCCTGATGGCCCGGCCAGGGAATGTGCCCCAGCTCGCCGGCGGCGCCGTGCGCCCCGTGGTAAAAATCGCCGTTCAGCCACAGGCTGTTGCCCATGCCGGTGCCCAAATACAGCCCCACCGCCACCTGCGGCAGCGCCGGCAGCTGCTGCAAGTCCCACCACAGCAGGTGATTGACGTCTTTATCCATCCGCACCGGCAGCGCCAGCAAATCGGCCAACAGCGCCGCCACCGGCTGGGCATCCAGCGCCGGAATGAACGGCAGCGACAGCACCCGCGAGCGATCGCGGCTGAGGATCCCCGGCAGCCCAAGCATCACCTGCGCCACCTGCCGATCCTGGCAATGCCCGGCGATCAGGCGGCCCAACGCCACCAGCGGATCGGCCTGCCGTGCCCAATCGGCGGTCGCTATCTTGCGGTACCCGCTGAACTCGCCGTCATCATCCATCAACAGCAGGCGGGTGTTGGTGCCGCCGACGTCTACGCCAAGAAAATGCCGCATCATGTCCCCCGCCTCAGGCCGCCTGCCGCATCTGATCCAGCATTTTTTCCCATGCCGTCTCCAGATCCGGATCGAGGTTGAACAGCCCGGAGCTGCCGACGATCAACACTTCCGCGCCGGCGCCCATCAGATCGCGGTAGGTGCGCTGATTGCAGGATCCGTCGATCTCGATCAGATAGCTCAGGTTTTGCTGGCGTTTCAGATCGCGCAACTGGCGGATCTTTTCCAGCATTTCGGGAATGAACGGCTGCCCGGCATAGCCCGGATCGACGGTCATCACCGTAACCTTGTCCAGCAGATGAAGGTAGTGGCGGATAAACTCCACCGGCGTAGCCGGGTTCAGCACCACCCCCACTTTTTTGCCCAGCGCGCGGATCTGGTTGATCACCCGGAACGCGTCGCGGTTGATGGTTTCGGCGTGCGGGCAGATAAAGTCCGCGCCGGCGCGGGCGATCGGGTCGATAAAATCGGTCGGGTTCTCCACCATCAGATGCACGTCCAGCAGCAACGAGGTGTGCGGGCGGATCTGTTCGATAAAGAACGGCGACAGCGTGATGTTTTTAACGTAGTGCCCGTCCATGATGTCGATATGCAGCATATCGGCGCGGCGGTTCAGCACCGCCAATTGCTGCCGGATATCCATCAGGTTCATGCACATCAGTGAAGGTGAAATCTGGTATTTCATTAGCGTTATCCTGCGCAAAAGGGAAAAAGGATCAGTGGCCCGCCGCGGCTCTGGCCTGGGCCGCGCTGCGGCGCATCGCCCGCCGCTGCCGATAGCGATGGCGGAAAAATTTCAGCGCCAGCACCGCAATCAGCACCGCGCCCCACATCGCGAGACTGAAGTGCGGGCTGACGTTCATCAGGTTCAAACCGGTGGCGATCACCTGCAGCACGATCAGCGCCAGCACCACGCCGCTGACCCGACCAAAACCGCCGAACGGATCGGTGCCGCCCAGAATGATCGCCAGCACCGTCAGCAGCAGATAAGAGTCGCCGTAGCCCATGCGCGCCGAGTTGAAGCGCGCCATCATCACCAGCCCGGCAATGACGCACAGCAGGCTGGAGAGGGTGTAAATGGCGATCAGCACCCGATGGGTATTCACGCCGCTGAAGTGGGTGGCGTTGATGTTGCTGCCGCTCATGTAGATGCATTTGCCGAGCCGGGTTTTCTGCAAGAACAGCGCCAGCAGCACGGCGACCGCCAGAAAGATCCACAGCGGCACCGGCACGCCCAGCACGCGCTCGGCGCCGATAAACCGCACGATCTCCGGCATGCCGCTCAGGGCCGCGCCGCGCGTCAGGTAGATGCCGATGCCGTTGACCGTAGTCATGGTCGCCAGCGTCACCAGAATCGGATGGGCGCCGACGTAGGCTACCAGCGCGCCGGTCGCCGCGCCGATCGTCACGGCCAGCAGCATCGCCGCCGCCAGCGCCAACACCAGCCACAGCGCCTGCAATCCCAATCCGGCGTCCGGCGGCAGATAGCTGATGAACAGCCAGGCCATCAGCAGGCTGGTCAGGTTGGCGCTGGCGATAATGCACAGGTTCAGGCCGCCGCTGAGGATCGGGATGAACATCGCCAGGGTCAGCAGGCCCAGCTCCGGCAGCTGGAACGCCACGCTGGTGAAGGTGGCGCCGCTGAAGAAGCGCCCCGGCATCAGCAGGCTGAAGGCCAGCACCACCGCCAGCAGCAGCGCCAACAGGCCGACGGCGGTGCCGTCCGGACGAAATTTCAGGTAGTTGCCCATCAGGCGCTCCTCAGGCGAAACCGACGTCGGTTTCTTTGCGTTTCTTGTAGTGAGTGACGGTGATCGCCGCGACGATCACCAGGCCGATCACCACGTTCATGAAGTAGCTGGACACGCCGATCAGGTTGAGGCCGTTTTTCAGCACGCCGATCAGGAATACGCCCATCAGCGTGCCGATCACGCTGCCCTTGCCGCCGTTCAAACTGGCGCCGCCCAGCACCGCCGCCGCCAGTACGTCGAGCTCACCGCCCACCAGCGCATTGGGCACCACTTCGCCCATGCGGTACACCTGCACCAGGCCGCCGATCGCCGCCATCACGCCCAGATAGCCATAGGCGAACAGGTGCAGCAGGCCGACGCGGATGCCGATGCGCCGCGCCGATTCCGCATCGCCGCCGACGGCAAACAGCTGGCGCCCGAGGTGCGTCTTGTTCAGCAGCAGCCAGGTCAGCAGCGCCACCGCCAGCATCACCAGCGTCGGCAAACCGAGCTGATAGCTCTGTTCACCCAACTGGAACGGCAGCACGCTGCGCGGCAGCGTCCACCAGTCCGGCAGCGCGTACAGACTGCGGCCGTTGGTCAGCCACATCAGCATGCCGAACAGCAACGCCTGCATGCTGATGGTGACGATGATCGAGACGATGCGCAGGCAGTAGATCAGCAGCGCGTTGACCATGCCCAGCGCGGCGCCGATCGCCAACGCCAGCAGAATGCTGCCCATCGGGCTGGCCAGGCCGTAATGGGTCGCCAGCGTGGCGATCAGGTACTGCACCACCGAGGCCACCGCAGCGAAGGAGATATCGATGCCGCCGGTCACCAGCACCACGAACAGACCGAGGGCGAAGATGCCGCTCACCGCATAGCTTTCGCAGAGATCGAGCAGGTTTTGCACCGTTAAAAACTGCTCGCTGAGCAGCGAAAAGACGATGACCGTCAGCAGCAGTACCCAGGCCAGGTAGCCTTCGTTGCCGCGCGGTTTCAGGCTGAATCTACGCATTGACCGCCTCCGCCAGCTGTTGCTGACTCACCTGCCCCGGCAGGTACTCACCGATCACGCTGCCGCCGCTGAAGTGCAGCACCCGATCGCAGTTGTAATACACCTCCGGCACTTCGTCGGAGATCAGCAAAATGGCGATCCCCTCCTGCGCCAGCAGATGGATCAGTTGGTAGATGCTGGCCTTGGCGCCGACGTCGACGCCGACGGTCGGCGAGTCGAGGATCAGGATCCGCGGTTGGGTCAGTACCCACTTGGCCAACACGATCTTTTGCTGATTGCCGCCGGACAGCGTCGAAACCGCCTGCTCCGGATCCGCCACCCGCACGCCGAGTTTGGCGATCCACTCCGTGACGATGCGATTCTTGCGGTAGTCGTCAATCAGGCGAAAACGCCCGCGCAGCTTATCGAGAATGGTCAGCACCGCGTTGTCCGCCACCGACTGTTGCTGCACCAGGCCGAGCGTCAGGCGATCCTCCGAGACGTAGCCGATGCCGGCCTTGATCGCGTCCTCATGGCCGCGAAAGCGCACCGGTTTGCTGTCGAGGTAGAGCTTGCCGCTGTCCGGCCGAGTCATGCCGAACAGGCTCAGCGCCAGCTCGGTGCGCCCGGAGCCGAGCAGCCCGCATAGACCGAGCACCTCGCCCTGATGCAGCCGGAAGCTCACGTCCTGGTATTGCCCGGCGCGGCTGAGGCGATCCGCCTCCAGCAGCACCCGATCCTTATTCATGCTGGGTGACTTCAGGCGATAGTCCAGCTTCAGACCGGTCATCAGCTCGGTCAGACGATCGCCGGTGATCTCCGCCGCCGGCCAGGTGCCGATCTTGTTGCCGTCGCGGATCACCGTGACGCGATCCGAAATCTCCAGCACCTCGTCCAGCCGGTGGCTGACGAACACCACGCAGATGCCTTTCGCTTTCAGGTAATCCACCGTGCGCAGCAGCTGATTGACCTCGGTGCGGGTCAGCGAGGCGGTCGGTTCATCCATGATCACCAGCCGCGCCTCCGCCACCAGCGCGCGGCAGATCGCCACCTGCTGGCGCTGGGCGATCGGCAGCTCCGCCACCCGTTTGTCGAGATCCAGATGGAAACTCAGCTCCTGTAGCAGGCGCTCGGCGGTGCGCCGCAGCCGTGCCGGGCGGTACCATCCCAGCAACCCATGCAGGTTGTGCTCGAAGGCGATGTTTTCCGCCACCGTCAGGTTGGGAAACAGCGACAGATCCTGGTAGATCACCTGAATGCCGAAGGCGTGCGCCTGATCCGGCGACAACCGACCGAAGGTTTGCCCGTCGATGGTGATGCGGCTGCCGTCGTCCGGTTGATACACGCCGACGATCGCCTTGATCAACGTACTCTTGCCGCAGCCGTTGGTGCCGGCCAGGCAGTGCACTTCCCCCGGCATCAGCGCCAGCGAGATAGCGTTCAGCGCACGCTGCCCGCCAAAGGTCATCGACAGCTGTTGCAGCGCGATCAGCGGCGCGCCCTGGGTTGCCGTATTGCCGGAAATCGCCATGATTACAGCCCCATCTTCACCAGCTTCGGCAGGTTTTGCTTATCCAGGCTTTCGCTGGCGTTGCCGAGAATGGTGTGCTGCTGTGCATCCACCTGCACCTTGCCCATGCCTTCGATGGTCATGCCGTCGGTGATCTTTTCTCCCTTGTGCATCATGTCGGCGATGCGCACGAACACTTCGCCCGCCACCATCGGGTTCCAGATGTAACCGCCCTTGATGGCGCCGCGATTGACCAGCGAAGCGCCCTGGCCCGGGCTGAACGGCCCGATGACGCAGATATCGTTGCTTTTGCCGCGGTTGAGCACCGCGCGCCCGGCGCCGATCGGCCCCTGCGATCCGAACGCCAGCACGCCTTTCAGATCGGGATATTTGGCCATCAAATCGTTGGTGGTGCGCACGCTGTCATCCAGCGATTCCCCCACGCCGAACTTGTCGCCCACCAGCTGCATGTTCGGGTAGTGCTGCTTCTGGTAGTTGATGGCCGAGTCCGACCAGGTGATATGCAGCGGCACCGTCAGGCTGCCGACGTACACCGCGTACTTGCCCTGCTCTTTCATGCAGGTGGCCAACGCTTTCATGTGGTTGACCCCGTGCTGCGAGGCGTCCACCAGCTCAAAGTCCCAGTCGGCGTACTTCTGGCCGGGGGATTCGTGCACGATCACCTTGATGCCCGCCTCCTGCGCGCGCTTGAGCACCGGCTCCAGCACCCGGGCGTCGTTCGGCACCACGCCGATGATGGCCACCTTCTGCGCGATCAGATCTTCGATGGCGCGCACCTGCAGCGCCGGATCCGCCGCCGTCGGCCCGACCATCCAGGCGTCGATGCCGCGTTTGGCGCCTTCGCTTTTGATGCCGGCCTCCATGGCGTTGAACCACGGAATGCCGCCGATCTTCACCACCACGCCCATTTTCAGCTTGTCCGCCGCCTGCGCGGATAGCGACAGCAGCAGCGAGGCAAACAGACCGACCAGTACGGATTTTTTCATTGTTCTCTCTCCACAAGTGTTGGCTGTAAATAAGGGGGTTTCGTTGTTGTTATCGCGCCGCCCTTTTCGCGGCGGGTGAAACTTCAATCACGTCGACGTTGTTCCAGGCCAGTTCCTGACGAAATTCGTCGTCACTGAGCCGATCGGTGATTAAGGTATCTATCTCCCGGTAGTGGCAGATGCGCGCGAACGAGCGGCGGCCGAACTTGTTGCTGTCCACCAGCAGGAACTTGCGTTCCGACGCCAGCAGCATCTGCTGCTTCAGCCGCGCATGGTGCTCGTTACTTTCGCGGATGCCGCCGTCCTGGCAGATGCCGTGACAGGAGAAAAACAGCTTGTTGATCACGAACTCTTTCAGCATCTGCTCCGCCAGCACGCCGATAAAATCCTCATACTTGGCGGAATACTCGCCCCCCAGTCCGATGGTGCGCACGTTGGCCTTGCAGGCCAGCGTCTGGATGATGTGCAGCGAGTTGGTCAACACCACCAGCGAGATATCCGGCAGTTGGCGCGCCAAAAACCAGCTGGTGGAGCTGCTGTCCAGCAGCAGGCAATCCCCCGGCGCGATAAACTCCAGCGCGCGTTTGGCGATGCGCGTTTTCTGCTCCGGCGCCTCGTTGCTGCGCTGGCGGAAAGATTCCCCCTGGTCTATCTCGGCGGGCACATAGGTTTTCTCCACCGCCGGCGGCTCGACGAAGACCGCGCCGCCGTGGCTGCGCAGCAGCAGGCCGCGCCGTTCCAGCAAGGCCAGATCACGCCGCGCCGTCTCGATAGAGATGTGGCACAGCTGCGCCACCTCCTGCACCATCACGCGGCCGCGCTGGCTCAAGACTTCGGTGATAAAGCGATGACGTTCTACAGGCAGCATGTTTCTTTTCTCCTCCAGGACGATGATTACGATATCGATTTGCCGCGCCGCGTTTTGCGCGCAGACGCAAAGCGCATCGCCCCGCGATCGGTCAACGATAGCGGTGTGATAGTTGTCAAAAAAATCGGGAGGAAAATGAAATGAATAATTATGAAAGTGTGGAGTAACAGGCAGTTATGATGCGCGTGCGTCTTAGGCAGACAGGAGAGAAACGGTAAACGGTCACAATTCCACGTTCCGCAATATGACCATTAATGACCGTTTTTGTGGTTTTGACCGAACGCCGGGCCTAAAGTAGCCCGGCATTCTATTTACAGCGGCTTATGCGCCGTTTCCCGCGCCGCCCATACCGCCCAAAGCGTGATAAGCAGAGCCAACGCGACATAGGCGGAAATCGCCAGCGTGCTGTCGTAAGATTTAAACAACGAAGTGATGATCAGCGGGGCAAAGCCGCCACCGATAATCCCCGCCAAGGTATAGGCTAACGACGATCCGGCATAACGCACCCGTGTCGGGAACTGTTCCGTGATGAATGCCGCCTGTGGCCCATACATCGCCGCATGGATCAACAGCCCGATCACCACTGCCATGCAGATCAACACCGGTTGACTGCTGTCGAGCAGGACAAAGAATGCAAACGCCCACGCGATCGCCGCCAATGCACCGCCGATATACACCGGACGACGGCCGAAGCGATCCGACAATGCGCCAAACAGCGGTACCGCGACGGCGTTACCTATCGCCCCCAGCATGGTGGCGCCCAGCGCCAGCGGGCGCGGCAGATTCAGCACGGTGGTGACGTAGGTCAACGTGAACACGACCACCAACGCATAGAGCACGTCAGAGCCGATACGCGATCCGCCGGCGATCAGCAGTGGGCGCATGTGCTGCGTGAAGACTTCGCGGATCGGCGACTGCGTAACATCTTTCGATGCCTCCAGTTGCAAAAATGCCGGCGTCTCACCCACTCCCCGACGCAGCCACAAACCGAAGATGACCAGCACCAGGCTCAGCAGGAACGGGATCCGCCAGCCCCATTGCTGGAAATCGTCCGCCGACATCGCCAACGTCACCAGCGTAATCAGGCCGGTGCCGATCAGCGAACCGCAGGACGGCCCTACCTGAGCAAAGGACGCGTTGCGCCCGCGCTGATGCGGCTTACCGTGTTCCATCGACAACAGCACCGCCCCCGCCCATTCTCCGCCCAGCGCAATGCCCTGAATAAAGCGCAGCGTCACCAGCAGCAACGGGCTCCAAATCCCCCAGCTGGCATAGCCGGGCAACAATCCCATCAGCGCCGTGGTCACGCCCATGATCACCAGCGTGGTGACCAGTACAAAGCGCCGCCCCAACACATCGCCAAGGTGGCCGAACACGATGCCACCGATCGGCCGGGAAACATAACCCACCGCGTAAGTGGAGAACGCCAGAATCGTGCCCACCAGCGGATCGAACGATGGGAAGAATACATGGTTGAAAATCAACGCGGCCATGATGTTGTAGACGGTGAAATCGTACCATTCCAACGCCGTGCCGATCGAGCTGGCCGCCGCCAGCTTGCCGGTATTGGGCGGTGCGGCGGCACTTTCCGCGGCCGGCGCGGCAGCCTGTGCCGTTTCAGTGGTGTATGCGTTCATGATGTCAGCTCCTGTGCGGTCAGTTGCCAGCCAAGGGCATAGTGCCAGGCATCGGCGGCGGGCATGTTCAGCGCTTCAGCGGTCTGCTCGCTTAAACGCAGGCCGGCTTCGGCGTCGCTGCTTTCGATCAATAGCATCGGCAGCATTCGGCGGTTTTCTCGCGATTCTTTCGGCAGCGGGGAACTGAGTTCGGCATCCGGCGTTAACAGGCTGCTGCGCACAAAGCCAGGCTGTTCAGCCAGCCGCGCGCCCAGTTGCAAGATGCGGGCATGCAGCGCTTCCGATGCCGCCGACGGCAGCACGAAGATACAGAGATGACTGCCGCACCCTTGGCCGGTGACCGCCTCCACCGCACACACCCGGCGCATTGGATCACGCATTTTCTCCAGGCTGGCCACCGACCAAGGCGTTTGGTGTTGAAACGCGGCGCGATAGGCTTCGGAGGTAAAACTGGCCAACGATTCGGTTTTATACAGCCCCAAATATTGACGCCCGCCCTGCAATGCCCGATAGCGTGTGCCGGATAAAAAGCCGGGCACCCGCACCCGCTCCTCCACGTGTTCGCGGTCATACCAGCGATTGAAATCCGCATCATCCTGCGTGGCGACATCCGTCGCGACAAACAGCATTCCGTTCGGGGAATCGTTCATGGATATTCTCCTGGTCATCTCAAAAGGCAGGCCTGCGCCCACCGGAAAATCACGCCTCGGCAAGACGGCGTTCGATCGCCAGCGCCCATCCCAGCAGCGCCTCATCACACATCGGCAAGCCCGCCAGCATCAGGCCGATCGGCGCGGCGCCCGGCCGCTGGCAGGGCAAGGACAGCGCACAGCCGTCGAGGAAATTGACGATCGCGGGATTGCGCAGCATCAGTCCGTTGCAACGGAAGTAGGCATCATCCGCCGCCAGCTCGCCGATAGTTGGCGCAATCATCGGCACGGTCGGCATCAGCAGAGCGTCAAACCTCTGCAGCTCCGCCGTAATCCGCCGCTGCCAGTCGGCGCGTTGCCGCTGCAACAGCTGCAGATCGGCGTCGCCCAAGGATGCACCGCGGCGAATGCGCGACAGCACCCGCGGGTCATAGCCCTCGGCCCGTTCAGCGATCAACACTTGATGCCAGCGCCAGGACTCCAGGGCGGTGAAACCACCGTTGGCATTGAACGCGGCCAGTTCGGCGAACGCCGTAGCGGGAATGAATTCAATCTGCGCCCCCGCCTGAGACAGGCATTGCAGGCTGCGCTGGAATGCCTCGGCAACCGCCGGCTGCAGTTCATCCAGCACCACCGTTTGCGGCACGGCAAAATGCGCCTGCGCCAAGCTTTTTTGCGGCACCCGCAGCGGGCTGTCGGCAATCAGTGCGTCCAGCGCAATACAGCTGCCGACGTCATGAGCGATCACGCCGATCGAATCCAGCGAAGGCGACAGCGGCAATAAGCCAGCGTCATTGATGCGCCGTGCAGTGGGTTTATACCCGGTCAACCCGCACAGCGCGGCGGGAATGCGTACCGACCCGCCGGTATCGCTGCCAATCGCGCCCAGGCACATGCCGTCGGCCACCGCCACCGCCGCACCGGAAGAGGAGCCGCCGGGAATGCGTGCCGCCTGGCGCTCCCAGGGGTTGGCCGGCGTCCCGTAATGCGGGTTGATGCCCAGCCCGGAATAGGCGAATTCCGTCATCGTCGTTTTGCCCACCACCACCGCGCCGGCTTGCAACAGCCGTTCCACTACCGCAGCGTGCTTTTCCGCGGGCGGCGCGTCGGCTAACACGCGCGAGCCCGCCGTGGTCACCTCACCGGCCACATCAAACAGATCCTTGATTGAGACAGGCACGCCATCCAGCGCCGACAGCGGCGAGCCGGCGGCGCGCCGCCGATCGGAGGCCTGCGCTTGCCGTTGCGCCCACTCGGCGTAGGTTCGCGTAAACGCGCGCGCGCCCTCCCCCCGCTCATCGGCGATCTGCGCCAAAGCGGCGGCGGTCAGCTGCGCTGCGGTGAACTCCCCGCTAGCCAGGCCGGCGCTGGCCTGCATCAACGTCAGCTTTTTCATCACGCCACCACCGGCAGTTCAATGCTGCGATAACCGTGACTGATGGTGCGCCCAAGCACATCGTCCACCAGTTCCATGCGAAACTCGCCGGCCGGTCGAATGCCGCCGATCGCCGCCACCGTGCCGCAAGTCATCGCCAACCCGTTGGGCGTTTGCGGTTGCGCCAGCCCGCACTCCGGCGGCTGCATACCGGTGAAGTAACGCTCCAGCAAATCACCGGGCGTACGCAGTGCGGCAAGGCTGCCCTGTTGATACAATCGCCATTCGCCCTCTTCCTTGATCCACGAACGCAAGATCAAACTGTCCCAATGTTCCAGCACCTCCTGCAGCGGCCAGGCGGCTCGCGCCACCGGTTTAACGCAAATCTGTTTCGACAGCGCCACGCTGTGCGCTTCGAGTTGACGATCGGTGTGATCGGACGCCAATGACACGAACAGTTCGCCGCGATGGGCAAAAATCAGCGGCTCCGCTTCGCCGGACGTCGCGTTGCCAATGACTTCAATGGTCTCTTGCTGGCTCAACTGATTGGCGGCAACGCGGTAAAACAGGGGGATTGCACTGGGCTGGGGCACGCCCAGCTCGGCCAATTCACGAATATGGTGCAAGATCGCTTCGCGATCGCGCCCGGTCCAACCGGCGATCACCAGATGATCAATCTCAACATTCAACGTCGCCGCGCCGCGGGATTCAGGTAAAGTGAAGGTCAGTCTCATGGCAGTTTCGTCCCTCTTGTTAAAACACTGTGAAATTTCACTATATCTTTAGTTACCAAATAAGCGATTTTCATGCCATGTTTTTGTGTACTATGTCTAAAAACTTTCTTCTTGCAGGAGCAAAACGTGAAGACTGTTGACGCAGAAAGCCCGCAGCGCCCGATGACGGAAGAAGCCGGCGTCTCACTGAACGAGCTGGCCTACCGGCGCTTCAAACAGGCGCTGGTCACACTCAGCTACAAGCCGGGCGAATATCTCAATACCGCGCAGGTGATGAACGATCTGGATATGGGCAGAACGCCGATAAATCAGGCAATCCACCGCTTGGCCAACGAGGGGTTACTGCAGGTCATCCCGCGCAAAGGCGTGATGGTTTCACCGTTGTCGATGGACGATGCGTTGGAATTGATCGAAGTAAGGCTGGCTAACGAGATGCTGTGCATGCAGCTGGCGAGCCAGAGGATTACCGAGAGGCAAATCGCGACGCTGACCGAACTCAATCGGCAAATCGAAGCCGCGAGCCAGGAGCGAGATAGAGTGCGAATGATGACACTCGATCATGAGTTTCACCAGGAGCTGGCGCAGATCGCCGGCAATAACATGCTGGCGGATATCCTGAGTGTGCTGCACGCCAGGGCGCAGCGTTTTTGGGCCAGCACCCTGTCGCGGGAAGGGCATATGCGCGAAGTGATCGACGAACACCGGGCAATTATCGCCGCGCTGGCCGCACAAGACAGCGCCGCCGCCGCCGAGGCCGCGCAGGCGCATATCCTGTCATTCCGCAGCGCGCTGCTGCACGACGGGTAACCCCGTGGCGCAGGATATTACCGGGAATAGTTATGATGACCCTGTTCTGCCGATGAGCAGGAGATAAACGGTAAACGGTCACATTTCACGCTCCGCGGAATGACCGTTTTATAGTTTTGACCGAGCTCCGTCGAGAGGTGGCCGACGTTGGTAGGCGTTGCCTTAAAAAACAGCAAAAAAAATCCGGTGAGAATCTCACCGGACCGTTAGCCACCTGACACAAATTATTCCTCGTGCTCATGCTCTTTCAACATCGCCTCACGCAGCACAGCGTTCAGGCGTTTCTGATAGCCCTTGCCTGGCCGCTGAAGCCAGGCCAACACATCCGCATCGATTCGGATGGTTTTCGATACTTTCATCGGTTTATAAAAACGCCCCTGAACCGCAGCCTGCCACTTCTCCTCACCCAGGGCCGGGGCATCGGTATAATCGATATCCTCATCCGGCAGCGCGCTCAGTGAAGCAATTTGCGCTTTCTGCTCCTCCGTCAACGGAGGGAGTACGCTATGCGCCAGATTTTTGGCTGAATTTTTGCGCTTCATATCTTCCCCTCTCTTTGGCATCGGCCTTGCGTGCTGAAATGATACGCACGATCTCTACTGTATCGCCTTCGACATCCGTTTCGATCGTCGTATGCGCCACCAGCAGCAACAAACAGGAGCCGACCATACCGAGCGTTTGCCAGCGTTCTTCTCCGCCCTCGATCCTCTCCAGCACGGCCAAATGGTTGGGATCCAGAAAAACCCGTTGCGCAATCTCAAAACTGACGCGGTGTTTACGCTGGTTGCTGTGATTTTTATCCTGATTCCATTCAAAATAAACATACATTTTTGTAACTACATTTTGATTGTTATTTAATCAAAATACACTCCGCACGACGGGATGTCAAAACCCCCTCATGCATTCAACGCCCGCCTGCTGCCTCGATAAAAGTGCCGGTCACGTAAGACGCAGCGTCAGACAGCAGCCAAGCGATCGCCTCCGCCACTTCCTGCGGCTGCCCGCCGCGCTGCATCGGTAAACTGTCCTTCACGCGATCCACCCGGCCGGGCTCGCCGCCGCTGGCGTGCATCTCGGTATAGATGAATCCGGGCCGTACGCCGTTGACGCGGATGCCCTGCGCCGCCACCTCGCGCGATAACCCGATGGTCAGGGTATCGACGGCGCCTTTCGAGGCGGCGTAATCGACGTATTCCCCCGCGGCCCCCAACCGGGACGCCGCGGAGGAAACGTTGACGATAGCGCCGCCCTGCCCGCCATGGCGCAGCGCCATGCGCTTCACCGCCTCGCGGCAACACAGGAAGTAACCGGTCACGTTGGTGCCGAGCACCTGATTGATGCGCTCGGCGGTCAACTGTTCAATGTTCGCCTGCTGGAACAGAATCCCGGCATTGTTGACCAGCGCGCTGAGCGTGCCCAGCCCGGCGTCCAGCGTAGCGAACATCGCCATCACCTGCGCCTCGTCGGCCACGTCGGCCTGCAACGCCAGCGCCTTGCCGCCCTGCGCCTCAATCTCCGCCACCACCTGCCGCGCCGCGCTTTCGTCGCGCAGGTAATTCACACCCACCGCATAGCCCTGCCGGGCCAGCAGCAAAGCGGTCGCGCGACCAATTCCCCGGCTCGCGCCTGTGACCAATGCCACTGTCGTCATATTGTTTTTCTCTGGTTGGCGATATCAACACAGCGGCCTGCGCGCAGGCGCCCCGTTTGCCCGTCAGAGTATAGAGCCGCGCTCTAAAAAACGCTTTAAAGCTGAGCCAGGCGCCGCAGCTGCTTTTTAATGCGCGCTTTGACGCAGCCGTAGGCGTCCGGCGTCGTCACCTGATGCATCCGTTGCAAGCCGGCAGCATGCAGGCCGCTATGGCCATGGCTCTGTGTGTCGCCGCGAAAAGACAGCATCAACAGAACGAGCACGGCCGCCACGCCTGCATATATCAGCCGCCGCGAGGTGCCCGCGGGCGGGGAACCGTCAGTCAGCATGTTTCGCTCCTTCTGTTGTGGTATCGAATGGCAGCAAAATAACTGAAATTCCCTCTTGCTCCCTTAACGCGAGATTAAAGCCAGATTAAGGTTTGCTTAAGAACGTGCAGGCAGTGCAGGTTTCCCCGTTGTCTTCCCGTCAACGTTATAGTTAGATAAGCGCGACTCAAAGATCTCAGCGGAAAAAACGTGAACATACTGTTGGTGGAAGACGACCTGCAATTAGGCAAGGCGCTGTGCCGCGCATTGGAGCTGGCCGGCTTTAATTTATGCTGGGTGCGCCTGCTCGCCGACGCGGAAAATAAACTTTCATCCGGCGGGTTCGATTTGATGCTGTTGGATCTCACGCTGCCGGACGGCGACGGTTTGCAGAAGCTGATCGCCTGGCGGGCCGCCGGGCAAAATATCCCGATCATCATCCTGACCGCTCGCGACCGCATCGAAAGCCTGGTGAACAGCCTGGACTCCGGCGCGGACGACTTTCTGGCCAAACCCTTTGCGCTACTCGAACTCATCTCGCGCGTCAAGGCGGTCAACCGGCGTATGGCCGGCTTTGCTTCGCAAACCTGGAGCCTCGGCACGCTGTATCTCGATCCGGTCAACCATCAGGTGACGCTGGATAACGAGCTGCTGATGCTGTCGAAAAAAGAGTATCACCTGTTGCACGAACTGATGCGCTGCGCCGGCACCGTGGTGCGCAAAGCGGTGTTGGAGCAGCGGCTGTTCGGCCACGGCGACAGTGTGGAAAGCAACTCGCTGGAAGTGCACATGCATAATTTACGGCGCAAGATCGGTAAAGAAAGGATTATTACCGTACGCGGCATTGGTTATTTGCTGAAGAAAGAGTAGCGGCATGATCGGTTTTAAATCCTTCTTTATGCGCACCATTATTTTCCAGGTGCTGGCCATTTTATTATTGTGGGGGCTCCTCGTCGCCTGGGTGAAATATTGGTATTACCCCGACATGGAGAAATATTTCGATAATCAGCAACGTATCGTCGCCGCAGGCATCGCCAATATTCTCGATGAAACCGGCACTGACAATATCGATTATCTCGGCATCATCAAGACCATTGAAGGCATGTACATTGATTCCATCAATAATGGCATGCAGGATCAAATCGACTATCACCCGCTGTTCGTGGTTTACGATCGGGACAACCGGATGCTTTACAGTTCGCTGACGCAGGGAGAACCGCTGCGCCTGCCGCCTTCGGTGCTGTCCGGCTCCGTTAAATACGCCGGCGCCAACTGGCATCTCGCCGGCAGTTGGAGCGAAAAGCGTCAGTATCGGGTCATCGTCGGCGAATCGTTCAACGATCGCACCACGCAGTTCGGCAATCCGGCGGAAAGCACCGCCGTACCGCTGCTGGGCATTCTGGCAGCCATCATCGTCACCTTGTTATTTACCGCCTATTTCAGCCTGCGGCCGCTGCGCCAGATCGCCCGCACCATCTCCGATCGCCAGCCGGGCAACCTATCGCCGATCAATGTCAGCGAGCAGTATCAGGAAATCCGGCCGGTGGTGGTGGAGGTCAACAAACTGATGGCACGCATCGACGCCGCCAATCAGCGCGAGAAACGCTTTATGGCCGATGCGGCGCACGAACTGCGCACGCCGATCGCCGCCGTGCTGGCGCAGCTGCATCTGCTGACCCAGGTCAGCGAGCAGCAGGAGCGCCGGGAGATCATCGGCGACATGCAGCAGGGGCTGGATCGCGCGGCGTCGCTGTCGCGCCAGCTGATCAACCTGGCCAAGCTGGAGGCGGAAGATTTTCCGCTGAAAATCGAGGCGGTGGACATCTACGCAGAGATCGGAAAATGCATCGCGCAGCACGTCCCCTATGCGCTGGAAAAGGATGTGGAACTCTCGCTCGACGGCAGCGAGGACGTGGTGGTAACCACCGATCGCCATGCGCTGATCGCCATCTTCACCAACCTGCTGGACAACGCACTCAAGTACGCGCCGCCCGGCAGCCGCATCGAAGCCCATATCCGTTCGCTGGCACCGCTCGGCTGCTATATTACGTTGCGCGACAACGGCCCCGGAGTGAGCGAAGAGCACCTTCCGCGCCTGTTTGAACGCTTTTACCGCGTGCCCGGCACGCAGCAGACCGGCAGCGGACTGGGATTGGCCATCGCCCGGAACCTGGCCGACAAGATCGGCGCGCAGCTGCGCGTCACCGAAGGCCTCGACGATCGCGGCATCGGTTTTATTATCGATTTGCCGGAAAGTTACCGGCCACAGACTGAGAGTGAACAACGATCATGAGCGCCCCTGTTCTGTTGCAACGGCAGCAACTCGACCGACTATGGGATATTGACCGCAGCGAAATCATCGACACCCTGTATCGCCTGCAGGACGGTAAACTGCAAGCCTACCCGGACTACTACGACGTGCGCGGTTGGGATCCGCACGACCGGGAAACCTATACGCCGATCCACGAAGCCTGCTTCGATCGCGGCGGCGCGTTTTTCGCGCGGTTCGAAGGCGAGGAGATCGTGGCGGCGGCGGCGCTGGACACCGAGCCGCGCGGCCCGCAGCGGGATCTGCGCCAGCTGCTGTTCTTTTATGTCAGCGCGCACCAACGCGGCCAGGGGTTAGGCAAGCAGCTGTTCCAGCTCTGCCTGCGTCAGGCGGCGCAAGAAGGCGCCGCCGGGCTGTACGTCTCCTCCATCCCCAACAAAAGCACCGTAGACTTCTATCTGGCGCAAGGGTGCCGGCTCATCGAGCGCCCGGATGCCGAGCTGTTCGCCCGCGAGCCGGAGGATATTCACCTGGTCTGCCCTTGCCGCTAGCGGCAGGAACTTAGCGGGCGATGCGTATCACCGAACGCACGTCGCTTTTCTTGTTCAGATCCCATACCTCGGCGATCTCCGCCAGCGCGTGCTCCTGCGTCTCGATAGTGAGCGCGCCCGTCGCCGCCAGCGCCAGAATTTCGGTCGCATAGCGCTGCATCTCAGGGATCGGCGGGAAGTTGCCGGTGCCGCTGCCGAGGATCTGCAGCTGATTGCTGCGCAGCACCGCCGCCGGCAGCCGGATGTCCGGCGCGGCCATCGAGCCGACGTTGACCAGGCGAATGCCGCGCCCGCCGGCGTAAGACGAGAGATCGTGATTATTGAGCGTCGCG
This sequence comes from Serratia sp. CY27727, assembly GCF_052169275.1. Classification (NCBI taxonomy): domain Bacteria; kingdom Pseudomonadati; phylum Pseudomonadota; class Gammaproteobacteria; order Enterobacterales; family Yersiniaceae; genus Serratia; species Serratia sp. CY27727. Next base: position 34,075 of record NZ_JBJNLB010000008.1, on the reverse strand, counting down.
AGCAGCGCTTCGGTCGCCGGGCCCCAGATATAATCGACGATCACCTGATAACCGCCCGGCCCCGCCGCCGCCGCGAAGGCCTGCGTCAGCGCCTCGCCCTGCAGGCTCAGATCCACCGTGGCATCCACGCCCAACGCTTCCAGCACGCTCAGCCGACGGCCGGCGGCAACGATGCGCCCGGCTCCCGCCTGACGCGCCGCGGCGACCGCCAGTTTGCCCGAGGTGCCGGTAGCGCCGATGATCAGCACCGTTTCACCGGGCTGCAGATCCGCCCGCCAGCGCAGCGGCAGCCAGGCGGCGAAGGCCGGATTGATCAGCGCCGCCGCCGTGGCGTCGTCCACCGCCTCCGGCACCGGCACCGTCCATGACGCGACGCTGCGCTCAGCCATCGCGCCGTAAGGGCGGCGGAAGGAGGCGAAATACACCCGTTGCCCGTCGGCCGTCCGGCCCACGCCGTCGGTGCCGGGTACGATCGGCAACTGCTTCGGGCTGGAGTAATGGGTGCCGGCGACGGTGGCGCGATCCAGCTGTTTGATACCGGCCGCCAGAACGTCGATCGGCACTTCATTCGCCTGTGCCTGAGGCTCCTCAAAGGTGCCGAAAACCGGGGCTTGCCCCAGCGCTGTTACGATTGCCGCTTGCATGGTGACTCCTCAAATCGTGGGAACGTACGGGAAAGAATAGGCCGCAATAAAATAAAAAGGGACACCGCATGATGCGGTGTCCCCCGAACACAAACTTTGCCGAACGTGTTATTCGTAGTCGCTCATCGGCACGCAAGAGCAGAACAGGTTACGGTCGCCGTACACGTCATCCAGACGCTTAACGCTCGGCCAGTACTTGTTCTCGCGCACGCCGACCACCGGGAACACCGCCAGCTCACGGCTGTACGGATGCTGCCAGTCGTTAACCAGCTCAGCCTGCACGTGCGGCGCATTCACCAGCGGGTTGTCTTCCAGCGGCCATTCGCCTTTGGCGACGCGGTCGATCTCACTGCGGATCGCCAGCATCGCATCGATAAAGCGATCCAGCTCCACTTTGCTTTCCGACTCGGTCGGCTCGACCATCAGCGTGCCCGCCACCGGGAACGACATGGTCGGCGCGTGGAAGCCGAAGTCGATCAGGCGCTTGGCGATGTCCATTTCGCTGATGCCGGTCTCTTCCTTCAGCGGACGAATATCGAGGATACATTCGTGTGCCACGCGGTGATCGCGGCCGGTATACAGAATCGGATAGGCGTCTTTCAGGCGGGTAGCGATGTAGTTGGCATTCAGGATCGCCATCTGGCTGGCCTGCTTCAGGCCTTCCGCGCCCATCATGCGGATGTACATCCAGCTGATAGGCAGGATGGAGGCGCTGCCGAACGGCGCCGCGGAGACCGCGCCCTGCTGGGTGGTTACGCCGTCGATCTGCACGACGCTGTGGCCCGGCACAAACGGCGCCAGGTGCGCTTTCACGCCGATCGGGCCCATGCCCGGGCCGCCGCCGCCGTGCGGGATGCAGAAGGTTTTATGCAGGTTGAGGTGCGAAACGTCCGCGCCGATGTAGCCTGGCGTGGTGATGCCCACCTGGGCGTTCATGTTGGCGCCGTCCAGATACACCTGGCCGCCGAACTGATGCACGATCTGGCACACTTCGCGGATGGTTTCTTCATACACGCCGTGGGTCGACGGGTAGGTCACCATGATGCAAGAGAGCTCTTCGCCCGCCTGCTCCGCCTTGACGCGCAGATCGTGCAGATCGATGTTGCCGTTCTTGTCGCAGGCGACCACCACCACGCTCATGCCCGCCATCTGGGCGGATGCCGGGTTGGTGCCGTGCGCGGAGCTCGGGATCAGGCAGACGTGGCGGCCCGCTTCGTTGCGGCTTTCGTGGTAGCGGCGGATCGCCAGCAGGCCGGCGTATTCGCCCTGCGCGCCGGAGTTCGGCTGCATGCACACCGCGTCATAGCCGGTCAGTTGCACCAGCCACTGAGACAGTTGGCCGATCATCTGCTGGTAGCCGGCAGCCTGCTCCGGCGGGCAGAACGGGTGCAGCTCGGAGAATTCAGGCCAAGTGATCGGGATCATTTCCGCCGCGGCGTTCAATTTCATGGTGCAAGAGCCCAGCGGGATCATCGCCTGGTTCAGCGCCAGATCTTTGCGCTCCAGGCGATGCATGTAGCGCATCATCTCGGTTTCGCTGTGATAGCGGTTGAATACCGGGTGGGTCAGGATCGGATCCTGACGCAGCATGGCGGCCGGGATCGACTGACTGTTCTTGCTCACCGCCGCGTCCAGCGCGTCGATGTCCAGGCCGTGGTTGTCGCCGGCCAGCAGTGCGAACAGCGTTTGCACGTCTTCGCGCGAGGTGGCTTCGTCCAGCGTGATGCCTACGGCGCCGTGGATATCGGTACGCAGGTTGATGCCGAAGCTCAGCGCGCGTTCCAGCACCGCCGCTTTGTCTTTCACTTCAACGGTCAGGGTGTCGAACCAGGTGTTGTGGCGCAGCGTCAGGCCGGCCTTCTGCAGCCCGGCGGCCAGAATGTCGGTCAGGCGATGGATACGCCCGGCGATGCGCTGCAGCCCCTGTGGGCCATGGTACACCGCGTACAGGCTGGCGATGTTGGCCAGCAGCACCTGCGAGGTACAGATATTCGAGTTGGCCTTTTCGCGGCGGATATGCTGCTCGCGGGTCTGCATCGCCATGCGCAGCGCGGTGTTGCCGGCGGCATCGCGGGAAACGCCGATGATGCGGCCCGGCATCGAGCGCTTGAACTCGTCGCGGCAGGCGAAGAAGGCGGCGTGCGGGCCGCCGTAGCCCATCGGCACGCCGAAGCGCTGCGCGGAGCCGAACACCACGTCGGCGCCCTGCTTGCCCGGCGCGGTCAGCAGCACCAGGGCCATGATGTCGGCGGCCACGCTGGTGATGATTTTGCGCGATTTCAGTTCGGCCAGCAGCGCGCTGTAGTCGTGCAGCTCGCCGGTGGTGCCCACCTGTTGCAGCAGCACGCCGAACACGCCGTCCAGCTCCAGCACTTTTTCCGCTTTATCGACGATGACGTCGAAGCCGAAGGTTTCGGCGCGGGTGCGCACCACGTCCAGCGTCTGCGGATGCACGTCGTCAGCCACGAAGAAGCGGTTGGCGTCTTTCAGCTTGCTGGCGCGTTTGGCCAAGGCCATCGCTTCGGCGGCGGCGGTAGCTTCATCCAGCAGCGAAGCGGAAGCCAGATCCAGGCCGGTCAGATCGAGGGTCACGGTCTGGAAGTTCAGCAGCGCTTCCAGACGGCCCTGCGACACTTCCGGCTGATAAGGGGTGTAAGCGGTGTACCAGCCCGGATTTTCCAGCATGTTGCGCAGGATCACCGGCGGCGTCAGCACGGCGCTGTAGCCCATGCCGATATAGGATTTGTAGCGCTGATTCTGCGAGGCGATCGCCTTCAGCTCAGCCAGCGCCTGGTGTTCGGTCGCCGCGTCGCCGACCGGCGGCGGCCCCGGCAGCTGAATGTCCGCCGGCACGATCTGTTGGATCAGCGCGCTGAGCGAGCGAGCGCCCACCGCTGCCAGCAACTCCTGGCGTTGTTCCGCAGAAGAGCCGATGTGGCGTTCGATGAACGCTTCGCTGTGTTCGAGTTGGCTGAGTGTCTGGGTCATTGCTACAAATTCCTGAATGCTTGCGTGATACGGGATATAGCTTGAACGGTAACTAAAACGCCCCGGCCGAAAGGCCTGGGGCGTGGTCACGATTACTCGTCGATCGAGGCCTGATAAGCCGCGGCGTCCAGCAGGTTCGCCAGCTCGCCTTCGTCGGTGGCTTTAATCTGGAACAGGAAGCCGTCACCGTAAGGTTCGCTGTTGACCAGCTCCGGGGAGCTTTCCAGCTCGCCGTTCACCGCCACGATTTCGCCGCTGATTGGCGCGTAAATGTCCGACGCCGCCTTGACGGACTCCGCCACAGCGCAATCTTCACCGGCGGCGACGCGGCGGCCCACTTCCGGCAGATCGACAAACACCATATCGCCCAGCAGTTCCTGCGCGTGTTCGGTGATGCCTACGGTGTAAACGCCGTTACCTTCTGCACGAACCCACTCGTGGGAGGATGCGTATTTCAATTCTGTTGGCACATTGCTCATCGCCGGTTACTCCTTCGAAGAAATAAAAGAATCAATCAATAAAAAATCAATTTGTCAGCGGCTTGCCGGCGCGGACGAAACCGGGCTTGGTCACTTTGACCGGCATTTCACGGTTGCGGATCTGCACGATGGCCTGCTCGCCGATGCCCGCCGGCACGCGCGCCAGCGCGATGCTGAAGCCCAGCGTCGGAGAGAACGAACCGCTGGTGATCACGCCTTCGTGGGTTTGCCCCGCCGCGTCGGTGAAACGCACCGGCAGCTCATTACGTAATACGCCTTTTTCCGTCATGATCAAGCCGACCAGTTGCTCGGTACCCTGCTCGCGCTGTTGTTCCAGCGCTTCGCGGCCGATGAAACGGCGATCTTCCGGCTGCCAGGCGATGGTCCAGCCCATGTTGGCGGCCAGCGGTGAAACGCCTTCGTCCATCTCTTGCCCGTAGAGGTTCATGCCCGCTTCCAGACGCAGCGTGTCGCGCGCGCCCAGACCGGCCGGCTTGACGCCCGCGGCCAGCAATTTTTGCCAGAAATCCGCCGCCTGATCTTTCGGCAGCGCGATCTCATAGCCGGCCTCGCCGGTGTAACCGGTGGTGGCGATGAACAGCTCGCCGGCCTGTACGCCGAAGAATGGCTTCATGCCTTCAACCGCGCTTTTTTGTTCCGGGGTGAACAGCGTGCCGGCGCGCACTTTGGCTTGCGGGCCCTGCACCGCGATCAGCGCCAGATCGTCGCGCACCGTCAGCGCGACGCCATACGGCGCAGCGTGCTCTTCGATCCAGGCCAGGTCTTTGTCGCGGGTGGCGGAGTTCACCACCAGGCGGAAATAGTCTTCAGTGAGGAAATAAACGATCAGGTCGTCGATCACGCCGCCGGAGGCATTCAGCATGCCGGTGTACAGCGCTTTGCCGGGTTGGGTCAGTTTGGCGACGTCGTTCGCCAGCAGGTAGCGCAGGAACTCGCGGGTGCGGGCGCCGTGCAGATCCACGATGGTCATGTGGGACACGTCGAACATGCCGGCATCCTGACGCACCGCGTGGTGCTCATCAAGCTGCGAGCCGTAGTGCAGCGGCATCATCCAGCCGTGAAAGTCTACCATGCGCGCACCGCACGCCACGTGCTGGTCGTACAGTGGGGTTTGCTTTGCCATCTTTTCCCTCTTTCCACTCGTCGCTAGAAGTTAGGGTGCTGCCACGCAATGCGGCGGAGCCTGGCTCGCGGCCCGATCGCCATGGCGCACTGACTGCTCAACACAAATGCTGCGCCAGGACGGGCGAAAACTGCGTGCAACCGCCGTGACGCAAACGATACCTTTCCCTCGAACTTATCACCGAACGACCACATTAACCATAAGTTAAAATAGGCTCATCGCCGTTCCGGGGCGGTAAAATGCCGGGTTAGTGTGCAGAGTTTTTCACTGGAAAAATGCGCTTTAAGGCACAAAATTAACAATTAAAGCGGCAAAACTCCGAAGTTATATAACAAACCGACGGCCGCACATGAGATTCCGACTTTTGATAACCGAACATGGAATTAGAAAAAGTAATGATAAAAAGCGGCTGAAATTAGATTATTTCAAATGAAGGGTTATATAAGGAAAGACGATGGCATAAGGCGAGAAGCGCGAGCCCGCGGAGGGCTCGCAGAAGGCAGGATGTCAGGCAAGCCACTCGGGCAGATCGTTCAGGCCCATCGCCTGACGCACCAGCTTCGGCTTGACGCCCGGCAGGCTATCCGCCAGCCGCAGGCCCACGTCGCGCAGCAGCTTTTTGGCCGGGTGGTTGCCGTCGAACAGTTCGCGGAACCCCTGCATGCTGGCCAGCATTACCGCCGCGCCATGTTTGCGGCGGCGCTCATAGCGGCGCAGATAGAGGTGCTGGCCGATATCCTTGCCCTGCCGCTGCAGGCGGCGCAGTTCGGAAATCAGCTCGGCGGCGTCCATAAAGCCCAGATTCACGCCCTGCCCGGCCAACGGATGCACGGTATGCGCCGCATCGCCCACCAGCGCCAGGCGGTGCGCGGCGAAACTGCGCGCATAGCGGCCGGTCAACGGGAACGCCAGCCGTTCGCTTTCCAGGCTGCAAGCCCCCAGGCGCATGTCGAAGGCCATCGCCAGTTCGCGGTTGAACTGCGCCGGTTCCAGCTGCTTGAGCCGCTCGGCGTCTTCCGGCGTCACCGACCAGACGATGGAGCTCAAATGCGGATCGCTGAACGGCAGGAACGCCAGAATGCCGTCGCCGTGGAAAATTTGCCGCGCCGTCGCCTGATGCGGCTCTTCGGTGCGAATGGTAGCGACCAGCGCATGGTGGCGGTAATCCCAGAAGGTAAGCGGAATGTCGGCGTGCTGGCGCAGCCACGACTGGGCGCCGTCGGCGCCGATCATTAGGCGGGCGGTCAGCATGCGGCCATCCTCCAGCGTGACGAAAGCGTCGTTCTCGCCCCACGCCACCTGCTTGAGCGCGGCCGGGGTAATCAGCGTGATGTCCGACAGGCTTTCGGCGCGTTTCCACAGCGCCTGCTGGATCACCGAGTTTTCGATGATGTGGCCAAGATGGCTGAAGCCGCTCTCGTCGCCGCGGAAGGCTATTTTGCCAAAGCTGTCGCGATCCCACACTTCCATCGCGTTGTAGGCGCTGGCGCGCAGCTGGAGAATGTCGTCCCACACGCCGATGTGCTGCAGCAAACGCTCGCTGGCGGCATTGATGGCGGAGACCCGCAGCGCAGGCTGCTCCGACGGCGGCGCCATGTCCGGCTGGCGCTGCTCCAGCACCGCCACGCGCAGCCCGCTGCCCTGCAGGCCGCAGGCCAACGCCAGCCCCACCATACCGCCACCGGCGATAATCACGTCAAATGATTGCATGCTGCTCGATTTCCTTAAATAATGCGCGACGCCTTGTCGCGCCGCGTTTTGGGCGCGCCACAGGGCGCCCGATTCTGTGTCTAACGTTCCACCCAGCCCAGCGTGCGCTTGGCGAAGGCGTCGCGCACCGCCGGCAAACGCTCCATCGCCATCAGCCCCAGGTTGCGGCCGACCACCAGCGGGGCATAACGGTTGGCGAACAGGCGGATCAATCCGTCGGTCACGCCGATCGTCGCCTGCTGATCGTTTTGCCGCCGCTGCTGATAGCGGCTCAGCAGCGCATAACCACCGGCGTCTTCGCCGCTGTCCATCGCTTCTGCCAGCGTTTCCGCCAGCGACATCACGTCGCGCAGACCGAGGTTGAACCCCTGCCCGGCGATCGGATGCAGCGTCTGCGCCGCGTTGCCCACCAGCGCCAGACGATGGCTGACATGTCGATCGGCGGTCAGCAGGCTGAGCGGATAGCTGTGCCGTTTACCGGCCTTGAGGATGCGCCCCAGCCGCCAGCCGAAGGCCTGTTGCAGCTCGGCGATAAATCGCTCGTCGTCCCAGGCGTCCACCCGGGCGCGATCTTCGCGCGCATGGCACCACACCAAAGAACTGCGCCCCTGCGACATCGGCAGCAGCGCCAGCGGCCCGTAGCGGGTAAAACGCTCGAAGGCGCGCCCCTGCGGATCTTCCGCCGTGGTGACGTTGGCGATGGTGGCGAACTGCGGATAGTCCTCCTGCCGCCACTGCACGTTGCAGGCCTGCGCCAGCGCCGAACGCGAACCGTCGGCCGCTACCAGCAGTTGCCCGCACAGGCGCAGACCGGTATCCAGTTGTACTTCCGCCCGCTCGGCGGTGCGAATCACGTCCACCACCCGCGCGGGGCAGTGCAGCGTAACGCCCGGCGCCTTCGCCAGCAGCGCGAACAGCCGCTGCCCGGCGTCATGCAGTTCGATCACCTGGCCGAGCGCATCGACCTGATAATCCTGCGCCTGCAGATTCACGAAACCGGCGTGGCCGCGATCGCTGACGTGCACCTGAGCGATCGGCGTAGCACAATCGCGCAGCGCCGGCCAAACGCCGATGCGCGCCAGCTGTTGGCAAGTGCCCTGCGCCAGTGCGATGGCGCGGGCGTCAAAGCCCGGATGGCTGCGGTCATCCGGCCGAGTCGCCTCGACCAGATCCACCGCCATTCTTCCCTGAGTAAGCGACGAGATAGCCAGCGCCAGCGTCGCGCCCGCCATACCGCCACCAACGATAATTACGCTCATTTTATGACCTTGCCGCCGCCATCAACGCTTCGATGGCATCGGCGTCTTTCACCACGGTAGCGGTCAGATTTTCATTGCCGTCGGCGGTGATCACGATGTCGTCCTCGATGCGGATACCGATGCCGCGGTATTCCGCCGGCACGTCCGCATCCGGCGCAATGTACAGCCCCGGTTCCACGGTCAGCACCATGCCCGGCTCCAGCAGCCGATCGCGGCTCGGCGTGCCGTAGTGGCCGACGTCGTGCACGTCGAGGCCCAGCCAGTGGCTCAGCCCGTGCATGAAGAACTGCCGGTGCGCCTGCTCGGCGATCAACTGATCGACTTCACCTTTCAATACGCCCAGTTCCACCAGCCCGACCACCATGATGCGCACCACTTCGTCGTTGACTTCGCGGATGCTGGTGCCGGGTTTAAACAGTTCCAAAGCGCGCTGCAGCGACGCCAGCACGATGTCGTACACCGCGCGCTGCGGCTTGCTGAACTTGCCGTTGACCGGGAAGGTGCGGGTGATGTCGCCGGCATACCCCTGGTACTCACAACCGGCGTCGATCAGCACCAGATCGCCGTCGCGCATCTGGCTCTCGTTCTCGGTGTAGTGCAGGATACAGCCGTTTTCGCCGCTGCCGACGATGGTGTTGTAAGACGGGTAGCGGGCGCCGAGGCGGGTGAATTCATGGTGAATTTCCGCTTCCAGCTGGTATTCGAACATGCCCGGGCGGCATTTTTCCATCGCGCGGGTGTGCGCCAGCGCGCTGATCTCACCGGCGCGACGCATCACCGCCAGCTCTTCCGGCGATTTGAACAGGCGCATGTCATGCAGCCACGGCCGCCAGTCGGTCACGGTGGCCGGCGCCTGCAGATTCTGGCGGAACCCCTTGCGCAGCTTGTCCAACGCGCCGAACAGGATCTGATCGGCATAGGCGTATTCGCCCTGCGCGTGGTAGACCACGTCCAGGCCGTTGAGCAGCAGGTGCAGCTGGTCATTGATTTCATCGAACGGCAGCGCGCGATCCACGCCCAGCTTCGCCGGCGCGGCGTCTTGCCCCAGGCGGCGGCCAAACCAGATTTCCGCCGTCAGATCGCGCACCCGGTTGAACAGCACGCTGTGGTTGTGCGTTTCGTCGCTTTTGATCAGCACCAGCACCGCTTCCGGCTCATTGAAGCCGGTCAGGTACCAAAAGTCGCTGTTCTGCCGATAGGGATAGTCTGAATCTGCACTGCGCGTCGTTTCCGGCGCAGAGAAAATAACCGCCGCGCTGGCCGGCGCCATTTTCGCCAACAGCGCCTGACGGCGGTTGTTGAATTCCTGCTGAGTCATTACCTTCTCCTGAAATCATGCCATCCGCATCGCCGGCGGAGGGCCGATAGGACGTTTAGTGCAACGTCGGTTTGATGTTTTCCGGCGCCGTTGGCTTGTGACGGGTGAATTCGCCGTAGCACATGATGGCGGCAACCCGCACATACTCCGCCACTTCTTCCAGCGACTGCTCCAATTCTTCCTGATCTTCGTCTTCGTCGTAGCCCAGCTGCGCGATGTTGCGCAGATCGTCGATCGCTTCACCGACTTCGTCTTTCACCTGGGCCAGTTTGGGCTGCATCATGCCCAGCCCGAGCAGGAAGTGGTTGACCCAACCGGCCAACGCGTCGGCGCGATCGAACACGCTGACGGCTTCCCCTTCCGGCAACATCAGTTGGAACAGGAATTCGTCGTCTTCCAGCGTTTCGCGCGTCACTTCATACAGCTGTTGCAGCGGTTGGCTGAGCGCCTGCGGGAAGGCGACGCCTTCGTTGGTCAGATCGTGCACCAGCGCCTGCCAGCCGGCATCACGGCTGCCGCCGCACAGCAGGCCGCTGATCAGGCCGTGCATTTCTGCCGCGGTCAGCGCCACCGACTGCTGGTTGAGGGCCACGGTCAAAGATTGGTAACTTGGAAATGTATTCTGTATAGACATGCGCATTCGTCATCGTTGGCAGGATAAGTTCGTGTTATGCTACCACCAAGGTCCGTCGCTATACCAGATAAGCGCGACACCTCAGTGGCTAGTTATAATCGCGATGTGGCAGGTTTCACACTGCGCCGTCGGGTGGCGAAAGTGCGGTAAATACGCATTTTGAAACCCTTTTTTGACTGGCAATGTGCGCCACAGTAGATTACAACCAGGTACTGAAAAAGGGGTTGTATCTTGGTACCGAGGTATATATAGTGGCGCCCGCTTTGACGGCCCGGCCAGGGCGGACAAGGCTGGCGCGAAATTTAGGCAGGAAGGTGGCATGTCTGCACAACCGGTAGATATTCAAATTTTTGGCCGCTCGTTAAGAGTCAATTGCCCGCCAGAACAACAAGATGCGTTGAATATGGCGGCGGACGATCTTAACCAACGGTTGCAAGATCTTAAAGTTCGCACTAGAGTCTCCAATACTGAGCAACTGGTTTTCATCGCGGCATTGAACGTCTGTCACGAACTTGCTCAAGAACGGTTGAAAACCCGTGACTATGCGTCCAATATGGAACAACGCATACGGATGCTGCAGCAGACCATTGAACAAGCGTTGCTTGAACAAGGTCGCATCTCTGAACGTCAGGATGCACAATTCGAATAACTTAATTTGTTGAAATCACAGTTTCGGCAACGAGTACAAAATTTCTCTGAGATGTTCGCCAGCGGGCCAGTCCCCTGAGCCGATATTTAGTACAAACAGAATGTGTTGCTCCGCGATCGGTGAGCACGCTCGGTGCGCCGAGAAGCCTTAAGATTGCGACGGCACGTTCACCTTGAACCATGGGTTCAAGGGTTACAGCCTGCGACGGCATCTCGGAGATTCCCCTTCTCAGCGGTTTATGTGTGCCGAACGCCACACTGAGCAAGCCTGATACGATGCCTTTTCAACCCCAATTTGCGCAGCAGCGCCAAGCCATTCGTCAACTCATACGCCAACGTCGGCGCGAGCTTACGCCGGGCCAGCAACGCTTTGCCGCAGACAAGATAGCCGAGCGCCTCGTCGCGCATACGCACATTAAGGCGGCGCACAGCATCGCGGTATTCCTGTCGTTTGACGGTGAACTCGACACCGGGCCGCTGATCGAGCAACTGTGGACGCTCGGCAAACGGGTTTACCTGCCGGTGCTGCACCCGTTCAGCCTGGGCCACCTGCTGTTCCTACGCTATGCGCCGGAAACGCCGCTGGTGCGCAATCGCTTCAATATTCTCGAACCGTGCCTCGATGTGCGCCAGGTGCTGCCGCTGGGCGAGTTGGACGTCGTGCTGACGCCGCTGGTGGCGTTCGATCATACCGGGCAGCGTCTGGGCATGGGCGGCGGCTTTTACGATCGCACCCTGCAAAACTGGCGCAGCGGCGGCCCCTATCCTATCGGCCTGGCCCATGATTGCCAGCAGGTGGAGCGCCTGCCGATCGAGCACTGGGATATCCCGCTGCCGGAAATCCTCACCCCGCTCTGCAGCTGGGCGTGGCACGAGCCCAAATAGCAAAAGGCCGGATCGCTCCGGCCTTTTTTGTTGCGGCGAGCCGCCGAATCAGAACAGCAGACGGGCGCGAATGGTGCCGTCGATGGCCTTCATGCGCTGCAGCGCGGCGTCGGCGCGTGCGGTTTCCGCTTCGATGTCGATCACCACGTAGCCGATTTCCGGCCCGGTTTGCAGATACTGTGCGGCGATGTTAACCCCCTCTTCGGCGAAGATCTGGTTAATCTGCGTCAGCACGCCCGGGCGGTTTTCGTGGATGTGCAGCAGGCGGCTGGCGTTCGGGCCATGCGCCGGCAGCGACACTTCCGGGAAGTTGACGGCAGACAGAGTCGATCCGTTGTCGGAGTATTTCGCCAGCTTGCCGGCCACTTCGTCGCCGATATTCTCCTGCGCTTCCTGGGTGGAGCCGCCGATGTGCGGCGTCAGCAGCACGTTGTCGAACTCACACAGCGGCGAGTTGAACGGATCGCTGTTGGTCGCCGGTTCTTCCGGGAAGACGTCGATCGCCGCGCCCGCCAGGTGATTGCTGGCCAGCGCGTCGCACAGCGCGGGAATATCCACCACGGTGCCGCGCGAAGCGTTGATCAGAATGGCGCCCGGCTTCATCAGCGCCAGCTCTTCCGCCCCCATCATGTTCTTGGTGGCCAGCGTTTCCGGCACGTGCAGCGTCACCACGTCGCTCATATTGAGCAGATCGGACAGATGGCGCACCTGCTGCGCGTTACCTAACGGCAGCTTGTTCTCGATGTCGTAGAAGAACACCTTCATGCCCAGCCCTTCGGCCAGAATGCCCAGCTGGGTGCCGATGTGGCCGTAGCCGATGATGCCCAGCTTTTTGCCGCGCGCCTCGTAGGAGCCCACGGCCAGTTTGTGCCACACGCCGCGGTGCGCCTTGGCGTTGGCGGCCGGAATGCCGCGCAGCATCAGCAGCAGCTCGCCCAGCACCATTTCGGCCACGGATCGGGTATTGGAGAACGGGGCGTTAAAGACCGGAATACCGCGCTTGGTCGCCGCTTTCAGATCAACCTGGTTGGTGCCGATGCAGAAGCAGCCCACCGCCACCAGTTTTTCTGCGGCGGCGAACACCTCTTCGGTCAGATGCGTACGCGATCGGATGCCGACGAAGTGCGCATCGCGGATGGATGCCTTCAGCGATTCGGTGTCTAACGCACCCTTATGGTATTCGATGTTGGTATAACCGGCGGCACGTAAATTATCGACCGTGCTCTGATGAACCCCTTCCACCAACAGGAATTTAATCCTGTCTTTCTCCAATGATACTTTTGCCATTTACCCGACCCTATGTTCAGACTTCAGAAGCGGCTGTGACGACACAGCTCCCATCCAACATAACAAAAATAACGCGGGCGGCAATACAAACGATTGCCTGCCCGGCAGGACAAGGCGCAGCGTTGATGGCGGTTTACGGCAGAAAATGCCATAGGGAAAGTTTTCGGCAGAAGCTTTGGGGAGTCAGTTTTCACAATGTGACATAAGTCACCAAATTTGCCGTTTTTCAGAAAAGATATTTTAACCGAAGAATTATGCGGCCCGGCACTACCGGGCCACAAACGGCGGAGGTTTATTTGACCACTTTCACGCCTTCCGGGGTGCCGACCAGCGCCACGTCCGCGCCGCGGTTGGCGAACAGCCCCACGGTCACCACGCCGGCGATGCCGTTGATCTTGTTCTCCAGCGCGATGGCGTCGGTGATGCTCAAGTTATGCACATCGAGGATCACGTTGCCGTTGTCGGTCACCACGTTTTGGCGATACTCCGGCAGGCCGCCGAGTTTCACCAGCTCACGCGCCACGTAAGAGCGAGCCATCGGGATCACTTCCACCGGCAGCGGGAACTTGCCCAGCACGTCCACTTGCTTGCTGGCGTCGACGATGCAGATAAATTTCTTGGCGATGGCGGCGATGATCTTCTCGCGCGTCAGCGCCGCGCCACCGCCTTTGATCATCTGCATATGGCCGTTGATTTCGTCCGCGCCGTCCACATAAATATCGAGCGAGTCCACTTCATTGCTGTCGAACACATGGATGCCGAGGCTTTTCAGCTTGGCGGTGGAGGCGTCGGAGCTCGATACCGCGCCTTCGATCTGGTGCTTGATGGAGCCCAGCGCGTCAATAAAGTGGGCGGCGGTAGAACCGGTGCCGACCCCGACGATGGTGCCCGGCGTCACGTATTCCAGCGCTGCCCAGCCCACCGCTTTTTTCAGTTCATCCTGCGTCATAATATGTCCCTTGCCTCTGTACGAAAACGTGTGCGTATTATAGGGTAAAACGCTGTTTTTCACGCCGGCAGGATCACACTTATTTGCCGCAGCCCGCATTTTTAGCCGCTTAGCGGCGAGACGGGGGCGTGATTTTTCCACCTGCGCCGCGCGCAAAATGTGGCATAGTGCCGGTATCATTCTAATTTAAGGGATATCTTTCCGATGAAACGCCCAGACTATCGTACGCTGCAAGCGCTGGACGCGGTGATCCGTGAGCGCGGCTTCGAGCGCGCCGCTCAAAAACTCTGCATCACGCAATCGGCGGTATCCCAACGCATCAAACAGCTGGAAAACCTGTTCGGCCAACCGCTGCTGGTCCGTACCGTGCCGCCGCGCCCGACCGAACAAGGGCAAAAGCTGCTGGCGCTGCTGCATCAGGTGGAATTGCTGGAAGAAGAGTGGCTGGGCAACGACACCGGCGTCGATACGCCGCTGCTGCTGTCGCTGGCGGTCAACGCCGACAGTCTGGCAACCTGGCTGCTGCCGGCGCTGAAGCCGGTGCTGGCGGATTCCCCCATTCGCCTGAATCTGCAGGTGGAAGATGAAACCCGCACCCAGGAGCGGCTGCGCCGCGGTGAGGTGGTGGGCGCGGTAAGTATTCAGCCGCAGCCGCTGCCGAGCTGCCTGGTGGATCGGCTGGGGGCGCTGGATTACCTGTTCGTGGCCTCCAGCGCCTTCGCCGAGCGCTATTTCCCGAGCGGCGTCACCCGCTCCGCGCTGCTGAAAGCGCCGGCGGTGGCCTTCGACCATCTCGACGACATGCACCAGGCATTCCTGCAGCAGAACTTCGATCTGTCGCCGGGCAGCGTGCCCTGCCATATCGTGAACTCGTCGGAAGCCTTCGTGCAGCTGGCGCGTCAGGGCACCACCTGCTGTATGATCCCGCATCTGCAGATCGAAAAGGAGCTGGCATCCGGTGAGCTGATCGATCTGACGCCGGGCCTGTATCAGCGCCGCATGCTGTACTGGCACCGCTTCGCGCCGGAAAGCCGCATGATGCGCAAAGTGACCGACGCGCTGCTGGAACACGGCCACCAGGTGCTGCGCCAGGATTAAAACGAAAAAAGGTTCGCCGCGGCGAACCTTTTCTTCAACACGAACACCTTACTGCGCGGCGTTGCGCTGCAGCTCGAACACCACATCCACCTGATCGTCGAAGTGAATGCTTTGCTGCTCATAGGTTTGCGCCGCGTCGCTTTCCGCCGCCGCACCCGCCGCCTTATACATCCGCGCCACCGGCATCGGTTGGTAGTTGGCGACCCGGTAGCGAATGCTGTACACCGGCCCCAGCTTGGCGTGGAAGCCTTTGGCCAGGGATTCGGCCTGCTGAGTCGCGTTCTCGATCGCTTTTTGCCGCGCCTGCTCGCGATACACGTCCGGCTTGGCGACGCCCAGCTCCACCGCGCGGATCTCGTTCAGGCCGGATTTCAGCGCGCCGTCCAGCAGCTCGTTCAGCTTGTCCAACTGACGCAGGGTTACCTGCACCTGACGCACCGCCCGGTAGCCCTTCAGCACCGACTCGCCGGTTTTCAGGTAGTCGTACTCCGGCTGGGTGCGCAGGTTGGCGGCGCTGATGTCTTTCTTCTCGATGTTGTTTTTCTGCAGGAAATCAAAGTACTGCGCTACGCGCTCGTCCACCTGCTTCTTCGCCTGGGCGGCGTCTTTGGAGGAAACGCTCACTTCGATAGCCAGGGTGGCGATATCCGGCGTGGCGTCCACGCTGGCGGTGCCGGAGGTGACGACGTGCGGCCCTTCAGGCACTTCGGCCGCCTGCAGCGCCATCGGTAACGTCCCTAATCCGACCATTGCGGCCATAGCCAATGCTTTTAGCTTCACAGTGTCTCCTTAATGACAGGCTGTCTCTGATCGCCGGCTTTTCCCTGTGAGAACCGCCGGATTCCTGGCATCAAACGTAGCATATCGCGCGGCGTTTTGAATTCGGATTAGTGACAAATTCTTATAAATTTGCCCCCTGCCAGGCCAGCTGCAGCGCGATGCCCCACATCACCAGCCCGACCAGCGCGTTGATAATGCGCTGCGCCCGCTGGGTGTTCAGCCACGGCGCCAGCCAGGAAGCCAGCAGCGCCAGCCCGAAGAACCACACCGCCGACGCGCTGACCGCGCCGAGCGCGAACCAGGAGCGCACGTCCGCCGTCAGTTGCCCGCCCAAACTGCCGAGCACCACAAAGGTATCCAGATAAACGTGCGGGTTCAGCCAGGTGACCGCCAGCATGGTGACCACGATGCGCCAGCGGCTCTGCGCCAGCTCCTGCGCAGCGGCCTGCGCCGGTTGCGGGCTGAAGGCGGAACGGAACGCGCCCCAGCCATACCACAGCAGAAACGCCACCCCGCCCCAGGTGACCAGCGCCAGCAGCAGCGGCGAGCGGGTCAGCAAGGCGCTGCCGCCGAAAATCCCGGCGCAGATCAGCACGATATCGCTCAACGCGCACAGCGAGGCGATCATCAAATGATACTGGCGGCGAATGCCCTGATTCATCACGAATACGTTCTGCGGGCCCAGCGGCAAGATCATGGCGGCGCTCAGGGCAAAACCCTGCAGGAAGACGGCTAACATGGGAGATTCCTCGGATGATAAAAGGCGCCGGACGAGGGCGCGTGTCGGTCAACACGCGCATCATACGAGGAAGCGATCATTAGGTGAAATTGATGTTTCTAATCCAGTATCAGAGATGCTAATGCTTAAATGAGGGCGCCGCCAGATTCGCCCATCGGCGAAAAATTCGCTATCATCCGCACCCACCTTCCAGCTGGCCGCCCAATGTCTACCGTCACCGATACCTTTATCGCCCCGCCATGCCATGACCAAATAGAGATCCTCTATCAGGACGATCATCTGGCGCTGATCAATAAGCCGTCCGGGCTGCTCAGCCTGTCGGGCAAGAATCCGCAGAATCTCGATTCGGTACACCATCGGCTGGTACAGATCTTCCCCGGCTGCACCCTGGTGCACCGCCTGGATTTCGGCACGTCCGGCTTGATGGTGGTGGCCCGCAACAAGGCCGCCAACGCCGCGCTCTGCCGGCAGTTCAGCGAGCGCACCGTCGGCAAAGTGTACAGCGCGCTGCTGTGCGGCCATCTGGCGGATAACGAAGGGGTAATAGACGCGGCGATCGCCAAAGATCCGGCGCTGTTCCCGCTGATGTCGATTTGCGCCCTCCACGGCAAGCCCGCCCGCTCCCGCTATCGGGTCGTCGAGCGTTTTTATCGTGAAGCGGAGGGCGGGATCTCGCTGCCGCTGACGCGGGTGCAGCTCATCCCGGAGACCGGGCGCACCCACCAGCTGCGTATTCACAGCCGGCAGTTGGGCCACCCTATTTTAGGCTGCGATCTGTATGGCGGGCGACTGCTGCCGGGTACCGAACAGACGCCGCGGCTGATGCTGCACGCCAGCGAGCTGGACTTTGTGCACCCCATTAGCGGGGAGCGGATCGCCGCTCGTCACGCCGCGCCGTTCTGAACGCGGCTTACCACATCAAATCGTCGGGCACTTTAAAGTCGGCGTACGGATCGTCTTCATCCTGTTCTTCCTGACTCAGCGCGCTGTGCAGCACAATGCTGGCCGCATCGCGCTGCGCGATTTTATCGGCGACGCTCGCGGGGATAATCGCGTATTCACACTCTTCCCGGTTCTCGACCACCAGGCGGGCAATGGCGAGGCGGCCATTGATCAGCTGGGTTTGCGTCGCCTTATCCACCAGGATTTTCTTGATCAGGTTACCGTCGGTGAAGTTGAAACCGATATCGCCTTTCGCCAGAACGATGCGGTTCATTTCGATCAGCTGTTTCACCTGCGCCTTGTATTCTTTGGACAGCGCGGCCTGCTTTTGCTGCTCGTTCAGCTGCTTATCGCGCTCAAGCTGCGCCTTTTTATTCTCTTCCACCGCCTCTCTGGCCTCGCGGGCCTGAACGCGTGATTTTTTAGCCGTTCTTTGGACTTTGGCCATTTTCTTGCTGGTTACCAAGCCCGCTTTGAGCATCTGCTCTTGTAAGGTGAGTTTTGTCATGTTCGTGTCTGAAGCCGTGGGATCATGGGGGGATTATACCCGTAATTTTTCAGGCTGCACCAGGTTGCCGGCCCGGTACGTTGGCGGTTTGCGCCGCAGGGCGACGGCGGCCACGCCAGATCATGAATAGCGCTCATGTGGTAATGAAATTAAGTCTCTTTCACTCCCACCGGGACTCTGGCAAAAATAGACCTCATTAACGACAGACAATATGAAATCGGCTGAATAAAAAAAGAGAAAAACAACCCATTGAAAGAAATGGATAAATCCAGCCTTCATATCATATAACAGGATGCTATAAGACGATGAATAGAGACTTTGCCTTTACGATTAAGAGCAGTTCTTTCGATGAAGATTATAACCCTTCTGAAAGTACGCGTATCACCACCAACTTCGCCAATTTGGCCAGAGGGGAAAACCGCCGGGAGAACCTGCGCAACACGCTGGTGATGATTAACAATCGCTTCAATTCGTTGGCGCATTGGGATAACCCCAAGGCCGACCGCTATTCGGTTGAGCTTGACATCATTTCGGTGGAGATGCGCGTTGAAGATCAGGGCGCCAGCTTCCCGGTGATCGAAATATTGAAAACCAACATCATCGATAAAAAAACGCAAAAGCGAATTGAGGGCATCGTCGGGAACAATTTCTCGTCTTACGTGCGCGATTATGACTTTAGCGTCTTGCTGCCGGCGCACAATAAAAACACGGCGGAATTCACTATCCCGAATGATTTCGGCGACTTGCACGGCAATATCTTTAAGCACTTCGTCAATTCAAACGAATACCATGAGAATTTCAGCAAACCGCCGGTGATCTGCCTCAGCGTGTCCAGCAAAGACACCTATCATCGGACGGGCAATCAACATCCGGTGTTGGGCGACGAGTATCGGCAAGACGGCGCTTCGCTGACCGACCGGTATTTTAAAAAAATGGGCCTGCAGGTGCGCTATTTCATGCCGAAAAATAGCGTCGCGCCCCTGGCGTTTTATTTCCCCGGGGATTTGCTGAGCGATTACACCGATCTGGAGCTGATCGGCACCATCAGCACGATGGAGACCTTCCAAAAAATCTATCGGCCTGAAATTTACAATGCCAACTCGGCGGCGGGGCAATGCTATCAGCCAAGCCTCAATAACCAGGACTATTCATTAACCAAGATTGTTTACGATCGCGAAGAGCGTAGCCAGTTAGCGATTGAGCAGGGGAAATTTACGGAAGAGCAATTTATCAAACCCTACAAGCCCATTCTTGAGCAATGGTCTGCTCACTACGCGCTTTGATTCACTTAAATACAGGTCATCTATTATGAAAATATTGCTCCCTACCTCGACCGCCGGCAGCTTGCCCAAACCTTCCTGGCTGGCCCAACCGGAAACCCTGTGGTCGCCCTGGAAATTGCAAAATGAAGAATTAATCGAAGGGAAACAGGATGCCCTGCGTTTGTCGCTGGCTGAACAACAACAGGCCGGCATCGATATCGTCAGCGATGGCGAGCAAACGCGCCAGCACTTCGTCACGACGTTTATCGAGCACCTCAGCGGCGTCGATTTCGAGAAACGCGAAGTGGTTAAAATCCGCAATCGCTATGAGGCGAGCGTGCCAACCGTCGTGGGTGCCGTGGCGCGCCAAAAGCCCGTTTTCGTTGAAGACGCCAAATTTTTACGCCAGCTGACCAAGCAGCCGATTAAATGGGCCCTGCCGGGGCCGATGACCATGATCGACACGCTTTATGACAACCACTATAAAAGCCGCGAGAAATTGGCCTGGGAGTTCGCCAAGATCCTCAATCAGGAAGCCAAAGAGCTCGAGGCCGCCGGCGTCGACATTATTCAGTTTGATGAGCCCGCATTTAACGTGTTCTTTGACGAGGTGAATGACTGGGGCATCGCCGCCCTGGAAAGGGCCGTTGAAGGGCTTAAGTGTGAAACGGCGGTGCATATCTGCTATGGATACGGCATTAAAGCCAATACCGACTGGAAAAAGACGCTGGGCTCAGAGTGGCGGCAATATGAAGAGGCGTTCCCCAAGCTGCAAACGTCTACCATCGATATTATCTCGCTGGAGTGCCATAACTCGCACGTCCCAATGGATCTGCTGGAACTGATTCGCGGCAAAAAAGTGATGGTCGGCGCCATTGATGTAGCGAATCATACCGTTGAGACGCCGGAGGAAGTGGCCGCTACGCTGCGCAAAGCGCTGCAGTTTGTCGATGCCGACAAGCTCTATCCGTCGACCAACTGCGGCATGGCTCCCCTGCCTCGCCAGGTCGCCAGCGGCAAGCTGAATGCCTTGAGTGCAGGCGCCGAGATCGTGCGCCGAGAACTGTTAGCCAAATAACCTTGCCAAGCGCCCGTCACAGGTACCTCCTGCGGCGGGCGATGATCATCGACTCCCCCTCCCCGCAACGCCCCCGCTCTGGTGTATACTCGGGTTTCTACGCGATGCCAGCCACAGCGGCCTGAACGGCCCCTCAGCCAGCCCACACCAGCTTAATAACAGTGGAACCCTCATGAGCCCAGATACCGCTCGCATCAGCGAAATTATCGATCGCGCCAGGATCTCGCCTTATCAAATCCTCATCCTTACCCTGTGTTTCCTGATCGCCCTGCTGGACGGCTTCGATACCGCCATCATCGGCTATATCGCCCCGGCGCTGCGCGAAGAGTGGGGCCTGCAGCCCTCGCAACTCTCCCCCGCCTTCGGCGCGGGGTTGTTCGGCCTGCTGATCGGCAGCCTGCTGTTCGGGCCGATCGCCGACGCCATCGGCCGCAAACGCGTGCTGCTCGTCGCGGTGCTGGTATTTGGCAGCTGCACCCTAGCTTCGGCCTATACGCATTCAATCGAATCCCTGACCCTGTTGCGCTTCATCACCGGCATTGGCCTCGGGGGCGCGATACCGACCTGCATCACCCTCAGCTCGGAGTACTCACCGGCGCGCCGCCGCATGCTGATGGTCACCCTGAGCTGGAGCGGCTTTACCGCCGGCTTGGCCCTGGGCGGCCTGCTGGCCGGGCAGATCATTCCTGCATTTGGCTGGCGCGGCGTGCTGCTGGTCGGCGGCATCGCGCCGTTGGCGCTGCTGCCGCTGCTGGCCTGGCAAATGCCCGAATCGGTGCGCTTTATGGCCGCCAGCGCCAGGCATGCCGATCGGCTGCGCCGGGTGGTCGAGCGTATCACCGGCCAACGTTGGACGGGGATAACCATTGTCGATGACGAGCGCCCGGCACAGGCCAAGTCGCCGATCTCGCACCTGTTTATCGAAGGGCGCGCCGTGCGCACACTGCTGCTGTGGGCGGCGTTCTTCTGCTCGCTGTTCGTGTTCTACCTGCTCACCAGCTGGCTGCCGACGATACTTAAAGACGCCGGTTACGATATCGTCCACGCCTCGCGCATCGGGGCGATGGTGCCGCTCGGCGGCACCCTGGGCGCCATCCTGATGGCGCTGCTGATGGACCGGATCGGGCCCTACCGCGTGCTGGCCGTTTCCTACCTGGGCGCCGCGCTGGTGATCGGCGCGACCGGGTATCTGATGGGCGACGTCTACACGCTGGCCGCCGTCGTGTTCCTGATAGGCTTCGGCGTGGCCGGCGCGCAGAACGGCCTGAATCTGGTTTCCGCCACCCTTTATCCGACCGCGGCCCGCGTCACCGGCGTCAGCTGGGCCATGGCCAATGGCCGCTTCGGCTCGATCGTCGGCTCAATGCTCGGCGCCTGGATGATGACCGCCGCCGGCTCGGCGGAAGTGTTCTTCCTCTGGCTGGCGCTGCCTGCGCTGCTGGGCGCGGGCGCCATCTTCCTGCTCTATCGCCTCAGCCTGCGCCGCCGCGCGCCGCTCGCCAAGCCGGTCGTCGGCGCCTGAGCTCGCGGAAAAGAAAAGGCCGAGACGCCCTTGGAGACGTCTCGGCCTGTAATCAAAAAGGGGGCCAAGGCCCCCTTCTCTGTTATTCCGCCTTGGCGGAAGCGTCTTCGGTGCGATACAGGTGCACGTCCATCTGCGGGAACGGAATGCCGATGTTGTGGGCATCCAGCGCGCGCTTGAAGTTTTCCATCAGATCGAAGTACACGTTCCAGTATTCCGCGTTGGTGGTCCAGGAACGGGTGACAAAGTTCAGGGAAGACGGCGCCATCTCGTTCAGACGCACGGTCACGCCTTTGGCGTGCATGATGCGCTTGTCGGCGGCGATCACATCGCCCAGCACCTTCTTCACCACGTCGATATCGGCGTTGTAGGCCACGCCTACCACGATATCCACGCGGCGGTTCGGCTCGCGGGAGTAGTTGATGATGTTGCCGGCGATGATTTTACCGTTCGGCACCACGATGGTTTTGTTGTCTGCGGTACGCAGGGTGGTGGAAAAAATCTGCACCTGATCGACGGTACCGGCCACGCCGCCCAGATCGACATATTCCCCCACGCGCAGCGGACGGAAGATCACCAGCAGCACGCCGGCGGCGAAGTTGGACAGCGAGCCTTGCAGCGCCAGGCCGACGGCCAAACCGGCGGCGCCCAGCACGGCGATCACCGAGGTGGTCTGCACGCCGACACGCCCCAGCACGGCGATGAAGGTGAACGCCAGCACACCGTAGCGCACGATCGCCGCCAGGAAGTCTGCCACCGTGGCGTCGATGCCGCGCAGCTTCATCACGCGGTTCAGCGCATTACCGACCACGCGGGCCACGATCGAACCGATGATCAGGATAACGATGGCGGCGACGATATTTACCGCGTACTGGATCAACAGATCCTGGTTCTTCACCAACCAGTTGCCGGCACCGTTGATGCCGTCTACTACATTCAAATCTTTCATTCGTGTCGTCCTAACTCAGTCCCTAACGGGAGAAACTCGCAAAAATACACTGGCCTCGGCAGCCAGTCGGAAACCACCGCCTAAGGGTAACCAACATTAAAGGCTCATGCCAACCGTCAGCGTTAAAAATAGCCGAAACCGCCCGCCGCTTCTTCTATGCTGAAAACAGCGCGTTGGCCATTTCACGACAAGGGATCCGTTCTTCATGCACATTCGCTCTTCGCTCAAACACTATTGGCAAGTGCGGCCCAGGCTGCTGTTTTCCGTCGGCGCCGGGCTGTTGTGCTTTCTGCTGCTGCCCGCCCAGCTCTCGTTGCTGCAGCGCTTGATGATCGGCTGGAATACGCTGGCCTGGCTCTATCTGCTGTTTCTCTGGCGGCTGATGCTGGTCAGCACGCCGCAGCACATTCGCCAGATCGCCCGGCGACAGGATGAAAGCGCCAGCACGGTGTTGGCGCTGGTCAGTTTCGGTTGTCTGGTGAGCATTCTGGCGATCCTGTTCGAATTGAGCAGCGCCAAACAGGCCAGCGACTCGCTGAAAACCCTGCATCTGGCGTTAACCGGCGGAACGCTGGCGGTCTCCTGGCTGCTGCTGCCGACCGCCTTCACCATGCACTACGCCCATCAATTTTATCGCCAGGGTGCGCAGCAGGAGCCTTTGCCGCTGCTGTTCCCCGGCAATCTCACCGAGCCGACCTATCTGGACTTCGCCTACTTCTCTTTCACCATCGCGGTCGCCTCGCAAACCGCCGACGTGGCGGTCGGCGCCGCGGAGGTGCGTAAAATCGCGCTCGTACAGTCGGTTATTTCGTTCGTGTTCAACATGCTGATCCTGGGCCTGTCTATCAACGTCGGCGCCGGCCTGCTGGGCTGAAAACGAAAAAGGCTCCCCGCAGGGAGCCTTTTGCATCGTGCAACAGGTGCCGAAGATTACAGAACGTCTACCGCGTTCAGATCTTTGAAAGCCTGCTCCAGACGCGTCACCATGCTGGTCTGCGCTGCGCGCAGCCATACGCGTGGATCGTAGTATTTCTTGTTCGGCTGATCGGCGCCTTTCGGGTTGCCCAGCTGGCCCTGCAGGTAAGCTTCGTTCGCTTTGTAGTACTGCAGGATGCCGTCCCAGGTCGCCCATTGGGTGTCGGTGTCGATGTTCATCTTGATCACGCCGTAACCCACAGACTCTTTGATCTCTGCGTCGGTAGAACCGGAACCGCCGTGGAACACGAAGTTCAGGCTGTTGTGCGGCAGGTTGAATTTCTTGGACACGTAGTCCTGAGAATCACGCAGGATGGTCGGGGTCAGCTTGACGTTGCCTGGCTTGTACACGCCGTGCACGTTACCGAAGGAGGCAGCGATGGTGAAGCGCGGGCTGATGGCGTTCAGTTTTTCATACGCGTAAGCCACGTCTTCCGGCTGGGTGTACAGTGCGGAAGCGTCCATATGGCTGTTGTCCACGCCATCTTCTTCACCGCCGGTGCAGCCCAGTTCGATTTCCAGCGTCATGCCGATTTTGGCCATGCGCTTCAGGTAGGCGCTGCAGATCTCGATGTTTTCTTCCAGAGACTCTTCAGACAGATCGATCATGTGAGAAGAGAACAGCGGTTTGCCGGTAGCGGCGAAGTGCTTCTCGCCGGCGTCCAGCAGGCCGTCCAGCCATGGCAGCAGTTTCTTCGCGCAGTGGTCGGTGTGCAGGATCACCGGCACGCCGTAGTGTTCAGCCATCTGGTGAACGTGGTGTGCGCCGGAGATGGCACCCAGAATCGCTGCGCCCTGAGGCACATCGGTCTTCACGCCTTTGCCGGCGATGAACGCGGCGCCGCCGTTGGAGAACTGAACGATGACCGGCGCGCGCACTTTAGCCGCGGCTTCCAGCACTGCGTTAATGGAGTCGGTACCCACGCAGTTCACCGCTGGCAGCGCAAAGTTGTTCTCTTTAGCAACTGCGAAGACTTTCTGAACGTCATCACCCGTGATGACACCCGGTTTTACGAAATCAAAAATTTTAGACATGTTACTTTGTCCTGTTTCGTCGGCCGTAGATGGATGTAAATCGATGTTTTCACGCCGCGCAGCGTGAGCCGCGCGGTATAAAACAAACGGGCGGCTTTCGCCTCCCGTTGTCTGAATTACTGCTTAGCGCGCTCTTCCAGCATCACGACTGCAGGCAGCGGTTTCCCTTCAACGAATTCCAGGAATGCGCCACCGCCGGTGGAGATGTAGGAAATTTTGTCAGCGATACCGAACAGATCGATGGCTGCCAGAGTGTCGCCGCCGCCAGCGATAGAGAAAGCGTCGCTATCGGCGATCGCGCGGGCGACAATTTCGGTGCCCTTACGGAAGTTAGGGAACTCGAATACGCCAACCGGGCCATTCCACAGAATGGTCTTGGCGTTCTTCAGGATAACGGCCAGACGCTCGGCAGAGACGTCGCCCATATCCAGAATTTGCTCGTTGTCCTGGATCTCGTTGGCCTGCTTCACGGTCGCGGTCGCGGTTTCGGAGAACTCGGTCGCTACGCGCACGTCGGTCGGAACCGGGATGTCGCAGGTTTCCAGCAGTTTCTGCGCGTTCGGGATCAGGTCAGGTTCGTACAGGGACTGGCCCACGTTGTTGCCCTGCGCCGCCACGAAGGTGTTGGCGATGCCGCCGCCGACGATCAGCTGATCGGCGATTTTGGACAGGGAATCCAGCACGGTCAGTTTGGTGGAGACTTTAGAACCGCCCACGATGGCAACCATCGGACGGGCCGGGTTGCCCAGGGCCTTGCCCAGCGCTTCCAGCTCGGCGGACAGCAGCGGGCCGGCACAGGCGACAGGCGCGAACTTGCCCACGCCGTGGGTGGAAGCCTGCGCGCGGTGCGCGGTGCCGAACGCGTCCATTACGTACACGTCGCACAGCGCCGCGTATTTCTTGGACAGGGTTTCGTCGTCTTTCTTCTCGCCCTTGTTGAAACGGACGTTTTCCAGCACCACCAGTTCGCCTTCGGCGACGTCGACGCCATCCAGATAATCCTTCGCCAGACGCACTGGGGATTTCAGGTGATCTTTCAGGTAGTTTACAACAGGCAACAGGGAGAATTCTTCGTTGTACTCGCCTTCGGTAGGACGACCCAGGTGGGAGGTTACCATCACGCGGGCGCCTTGCTTCAGCGCAGCTTCGATAGTCGGCAGGGAAGCGCGGATACGCGCGTCGGAAGTCACTTTACCGTCTTTTACCGGCACGTTCAGATCGGAGCGGATCAGTACGCGTTTACCCGCCAGATCCAGATCGGTCATCTTAATTACAGACATGGTGAACCCTCTTTATTGAATCTCTATAAAATTGCCTGAGCAGCGCGCCAATCACGCCGGCGCCGCCGTACTAGAAACCGCTGGCGGCCATTGCCCGTGTTGTATCCAACATCCGATTGGCAAAGCCCCATTCATTGTCGCACCAGACCAAGGTCTTTATCAGGTGCTGCCCGCTGACCCGGGTCTGCGTACCGTCGACGATAGCGCTGTGCGGGTCATGGTTAAAATCGATCGAGACCAATGGTAATTCCGTGTAGTCAACTATACCACGAAATGATTCCCGTGCGGCCTTTTGCAACAGCTGGTTGACCTCCGCCACCTTCACCGCGGCGCTCACGCTGACGCTGAGATCGATAGCCGTCACGTTGATGGTCGGCACGCGCACCGAGATCGCCTCGAAGCGATCGCAAAACTGCGGGAAGATACGGGTGATGCCCGCGGCCAGCTTGGTGTCGACCGGAATGATCGACTGGCTCGCCGCGCGGGTGCGCCGCAAATCCGCGTGATACGCGTCGATCACCGGCTGATCGTTCATCGCCGAGTGAATGGTGGTCACGGTGCCGGATTCGATGCTGTAGGCGTCGTCCAGCAGCTTGATCACCGGAATAATGCAGTTGGTGGTGCACGAGGCGTTGGACACGATGCGATGTTCCGCCAACAGCGTCTGATGGTTGACGCCGAACACGATGGTGGCGTCCAGATCGTTGCCGCCCGGATGGGCGAACAGCACTTTCTTCGCCCCCGCCGCCAGATGGGCTTCGCCATCCGCCCGGCTGCCGTACACGCCGCTGCAGTCCAGCACCACGTCGACGCCCAGCTCGCCCCAGGGCAACTGCTCCACCGCCGGCTGATGCAACAGGCGAATCGCGTCGTCCCCGACGCTCAGCGTGTCGCACTCTTGCCGCACATCCCAGGCGAAGCGGCCGTGGCTGGAATCGTACTTCAGCAGATGAGCCATGCCCTCGGCGTTCGCCAGCTCGTTGATCGCCACCACGGAGATTTCCGCCCGTCGTCCCGATTCGTACAGTGCGCGCAATACGCTGCGGCCGATGCGGCCAAAGCCGTTTATCGCTATGCGGATGGTCATGCTGCTCCTGAAAAAGGGCCGTCCCGCCGGGCTGACTCACCGGCGCCGGGCCGGCGCTGACTGGTTGTCTCACTAACCCGCATAGAGTAGTGGATCGCACCGCCCGCTGTGAATCGCCGCGTTTGCATTATTCCCGCGCTTCAGCGGCTTTTCGCCGCCGTCACATCGGCATTTCTGTCGAAGAGTGCTTCAACTGAAACGCTTCAGCTGAGCATAAACCAAAGTTTTGGCAAAAGGAACAGGTGCAACAGTTCCACAAGTAACGGAGGGGAGTTTTACGAGCATAAGATGATCTGGCGCACATTTTTGGCCTCAAGGCCGCGGCGGATTTTCACTCGCTGGCCCCGTTTCGCCGTAGTGCTCGCGGAAATAGTCGCGCAAAAATTCGACCGTCACCCGCACTTTCGCCGACGTTGCCAGCCGGGAAACGTACACCGCCCGGAAAAGATCGCCGCTAGCGGTTTAACTCTGTAAACGGAACGCCCGCGCCTGCGGGCGTCCTGATTAGGCTTTCGGGAATATCCACAGATGCTCGGCCGGCAGGGAGAGCCGGCACAGCGCCCGATCGCGCGCTTCGTGGCCATAGGCGCGCACCACGAAATCCTCGGCCACGGTGCGGAACAGGTACTCCCAGCGATCGCCGAGATACATGCTGGTCAACAGCGGCAGCTCAAGCTGGTTGCCCTGCGGATCTTCGCCCAACCGCACGCGCTCCACGCGGATCACCGCCGAGCCCTCCTGGCCGACCTGCACGCCTGCGCCCGCTTTGCCCCACAGTGCCCAATCCTTGCCTTCGATGCGCGCCCGGTCGCCTTCCAGCGCGACAACCTTGCCCGGCAAGCGGTTGTTGCTGCCCATGAACTCGGCGGTGAACAGCGTGGTGGGCGAACCGTACATCTCCTGTGGCGTGCCCTGCTGCTCGATTTTGCCGTTATTGAGCAGCAGGATGCGATCGGAAATGGCCATCGCCTCGTTCTGATCGTGAGTCACCATCAGCGCCGACAGGCCAAGCTTGATGATCAATTCGCGCAGGAATACCCGCGCCTCTTCGCGCAGCTTGGCGTCAAGGTTGGACAGCGGCTCGTCCAGCAGGATCACCGGCGGGTTGTAGACCAGCGCCCGCCCGATCGCCACGCGCTGCTGCTGGCCGCCGGAAAGCTGGTGCGGATGGCGCTTGGCCAGATGCCCCAACCCGAGCTGATCCAGCACCGCCTGCACCCGCTGGGTGACTTCCGCCGAGGCGATCTTACGCAGCTTCAGCGGGTAAGCGACGTTCTCAAACACCGTTTTATGCGGCCACAGCGCGTAGGACTGAAACACCAGACCCAGGTTGCGTTCTTCGGCGGGAATTTCGCTGCGTGCGCTGCCGTTGTACACCGCGTTATTGCCGATGACGATCCGCCCCTGGCTCGGTTTCTCCAGCCCGGCCACCGCCCGCAGCAGCGTGGTTTTGCCGCTGCCCGACGGGCCCAGCAGCGAGACCACTTCGCCCCGTTTCAGATCCATCGACACCCCTTTCAGCACCGGGTTGTCGCCATAGGTCAAATGCAGATTCTCTACCGAAAGTTCAATCATGTAATTTCACTCCAAAGCGCAAGGCAATCCCTAACCCCAGCACCACCAGCAGGATATTGATGAACGACAGCGCGGCGACGATATCGATAGCGCCCGCGGCCCACAGGGAAACCAGCATCGAACCGATGGTTTCCGTGCCCGGAGACAGCAGATACACCCCGGTGGAATATTCGCGTTCAAAAATCAGGAACATCAGCAGCCAGGAGCCAATCAGGCCGTAGCGCGACAGCGGAATGGTGACGTGGCGAGTGATCTGGCCGCGGCTGGCGCCGGCGCTGCGCGCCGCCTCCTCCAGTTCCGGCCCCACCTGCAGCAGCGTAGAAGAGATCAGCCGCAGGCCGTAAGCCATCCACACCACGGTGTACGCCAGCCAGACGCTGAAGATGGTGCTGCGCAGCGAACGCAGCCAGACAATCCAGTTAGCACGCAGCCACTCGGCCATCGGCAGCGCCGACAGCCAGCCCTCCTTGAGCGATTTGTCCAGCCACATCGGCAGGAACAGAAACACCCACAGGAATGCCAGACCGGCCAGCAGCCCCGGCACCGCGCGCGGCACCAGCACGCTGTAGTCGAGGAAGCGCGTGGCGCCATCCGGCTTGCGGTGCATGGCGATGCCGATGAACAGGTAGCACGCCACCGCCAGCGCCCCGCCAATCACCCCAATCGCCATTGAGTTGACGATGGCGCGCAGCAGGTTGGGCTGCGCCCAGATGGTGCGGAAGGTGTTGATCGACAGCTCGTCCCAGACTGACACGCCCACGCCCCAGTTGGAGATAAAGGCGCGCAGCACTACGCCGATCAGCGGCACGCCGATGGTCACGGTCAGCCAGAACACCACCACCGCGCCGGCCACCCAGCGCCATTTGCCCAGCGGCAGCGCGCGGGCCTGCGAGGCTTTGCCCTTGACGGTAACGAAGCGGTTGGCGGTGCGCATCAGCCGACGCTGCAGCATCACCAGCGGAATGGTGATGCAGATCAGCACCACCGCCACCGCCGCCATCAGGTGGTAAGACGGCGTGCCCAGCTTGTTGGTCAACTGGTAAAGGTAGGTCGCCAGCACCAGATTGCCCTCCGGATCCCCCAGCACCAGCATCAGGCCGAACACTTCCAGCCCGAGGAAAAACAGCAGCACCCCGGCGTACAAGATAGACGGCCGCACCATCGGCAGGCTGACGGCGGTCATCACCTGCAGCGGCGTGGCGCCGGCGGTGCGCGCCGCTTCTTCAACGTCGGAGCCCACGCTGCGCAGCGCCGAGGAGATATACAGATACGCGTGGGGCACGTGCGTCAATCCGGCTATCACCACGATGCTGGCCATCGAATAGATGTTCCACGGCACGAAGCCCAGCAGCGCCTGCGCCCACAGCGAGAAGAAGCCCACCGGCCCCGCCGCCACCACGTAACCGAAACCCAGCACCATCGGCGATACGAAGATCGGCACCAGAATTAGCGGTTCGATGATCCGCCGCCCCGGCAGATCGGTGCGCACCATCAGGAAAGCCAAAATGCCGCCGAGGGGGATGGCGATGATCACCAGGCCGAATGCCAAAATAAAGCCGCTCTTCAGCGCTTTGTAGAAATCCGGATCGGTAAAGATGAACTCGAAAGCCTCCAGGCTGAAGACCTTGGAGGGAGAGAAAAACGGTGCCGAGAGGAAGCTTTGAATGATGATAAACGACAGGGGGACATAGATAACCAGCGCGGTTATCAACACCACCAGGCCGCGCGGCAGGCTCTGCCACTTTCTGCGCCATGCTTGCATAAATGCTCCCTATGGTTGTAAACAACGACCAAAGGGCGCGCGCCTCTAAGGCAGGCGCGCGTCCGAATGCAGTCCCTGTTATTTCGCCGCGGCGGCGCGCCACTGTTTGATGTAGTCGAGGCGTTTGACCGGCTGCAGATATTCCAGCAGGCTGTCGTCAACCGGGATCGGCTTGAGCGCGTTACCCAATAGCTTGGTCATGCCATCGATGTCGTTCTTGCCTTCGATGTCGTTGCGGATCGAGGGGATATCCGCCTGATTGGCGAGAATACTTTGCCCTTTCTCCGACAGCACGTAGTCGAACCACAGCTTGGCGGCGTTAGGGTTGCCGGCCTCTTTGCTGATGAAGCTCACGCGCGACAGCACCAGGGTATAGTCTTTCGGATAGACGATGCCGAGCGACGGGTCGCTTTTGGCGCGGGCCTCGGCGTACGAACCGAGGATATTGAAGCCGATCAGGTTTTCACCGGAGGAGACGCGCTCCATCATGGTGCCGGTGGAGGATTGCACCGCCAACCCGCCCTTGGCCACGTCGGCCAGCGTTTTGAAGTAGTTGGGATCGGCCTTGAAGTCCTGCACCGACAGCATGAAGCCGACGCCGGATTTTTCGATGTCGTACGTGGTGACTTTCTTCTTGAATTTGTCCGTCTGGCCGGCGATCAGCTTGGCCAGCGCCGCGTGAGAATCCGGCACATCGCCTTGCGGGATCAGGCGTTTGTTATAGATAAACACCACCGGCTCATAGGTGGTGCCATACACTTTATCTTGCCATACCGCCCATTTCGGCAGCTGGGCCTGCTCAGGGGAGGCATACTCCTGCGCGTAATCGCCCGCCAGTTTCAAAATGGTGTCCATCGACGAGCTCCACACCACGTCGCCGCTGGTGCCGCCGGCCGCCTGCTCGCTGATGAAGCGGTTGTAGAGTTCGGTGCTGTTCATGTCGTTGTATTCCACCTTGATGCCCGGATACAACGCCTCGAACCCCTGGATCAGCGGCGCCGCCGCCTTGGTGTCGGTGGTCGAGTAAATCACCACCTTGCCTTCTTTCTTCGCGCCGTCGACCCATTTCTGATAGTCGGCGGGGTAGCCCGCCGGGAAGGCCGCATAGGCGGAAACGGAGCCCAGTAAGGTGATTGCAGCTACGGTCGCGCTGATTTTTTTCATCATCATCCATCCCATGATCACATTTAATAAACCAAAAATTAACATATAGTTAATAACTACAACGAGGCAACGGCGTTGCTTTGTTATCTTTCGATTTTGTGAGGCTGGGCGTTTTTTAGCCAACAAAAAAGCCCGGCAGCGCGGGCTTTACGGCACTTTCTGTTGCAGACTATTCGGCCAGGCGAGAGCGCCGCAGCAGGCGAATTCGCTGTACGATGGCGATCTTGGAAACTTCAGGACAAACGCCGGCATTCAACCCGCGATATGCCGATCTTTTTCACCCGCAAACCGGTCGAAGACGGCCATGTCTCTTTCGCCTATGACTCTTTCAAACCGCATCTCGAAATCCCGCTGTCGATAGACAGGGTGGCACACGCGAGCTAACGCGCAGCCGGGCCAGCCGCCATGATCCCTTTGTACGGCCGGTTCACACCAGGATAAACAGCGCTGTATTAATCAGGTTTTTGTCGCCGAATTATTATATCCTGCCGGACGAAAATTTTGCGGGCGCTCGCGGCCCCCTGCGCCTGCCCTCTGCGGTTCTCCATCCGCAACCAGGCCGTTTATTTCATGAATACAGGCAGTGCCATACCGTTATGACCAAGAATTTATCCCCGAAAGACATTATCGCCCTGGGCTTTATGACCTTCGCTCTGTTTGTCGGCGCCGGCAACATCATTTTCCCGCCGCTGGTGGGGCTGCAATCCGGCGAACATCTGTGGCCGGCCGCCCTCGGGTTTATGGTGACCGCCGTCGCCTTGCCGGTGATCGCCGTGATCGCGCTGGCGCGCGTCGGCGGGAGCATCAGCCTGCTGACCGGCCCCATCGGCCGCACCGCCGGCCTGCTGTTGGCGACCGTCTGCTATCTGGCGCTCGGCCCGCTGTTCGCCACGCCGCGAACCGCCAATGTCTCTTTCGCCCTCGGCATCGCGCCCTTCACCGGCGACGGCGCCCTGCCGCAGTTCATCTACAGCCTGCTGTTCTTTACCCTGGCGATGATCGTCTCGCTGTATCCCGGCCGCTTGCTCGATAACGTCGGCCATATTCTGGCGCCGCTAAAAATTCTGGCGCTGGCCGCGCTCGGCATCGCCGCCCTGGTTTGGCCCGCCGGTGAACCGGTCTCCGCCGTCGGCAGCTATCAGGCCGCGGCGTTTTCCACCGGCTTCGTGCAGGGTTATCAAACCATGGACACGCTGTCGGCGCTGATGTTCGGCTCGATTATCGTCACCGCCGCCCGCTCGCGCGGCGTCAGCGACAGCGGCCTGCTGCTGCGCTACACCCTGTGGGCCAGCCTGATCGCCGGCGTCGGCCTGACGCTGGTCTATATCTGCATGTTCAAGCTCGGCGCCGGCAGCGGCGGCCTGGTCGAGAGTGGCGCTCAGGATGGCGCGGCGATCCTGCACGCCTATGTGCAACACACCTTTGGCGATCTGGGCAGCGTCTTTATGGCGGTACTGATGTTCATCGCCTGCCTGGTGACGGCGGTCGGCATGACCTGCGCCTGTGCGGACTTTTTCTCCCGCTACCTGCCGCTCTCTTACCGCACGCTGGTGGTTATCCTCGCCCTCTTCGCCATGTTGGTCTCCAACATGGGGCTGGCCAATCTGATCCGCGTCTCGCTGCCGGTGCTGACGGCGATCTACCCGCCCTGCATCGCGCTGGTGTTACTCAGCTTCAGCCAGAACCGCTGGCGCAGCGCCAAGCGCGTCTTCGCGCCGGTGATCGCCACCAGCCTGGTGTTTGGCCTCGCCGACGGCCTGAAGGCCTCCAGCTTCAGCGGCCTGCTGCCCGCCTGGTTCGATAAGCTGCCGCTGGCCGAACAGGGTCTGGTCTGGCTGCAGCCTACGCTGCTGGTGCTGTTGCTGGCGGCGGCTTACGACCGGTTGCGCAGCGTCGAAAGCGCCAACGCCGCGTCGTAACCGCAGGTTCCGCCCATAAAAAAAGCCGGTCACGATGACCGGCTTTCTTATTGGCTGGCGCCAGGCCGCTTACTTCAGCAGCGCCTGCGCCTTGGCCACCACGTTGTCCACGGTGAAGCCGAACTCGGCGAACAGCTGCTCCGCCGGCGCCGACTCACCGAAGGTGGTCATGCCCACGATAGCGCCGTTCAGCCCCACGTACTTGTACCAGTAGTCCGCGATACCCGCTTCCACCGCCACGCGCGCCGTCACCGCCGCCGGCAGCACCGACTCGCGGTACGCCGCATCCTGCTTGTCGAACGCGTCCGTCGACGGCATCGACACCACGCGCACCTTGCGGCCCGCCGCGGTCAGCTTGTCCGCCGCTTCCACCGTGATGCCCACTTCGGAGCCGGTGGCAATCAGGATGACGTCCGGCGTGCCCGCGCAGTCTTTCAGCACGTAGCCGCCGCGGT
>NZ_JBJNLB010000007.1:0-241905 GCF_052169275.1 Serratia sp. CY27727 | reverse complement strand
ATTTCCTTCTTACTTGTGGTGAGTAAGCTGGAATATTCCGGCATGGGTTTCCTTCAGGCTAGAGCCTCACAGGTTCAATCACCACCTCCTTAGGAGGTGGTTTAAGGCTTACAATAAAATGGGCCGCAAAAGCGGCCCATTTACGGATGATTTGGCTTACCAAACGTAGGTCACCAGCGCTTCAGGCGCCGCCGTGGCGCTGAAGTCGATCGACATCATCACGCTCAGCGAGGTGATGGCGACGATGGAGAACACGAACAGTTTACGCGCCCAGACGCTGTCGTTTTCGGTTTTGTAACCGCGCAGCGCCATGCCCAGCCACCAGACGCTCACCGCCGCAGCGACGATCAGGTATTTGTAGCCGGCGTAGCCCACCAGGGTCAGCATCAGCGTGGCGATCATAAATGCCAGGATGTAGACCGTGATGTGGTTCTTGGCGACGGAAATGCCTTTCACCACCGGCAGCACCGGAATGTTGGCCGCCTGGTAATCTTTAAAGCGGAAGATAGCGATCGCATAAGAATGCGGCATCTGCCACAGGCTAAAGATAGCCAGCAGGATCAATGCCCCGGCGTCGAACTCGTTGGTTACCGCGCAGTAGCCGATAACCGGCGGCGCGGCGCCCGACAGGCTGCCGATCAGCGTGCCGTAGACCGAGTGGCGTTTCATGTACAGGCTGTAAACGCCGACATAAACCACGAAGCCCATCACCGCCAGCCACATGGCCAGCGGGTTGGCCGCGATATACAGCAACGCGAAGCCCACAATACCCAGAACGGTCGCATAAACCAGGGTGACACTCGGCGCGATCAGGCCTTTTACCAGCACCCGATTCTTCGTTCTCTCCATTTTCTTGTCGATGTCGCGGTCGATGTAGTTGTTAAACACACAGCCCGACGCGACCACCAACGAGACACCCACCAGGGTGGCGAGAAACAGGGGATAGTCGATGCTCCCTTTGGAAGCGAGCAGGAATCCCCCAACGACAGAAATTAAATTGCCGAAAATAATTCCTGGTTTAGTGACTTGCAGGTATTGCTTAATCATCACGTGCAGCTCAGCTCTTAATCGACCATCATATTGATGTTGAGGTTGTACATAATCCAGAGTGAACCTACAACAACGATACCGATGATCATAGCGGTGAACAGCAATGCCACCAGGTTCCAGCGCTCTTCCGATGAGGTGTTCATGTGCAGGAAGTAAACCAGGTGAACAATCACCTGGATAACCGCCATGCCGACAACAACCGCCAGGATGGTGGAATGAGAGGCAGTGCCGTTCATTACCATCGCAAATGGAATTACCGTCAGGATGATCGACAGAATAAAGCCGATCAGGTATGACTTCACGCTGCCGTGGCTTGCGCCGCCGTGAGAGGTTTCATGGGATGAATGGCTCATTACATAACCCCCAGCAGGTAGACAACGGTAAATACGCAGATCCAGACCACGTCCAGGAAGTGCCAGAACAGGCTCAGGCACATCAGGCGGGTTTTGTTGGTCGCGGTCAGGCCGAACTTGCTCACCTGAATCATCAGCACGATGATCCAAATCAGGCCGGAAGTTACGTGCAGACCGTGGGTGCCGACCAGCGCGAAGAAGCTGGACAGGAACGCGCTGCGATCCGGACCGAAGCCTTCGGCGATCAGATGATGGAATTCATAGATTTCCATCGCCACGAAGCCCAGACCAAACAGGAAGGTCAGGAACAGCCAGGTGTTTACACCGCCAACTTTACCCTTGTTCATGGCGATCATCGCCATGCCGTAGGTGATGGAGCTGAACAACAGCAGGAAAGTTTCGACCAGGACAAACTTCAGGTCGAAGATATCTTTACCTGAGGGACCGCCAGCGGTCCCGTTCACCAGGACTGCATAAGTCGCGAACAAGCTCGCAAACAAAATACAGTCGCTCATCAGGTAGATCCAGAATCCGAAGACTTTGGTCTCTCCCGCGTCGTGGTGCCCATGCTCTGCATGGGCTGCGTTATGATTGGTCAGAGTTTCAGTTGACATGGTTCACGCCTGCTTTACGGATTTGTTCGTAGTGTTGGTTCTCAATGCGCTCGATTTCATCAACCTGCACATAGTAGTCAACATCGTGATCGAAGCTCTTGCCGATCCAGACAACGATCATACCGATGAAGCCGGCCAGAGCCATCCACCAGATTTCCCAAATCATTGCGAAACCGAATACCAGGCTGAAGAAGGCGATGATCACGCCGGCGCCGGTGTTCTTAGGCATATGAATCGGTTCGTATTTAGCCGGTTTCTTATACGCTTCGCCTTTTTCTTTCATGTCCCAGAATTCATCACGGTCATGAATCTGTGGCACTACGGCAAAGTTATAGAACGGCGGTGGAGACGAGGTTGACCACTCCAGAGTACGAGCACCCCATGGGTCACCGGTCAGATCGCGGTTCTGTTCGCGGTCACGGATACTGACGAAGATCTGGATCAGCTGGCACAGGATGCCGCAGGCGATCAGCGCCGCACCGCCGGCTGCAACCAGCAGCAGAGGGTGGAACTCAGGGTTGATGTTCTGGCTGATACGACGGGTCATGCCCATAAAGCCCAATGCGTACAGCGGCATGAAGGCGGTGAAGAAGCCGATGATCCAGAACCAGAACGCGCGGATGCCCCATTTTTCGTTCAGCGTGAAACCGAAGGATTTCGGGAACCAGTAGGTCAGGCCCGCGAAGCAACCGAACACCACGCCGCCGATGATGACGTTGTGGAAGTGAGCGATCAGGAACAGGCTGTTGTGCAGCACGAAGTTCGCGCCCGGCACCGCCAGCAGAACGCCGGTCATACCACCTACGGAGAAGGTGATGATGAAGCCAACGGTCCACAGCATCGCGGAGTTGAGCTTGATACGGCCCTGATACATGGTGAACAGCCAGTTGAAGATTTTCACCCCGGTCGGGATGGAAATGATCATGGTGGCGATACCGAAGAAGGCGTTAACGTTCGCGCCGGACCCCATGGTAAAGAAGTGGTGCAGCCAGACGATGAACGACAGAACGGTGATCGCGATGGTTGCCCATACCAGTGAGGTATAGCCGAACAGGCGTTTTCTGGAGAAGGTCGCGGTGACTTCGGAGAACACGCCGAACACCGGCAGAACCAGAATATACACCTCTGGGTGACCCCAGGCCCAAATCAGGTTGATGTACATCATCATGTTGCCGCCCATATCATTGGTGAAGAAATGGGTGCCCAGATAGCGATCCAGGGTCAGCAGCGCGATGGTGACGGTCAGAATTGGGAAAGAAACGATGATCAGGACGTTGGTACACAGCGCCGCCCAGGTGAACACCGGCATCTTCATCATAGGCATGCCTGGGGCACGCATCTTCAGAATGGTGGCGAAGAAGTTCACGCCGGTCAGCAGGGTACCCAGACCGGAAATCTGCAGACTCCAGATCCAGTAATCGACCCCGACGCCAGGACTGTACTCTTTACCCGACAGCGGCGGATACGCCAGCCAACCGGTCTGAGCGAACTCACCGACCCCCAGGGAGATGTTGATCAGCACAACGCCCACCACGAAGAACCAGAAGCTCAGGGAGTTCAGGAACGGGAAGGCGACGTCGCGCGCACCGATTTGCAGCGGCACCACGACGTTCATCAGGCCGACCACGAAAGGCATCGCCATGAAGAAGATCATGATAACGCCGTGCGCGGTGAAGATCTGGTCGTAGTGGTGCGGCGGCAGGAACCCGGCTTCGCCGGCGGACGCCAACGCCTGCTGGCTACGCATCATGATTGCGTCGGCGAAACCGCGCAGCAGCATGACCATCGCCACGATGATGTACATGATACCAATTTTTTTATGGTCGACCGAAGTCAGCCATTCGCTCCACAACCACTTCCATTTGCCGAAATATGTCAGCAGCGCCAGCACTGCCAGGCCCCCGACAATAATTGCGGCTACGGTGACCATGATGATCGGTTCGTGGTACGGAACCGCATCAAGTGTTAATTTTCCCAACATCAGTTATTCCTCGGCTCCGGCGTGAGCAGCATGTTCACCCATGTCCATACCTTGGCTCATGTCCATGCCTTCGTGCGCGCCAGCGCCCTTGTGCATATCCATGTCGCCCATGAATTTGGCAATTGTTTCTTTGAACAAATTCGGTTTGACAGCGGCAAAGTACTCAACCGGGTTGTTTTCACTCGGCTCTGCCAGTTTGTTAAAGTCGTCGGTGGTGTTCAGGTTTTTAGACGATGCCTTCACCTTGGCCACCCACTGATCGAAGTCGCCTTCGGTCGGGGTAACGATCGCGGTGAATTTCATGCCGGAGAAGCCTGCGCCGCTGTAGCTGCTGGAGATGCCTTTGTAGGCACCGGCTTCGTTGCCGATCAGGTGCAGTTTGGTCTGCATGCCGGCCATCGCATAAATCTGTCCACCCAACTGCGGGATAAAGAACGAGTTCATTACCGAGTTAGAGGTGATCTTGAATTCGACTGGAACATCTTTCGGGAAAGCCAGCTCATTAACGGTCGCAATGCCTTGTTCCGGGTAGATGAACAGCCATTTCCAGTCGAGCGACACCACTTCGATCGTCATCGGCTTCTTGTCGGTGACAATCGGCTTGAACGGGTCGAGTTCGTGGGTAGTCTTCCAGGTAATGGTGCCAAGGATGGCGATGATAATGATAGGAATGGTCCAGACGACCGCTTCGATCTTGTTGGAGTGGGCCCAGTTCGGACTGTACTTGGCGTCTTTGTTGGAAGCGCGATACTTCCAGGCAAAGGCGAACGCCATGAAGATAACTGGCACCACCACGATCAACATCAACGCGATTGCAGTGATAATCAGTGTCCGTTGCTCAACACCAATTGCTCCTTTGGGATTCATCAAAACCATATCGCAACCACTGAGCAATACAGTGGCTGCGATTAATGACAGCATCCCAATACTTTTATTGTATTTCTTAAGTCTCATCTAACGACCTCAATAACAAAGGCTCAATTGTCGTTTCATGTGTGCGGGCATTTTACGGGAAGGTTGCAGTACTGTAAACATGCTTAAGGGAGTGTCAGCGGCTTGTTGACACTTTCTGTTAAGGGGGTCACAGATGTAACCCTGCGTGACAATTTACTAATGACAACAACGCGTTGGCACGCTGAATCGTGACGAGCAGCCCGTATGTTAAGGAAAACTAAAGGTATGATGAATTTGGCGAAGAAATGCGCGGCGGGGAAATACGCAGAAAAGGTTTATTTAATGTAAAATAATTGTGTCTTAAAGGTGAATTTAATTTTATTTCCGAGCGCGGCAGTCGGATAAAAAAATAATTTTCGCGCCGATTATCTTTTTTTAGCGAAATAAATATACCCCCGGATCGCTTTTTTTTCGGCCGGCGAAATCGCCGGCCGGTCAGATTATGCCAAACGGGTGCGGCGAAGGGCGAGGTAATCCAGCGTGCAGCCCATCGCGACGCCGAGCAGGCTCAGCGCGGCGCCGATCTGCAGCAGCCGATTGGCCAGCAGCGGTGCCTGCGTCCAGTCCAGCGCATTGGCGATCAGCAACAGCAACCACAGGCCCAACAGCGAACAGCCTAGCGTCAGCAGGCGCAGTGCCCAACGGTAAGATTCTGAAAACTCGGTGCGCGGCATGAAGTCGCCATGCTGCTGGGTGTGCTCCAGCGTCTGACGGCAGATGCCGAGCAGCAGCAAGCCGGGCAGGGCGGCGGCGATAGAGAACAGGTAGAACAACGGCCAGCCGTGGGCTTCGACGAACCAGCCGGCGATCGGGCCGACATAGACGCGCCCCACGGCGGACAGCGCCGACAGCAGCGCGAACTGGGTGGCGGAGAACGAACGGTTGCACAGCGTCATCAGCAGCGCCACGAAGGCCGCGGTGCCCATGCCGCCACACAGGTTTTCGAGGAAGATGGCGCTGCCCATGGTGAGCAGGCTCTTGTCGGTCACCGCCAGGATCCAATACCCGAGGTTGGAGACCGCCTGCAGGACGCCGAACAGCATCAGCGCGCGGAACAGGCTGAGACGCTGCATCAGCACGCCGCCGAACAGGGCGCCGACGATGGTGGCGAACAGGCCGAGGGTTTTGTTGACCAGCCCGACTTCACCGGCGTCGAACCCCACGCCGCGGATCAGGAAAGTGGTGCTCAGGCTGCCGGCGAAGGCGTCGCCCATTTTGTACATCACGATCAGCAGCAGGATCAGCCAGGCGTTGTTGCGGCCGAAGAAATCGCGCAGCGGCGCGACGACCGCCTGTTCCATGGTGCGCGGCGCCGGGATGCTTTCGTCCGGTTCCGGCGCCAGCAGCGTGGCGGCCACGCCGATCAGCATCAATCCGGCCATCAGCCAGTAGGTGGCTTGCCAGCCGAAATAGCGATCCGCCAGCCACAGCGCCAGGCCGCCGGAAACCAGCATCGCCAGCCGGTAACCCAGCACCGAGATCGCCGCGCCCGCCCCGCGCTCTTCGGCTTTCAGCAGATCGGTCTTGTAGGCGTCGAACACGATATCTTGCGAGGCGGAGCAGAACGCCACCAGCACCGCCAACGCCGCCAGCCACCACAGGTGCTGCGCGGGCTGCATAAAGCCCATCGCCACGATCGCCACCACCAGCAGCAGCTGGCTGACCAGCAGCCAACCGCGCCGCCGCCCGAGGAACGGCGGGGTATAGCGGTCCATGAACGGCGACCAGAGGAATTTGAAGACGTAGGCCTGGCCCACCAGCGAGAAGATGCCGATGGTTTTCAGATCGATATTTTCGACGGTCATCCAGGCTTGCAGCGTGCCGGAGGTCAATGCCAGCGGCAGACCCGACGCGAAGCCCAGCAGCAGAATGGCGGAGTTACGCTGGGTGAAAATGTTCAGATAGTGTTTCGACATGAGTTCCCTGTCTGCGCCGCCCGATCCGCCGGGCGGCACAAGGCGCGGCGATTAGCGCGCGTTTTGCTTGATGAAATCGTTGACGCTGGTGTCCTGGGCCATATCGGCGATCACGTCGCCCAGCACGGAGTTGACGGCGTCGGTGATCTTCTCGTTGGTGGCCGTGAAGGCGCCCTGCACGTTATAGGTCGAGCGGTAATTCTTCACCTGCTTGTTGCCGTTCTTCGCCTGGGCGATGATCGAGATGTCGGCTTTGGTGGTGATGTTGTAGCGCAGGTTGCCTTCGGAGACGTCCGCGTACAGATTATTGACGACGATTTGCAGCGCCACCGGGCCGTCGGCGCCGATCATGTAGCCGCGTGCGCCCATCTGTTTCTCCAGCACTTCCTGCAGCAGGAAACGCAGATCGCGCGATGGCGTCAGCGTGACCAGCTGGCCGTCGCGGTTCACCTTGG
The DNA here is from genome assembly GCF_052169275.1 of Serratia sp. CY27727. Lineage (NCBI taxonomy): Bacteria > Pseudomonadati > Pseudomonadota > Gammaproteobacteria > Enterobacterales > Yersiniaceae > Serratia > Serratia sp. CY27727. The sequence continues at coordinate 234,582 of NZ_JBJNLB010000007.1, read as the reverse complement.
CCAGCGCCTGATCGGTGCGCTGATCCGCGCCGTTGATGCTGACGGTGATGCCCTGCAGGGTAGGATCCTGCTGCGGCAGAACGATTTTCGGCGTGACGTTCAAGGTGTTGCTGCTGGTCGCGCAGCCGGCCAGCAGCAGGGCGGCCAGCAAAGGAAGACAAAGTTTCTTTAACATGTTTTCTGTCTCATTCTCGATGGATTTAGCAATAATCAGAGCGGGATAGCCGACAACAAATTGCCGACATCATAGCATCGCCGCCGTGCGGTGGAAGCGCGGAAGGCGCCTGAGTGACAAATTTTTACCTGCCGTTGATAAAAACACGCTTTTTTGGCCCGCTCAATCGGATAATCCCCCAAGCGGCGGGGATGACGCTCATCATTTGACCGCAGAAAAGAGAAATTTGTCCCGGCGATGGTCTAAACGGGGGGAAACCGGCTAATATTGAACTAGATGGGCACGGTCCTCTGCCGGTGTTGTAAGGAGATCCTATGATTCGCGAGCAAATAGAAGCAAAGTTAAGGGCGGCGTTTGAGCCCGCGTATCTGGAAGTCGTTGATGAAAGCTATCGTCATAACGTTCCGGCGGGCTCAGAAAGCCATTTCAAAGTGGTATTGGTCAGCGATCGCTTCGTCGGCGAACGTTTTTTGACGCGCCACCGCTCCATCTACGGCGTGCTGTCGGAGGAGCTGGCGGACGGCGTACACGCGCTGGCGCTGCACACCTACACGCTCAAAGAGTGGGAAGGGTTGCAGGATACCGTGCCGGCCTCGCCGCCGTGTCGCGGCGCCGGGACGCTGGCCTGAGGGGGAAATTTTCAGGTATCAGTGGAACTTTGCCCTTGAATTAGGGTATTACTACTGACGAATTTTGAAACGGCCTGCGGGCCGTTTCTGTTTTTGACGACGACACGGCCGATGCGCAATGTGGCCAACGTTCGGTCTGTTTTGGCGGCCTTTTGGCGATCGAATCGGCAAAAGTGTGAGTTTTAGCGCGCCTGCGCCGCCTAGCTTTCCTCGACTCGCCATGCATGCGCCGCTATAATGTCGCGTCTTATTTTTCCGGAATGGTTTCGGGACGCTTCTGTCATCAGGGAACTCGGTTCTTATTTGTAGCCGTCCTGGTTCTTGGAACGGAGTTGACCGAGCACTGTGATTTTTTTGAGGTAACAAGATGCAAGTTTCAGTAGAAACCACTCAAGGCCTTGGGCGCCGTCTCTCTATTACTGTACCGGCTGATACTATCAAGCAGGCGGTGAAGAAAGAGCTGATCAACGCAGCGAAAAGCGTGCGTATCGACGGCTTCCGCAAAGGCAAAGTGCCGATGAACATCGTGGAACAGCGTTACGGCGCCTCTGTTCGTCAGGACGTGCTGGGCGAAGCGATGCAGCGCAGCTTCGTTGACGCGATCATCAAAGAAAAGATTAATCCGGCCGGCGCACCAAACTACGTGCCGGGCGAGTACAAAGAAGGTGAAGACTTCACTTTCGCCGTTGAATTCGAAGTGTATCCAGAAGTTGAGCTGAAAGGCCTGGAAAACATCGAAGTTGAAAAACCTGTGGTTGAAGTGAACGACGAAGACGTCGACGCGATGCTGGATACCCTGCGCAAGCAGCAGGCGACCTGGAAAGAAACCGATCGCGCAGCGGAAGCTGAAGATCGCGTGACCGTTGACTTCACCGGTTCTATCGACGGTGAAGAGTTCGAAGGCGGCAAAGCGTCCGACTTCGTACTGGCAATGGGCCAGGGCCGCATGATCCCAGGCTTCGAAGAAGGCCTGGTCGGTCACAAAGCGGGCGAAGAGTTCTCCATCGACGTGAACTTCCCGGAAGATTACCACGCGGAAAACCTGAAGGGCAAAGCGGCCAAATTCGCTATCGTGCTGAAGAAAGTTGAAGAGCGCGAACTGCCGGAGCTGACCGAAGAGTTCATCAAGCGTTTCGGCGTGGCGGACGGTTCCGTTGCCGGCCTGCGCACCGAAGTTCGCAAGAACATGGAGCGCGAGCTGAAAGGCGCCGTGCGTAACCGCATCAAGTCTCAGGCGATCGACGGCCTGGTGAGCGCGAACGAAATCGACGTGCCTGCTGCCCTGATCGACGGCGAAATCGACGTACTGCGTCGTCAGGCTGCACAGCGTTTCGGCGGCAACGAGAAGCAAGCGCTGGAACTGCCACGCGAGCTGTTCGAAGAGCAAGCGAAACGCCGCGTAGTGGTTGGCCTGCTGCTGGGCGAAGTGATCAGCACCAACGACCTGAAAGCTGACGAAGACCGCGTGAAGACGCTGATCGAAGAAATGGCTTCTGCCTACGAAGATCCAAGCGAAGTCATCGAGTTCTACAGCAAAAACAAAGAGCTGATGAACAACATGCGCAACGTGGCTCTGGAAGAGCAAGCGGTTGAAGCCCTGCTGGCAAAAGCGAAAGTGACTGAAAAAGCCACTACCTTCAGCGAGCTGATGAACCAGACTCAACAGGCGTAATGCCGGCGTGCCGGGCACCATGAACGGCGCCCCCGGTTTCGCCTGGCGAACCGGCGCACGATGAAAAAGCCCGCAACCTCAGGTTGCGGGCTTTTCTTTTTGCCACGTTGCTGATTAATCTCAGGTTAAGCGGGGCAATATGCACTATATTTACCCTGTTGCCTGGGGAACTGGCTGGCATGATAACGGTCAGATTAACGGCATCGTTTTCGGCGCGCGGAGAAAATCGGCCTCTGGGCTTGAAATCGCGCCGGGATCCCCCAATCTGTAAAGAATAATTCTGGGGCTGTTTGCCAAAGTGCGCGGGATGAAATAACCGTCGGGTACGTGTGGCGCGGGTCGAATGCTTGAGCATAGTCATCATGGCCGTTCTCAAGTAGAATCGGCGTATTAGGGTGACACCCTGGCCGCCAAGGCAATTTCTATTAGGAGACGGTAATGTCATACAGTGGCGAACGAGATCAATTTGCACCGAACATGGCGCTGGTGCCGATGGTGGTAGAGCAGACTTCACGCGGGGAGCGTTCTTACGACATCTATTCCCGCCTGCTGAAAGAGCGCATCATTTTCCTGACCGGCCAGGTGGAAGATCACATGGCCAACCTGATCGTGGCGCAAATGCTGTTCCTCGAAGCGGAAAGCCCGGAAAAAGACATTTTCCTCTACATCAACTCGCCGGGCGGGGTGATCACCGCGGGCATGTCGATTTACGACACCATGAAGTTCATCAAGCCGGACGTCAGCACCATCTGTATGGGGCAGGCGTGCTCGATGGGCTCCTTCCTGCTGACCGCGGGCGCCAAAGGCAAACGTTTCTGCCTGCCGAACTCGCGCGTGATGATTCACCAGCCGCTGGGCGGCTACCAGGGCCAAGCGACGGACATCGAAATCCACGCGCGCGAAATCCTCAAGGTGAAAGCGCGCATGAACGAACTGATGGCGGAACATACCGGCCAGCCGCTGGAGCAGATCGAGCGCGACACCGAGCGCGATCGCTTTATGACCGCGGAAGAAGCCGTGGAATACGGCCTGGTTGATGGCATTCTGACACACCGCAGCTAGAACCACGCGGCGCCGATGGACTATAGTAATCAGAGTGGGCAGGGGCTCGCTCTGCTGTGGCCACTCGGCGTTCCCGATATGAGTTTGGGCGCACTGCCGCCGTGATTTTCCTGCGGGACAAGACTAAAGAAGAGGTTTGACTGATGACAGATAAGCGCAAAGACGGTTCAGGAAAGCTGCTGTACTGCTCTTTTTGCGGCAAAAGCCAGCATGAAGTGCGTAAGCTGATTGCCGGGCCGTCAGTGTATATCTGCGATGAATGTGTCGATCTGTGTAACGACATTATTCGCGAAGAGATTAAAGAAGTTGCCCCGCATCGTGAGCGCAGTGCGCTGCCGACGCCGCACGAGATCCGCCACCACCTGGATGACTACGTCATCGGCCAGGAGCAGGCGAAGAAAGTGCTGGCGGTTGCGGTGTACAACCACTACAAACGCCTGCGCAACGGCGATACCAGCAACGGTATCGAGTTGGGCAAGAGCAACATCTTGCTGATCGGCCCGACCGGCAGCGGCAAAACCCTGCTGGCGGAAACGCTGGCGCGCTTCCTGGACGTGCCGTTCACCATGGCCGACGCCACCACGCTGACCGAAGCCGGTTACGTGGGCGAGGACGTGGAAAATATTATCCAGAAGCTGTTGCAAAAATGTGACTATGACGTGCAGAAAGCGCAGCGCGGCATCGTTTATATCGATGAAATCGATAAGATTTCCCGCAAGTCCGACAACCCGTCGATCACGCGTGACGTCTCGGGTGAGGGCGTGCAGCAGGCGCTGCTGAAGCTGATTGAAGGCACCATCGCCGCGGTTCCGCCGCAGGGTGGGCGCAAGCATCCGCAACAGGAGTTCCTGCAGGTCGATACCTCCAAGATCCTGTTTATCTGCGGCGGCGCATTTGCGGGCCTGGATAAGGTGATCGGCCAGCGCGTCAACACCGGCTCCGGCATCGGCTTCGGCGCGACCGTCAAGGGCGAGTCCGAGAAGGCGACCGAAGGCGAACTGCTGCTGCAGGCCGAACCGGAAGACCTGATCAAGTTCGGCCTGATCCCTGAGTTCATCGGCCGTCTGCCGGTGGTGGCGACCCTGAGCGAGCTGAGCGAAGACGCGCTGATTCAGATCCTGAAAGAGCCGAAGAACGCCCTGACCAAGCAGTATCAGGCGCTGTTCAACCTGGAAGGCGTGGAGCTGGAGTTCCGCGACGAAGCGTTGAACGCCATCGCCAAGAAAGCCATGGCGCGCAAAACCGGCGCTCGCGGCCTGCGTTCCATCGTGGAAGGCGCGCTGCTCGACACCATGTACGATCTGCCGTCGATGGACAGCGTAGACAAAGTGGTGATCGACGAGTCGGTCATCGCCGGCCAATCCAAACCGCTGCTGATTTACGGCAAGCCGGAAGCTCAGGCGTCTGGCGAATAATTAGCCAGTCAAACCAGGGCGTTATCAGCAAAATGGGGGATTTTATCCCCCATTTCTTTTTCCTGCATTCTTGCCGTTGAATGTAAGAGATTCATCCCCATATACTCGTTAACCAGATTTTATGAAACGTTAGATGCTTGCGTCTCATGAGATTCCCCCTCAACCTGGCGGAAATTAAACTAAGAGAGAGCTCTATGAACCCTGAGCGTTCCGAACGCATTGAAATCCCCGTTCTGCCATTGCGCGACGTGGTGGTTTATCCGCACATGGTGATCCCGTTATTTGTTGGCCGGGAAAAATCGATTCGGTGCCTCGAAGCCGCAATGGATCACGATAAGAAGATCATGCTGGTGGCACAGAAAGAGGCCTCAACGGATGAACCTGGCATTAACGACTTGTTCTCGGTTGGCACCGTAGCGTCGATCCTGCAGATGCTGAAGCTGCCGGACGGCACGGTAAAAGTGCTGGTCGAGGGGCTGCAGCGCGCGCGCATCACTACGCTGTCCGACAGCGGTGAGCATTTCGCCGCGCAGGCGGAATACCTTGAGTCGCCGTCGATCGACGAGAGCGAGCAGGAAGTGCTGGTGCGCACCGCGATCAATCAGTTTGAAGGCTATATCAAGCTGAACAAAAAAATCCCGCCGGAGGTGCTGACTTCACTGAACAGCATCGACGACGCCGCGCGCCTGGCGGACACCATCGCCGCCCACATGCCGCTGAAACTCAGCGACAAGCAGTCAGTGCTCGAGATGTCCGACATCACCGAGCGCCTGGAATACCTGATGGCGATGATGGAATCGGAGATCGACCTGCTGCAGGTCGAGAAACGCATCCGCAACCGCGTCAAGAAGCAGATGGAGAAGAGCCAGCGCGAGTACTATCTGAATGAGCAGATGAAGGCGATTCAGAAAGAACTGGGCGAGATGGACGACGCGCCGGACGAGCACGAAGCGCTGAAGCGCAAGATCGATGCGGCGAAAATGCCGAAAGAGGCGCGCGAGAAAACCGAAGCGGAACTGCAAAAGCTGAAGATGATGTCGCCGATGTCGGCGGAAGCGACCGTGGTGCGCGGCTACATCGACTGGATGCTGCAGGTGCCGTGGAATGCGCGCAGCAAGGTGAAAAAAGACCTGAACAAGGCGCAGGAAGTGCTCGATACCGATCACTACGGCCTGGAGCGCGTCAAGGATCGCATTCTCGAGTACCTCGCGGTGCAGAGCCGCGTTAGCAAAATCAAGGGGCCGATCCTGTGTCTGGTGGGGCCGCCGGGCGTGGGTAAAACTTCGCTGGGGCAGTCGATCGCCAAAGCGACCGGCCGCCAGTACGTGCGCATGGCGCTGGGCGGCGTGCGTGACGAAGCGGAAATCCGCGGCCACCGTCGTACCTACATCGGTTCGATGCCGGGCAAACTGATCCAGAAGATGGCCAAGGTCGGGGTGAAGAACCCGCTGTTCCTGCTGGATGAGATCGACAAGATGTCTTCCGACATGCGCGGCGATCCGGCCTCCGCTCTGCTGGAGGTGCTGGATCCGGAACAGAACGTGGCGTTCAACGACCACTACCTGGAAGTGGATTACGATCTGTCCGACGTGATGTTCGTCGCCACCTCGAACTCGATGAACATTCCTGCGCCGCTGCTGGACCGTATGGAAGTGATCCGCCTGTCGGGTTACACCGAGGATGAGAAGCTCAACATCGCCAAGCAGCACCTGCTGCCGAAGCAGCTTGAGCGCAACGCGCTGAAAAAAGGCGAGCTGACGGTCGACGACAGCGCCATCATCGGCATCATTCGCTTCTACACCCGCGAAGCCGGGGTGCGCAGCCTGGAGCGTGAAATCTCCAAGCTGTGCCGTAAAGCGGTGAAAACGCTGCTGATGGACAAGAAGCTCAAGCATCTCGAGATCAACGGCGACAACCTGAAGGATTACCTGGGCGTGCAGCGCGTCGATTACGGCCGTGCGGATACCGAAAACCGCGTGGGCGAAGTCACCGGGCTGGCGTGGACGGAAGTGGGCGGCGATCTGCTGACCATCGAAACCGCCTGCGTGCCGGGCAAAGGCAAGCTGACCTACACCGGTTCCCTGGGTGAAGTGATGCAGGAATCGATTCAGGCGGCGCTGACCGTGGTGCGCGCGCGCGCGGAGAAATTGGGCATCAACGCCGATTTCTACGAGAAACGCGACATCCACGTGCACGTGCCGGAAGGGGCGACGCCGAAAGACGGCCCGAGCGCCGGTATCGCGATGTGCACCGCGCTGGTCTCCTGCCTGACCGGCAACCCGGTACGCGCCGATGTGGCGATGACCGGGGAGATCACGCTGCGCGGCCAGGTGTTGCCGATCGGCGGCCTGAAAGAGAAGCTGTTGGCGGCGCATCGTGGCGGCATCAAAACCGTGCTGATCCCTTACGAGAACAAGCGCGATCTGGAAGAGATTCCGGACAATGTTATCGCCGATCTGGAGATTCATCCGGTGCAGCGAATCGATGAAGTTTTGAACATTGCGTTGCAAAACCCGGCCTTCGGCGCACTGCCGGTAGCGGCAAAATAGTGACGAATCGCAAAAACCATTGATAAAACTTATACTGGCAAGCCATTTCGGACTTGCCAGTATTTTTTTGTACCGCTAAGTTAGATCTCTGTCGGCCCGCGTTTTGCCACGCAGTCGGTGGCTTGCCAAGGTTCGATGGGATTGATATAACAGCTGCGCTGTCGCAACCGTAGGGATTTTTCGGTGCGACGATAGAATTCTAGAGGGGATGATAGAGTGAATAAGTCACAACTGATCGACAAGATTGCCGCAGGTGCTGATATTTCCAAAGCGGCAGCGGGACGTGCTTTAGACGCAGTAATCGCTTCCGTTACCGACTCTCTGAAAGCAGGGGATGACGTGGCTCTGGTAGGTTTCGGTTCCTTCACCGTGCGTGAACGTTCGGCTCGTACCGGCCGCAACCCGCAGACCGGTAAAGAGATCAAAATCGCGGCAGCCAAAGTACCGGCCTTCCGTGCAGGGAAAGCGCTGAAAGACGCTGTAAACTGATTTAGCGTCTAACCGTTTAGCGTAACAGGGTTTTGTAATAAACAATCACCTGACGCAGCGGTGCTGGTAAGGTAAGATACAAGGCGCATCGGACTGATGCGCTTTTTTTATTTTTGTCGCAGGGAACGCGCCTGCACAAGGGTTGTTAATCCACATCACAGCGGAGTGTTGTCACACTATGATGGACAATTTACGCGCGGCTGCTAATCACGTCGTGCTCAAAATCATCCTGGCCCTGATCATCCTGTCATTCGTTCTGACCGGGGTGGGTAACTACCTGATCGGCGGCTCCGGCGATTATGCTGCGAAAGTAAATGGTCAGACGATCGAGCGCGCTCAGCTGGAACAGGCTTTCCAAAGCGAGCGTAGCCGCATGCAGCAGCAGCTGGGTGACCAGTTCTCCGCGCTGGCCGGCAACGAAGGCTATATGCAGCAGATGCGCCGTCAGGTGTTGTCCCAGTTGATCGACAACATGCTGCTCGACCAGTACGCCAAGAAGCTGGGCCTGGCGGTCAGCGACGATCAGATCAAGGACGCCATCCGCAAGGCGCCTTACTTCCAGACCAACGGCCAGTTCGATAACGCCAAATACCTCGACCTGATCGGCCGCATGGGCTACACCGCCGACAACTTCGCGCAGTCGATGCGCCAGCAGTTGGTCAATCAGCAGGTGATCCAGGCCTTCGGCGATTCCGGCTTCGTGCTGCCGTCCGAATCGCAAGCCATGGCGGCGTTGGTGCTGCAGGAGCGCGACGTGCGCCTGGCGACCATCGATTTGAAAGCGCTGCAGGCGAAACAGAGCGCCGGCGACGACGAACTGAAGGCGTATTACGATCAGAACAAAAACAGCTTCATCGCACCTGAGCAGGTGAAGGTGAGCTATATCCCGCTGGACGCTGCGTCCATGCAGGACAAGGTGAAAGTGAGTGAAGAAGACATCAGCGCTTACTACGACCAGCACAAGAGCAGCTACGGCCAGCCGGAGCGTAAAAACTACAGCGTGATCCAGCTGAAAACCGAGGCGGAAGCCAACGCGGCGCTGGACGAGCTGAAGAAGGGCGCCGATTTCGCCACGCTGGCGAAAGAGAAATCCACCGATATCATCTCACGCCGCACCGGCGGCGAGCTGGGTTGGCTGGAGCCGGAAACCACCGCCGACGAGCTGAAGCAGGCTAACCTGACCGAGAAAGGGCAGCTGTCCGGCGTGGTGAAGTCTTCCGTCGGCTACCTGATCGTGCGTTTGAACGATATCGAACCTGAGAAAGTGAAGCCGCTGAGCGAAGTGCATGACGCCATCGCCAAGCAGGTGCAGCAGGAGAAAGCGGTAGACGCGTATTACGCGCTGCAGCAAAAGGTGAGCGAAGCGGCGACCAGCGACAACGAATCTCTGGCCTCGGCTGAAGAAGCGGCCGGCGTGAAAGCGGCGCAAAGCGACTGGTTCACCCGTGACAACATTCCTGCCGCGCTGAACTTCAAGCCGGTCGTGCAGGCGATCTTCGACGGCTCGCTGATCGGCGAGAACGGCGCGCCGGGCAGCAACTCCGACGTGATCACCGTAGACGGCGACCGCGCCTTCGTGGTGCGCGTGAGCGGCCACAAGCCGGAAGGCATCGAACCGTTCGACCAGGTGAAAGACCGCGTGGCGGAACTGGTGAAGCGCAACAAGGCGCTGCAGGCAGCGAAGCTGCAGGGCGAGAAGCTGCTGGTTGAGCTGAAGCAGGGCAAGGGCGACGAGGCGATGAAAGCCGCCGGCCTGAGCTTTGGCGCCGTGCAGAAGATGGCGCGCGCGCCGGAAGACAGCCAGCTGGTAGAGAGCGTGTTCGCGCTGCCGCACCCGCAGGACGGTAAACCGGTATACGGCATGTCGCAGGATCGTCAGGACAACGTGGTGCTGATCGCGCTCGATGCGGTGAAGCCAGGCACGTTGCCGGAAGACGAAATGAAAACCTTCGTTGGCAAGATGGAAGAGGGCGCGACCGGCGTCTCCTTCGATTCGCTGCTGGCGAGTCTGCGTAAAGAAGCCGAGATCAAAATGGGCGCCGCTGAGCAACAGCCTCAGTAATCGCCGCATTTTTCTGCAACGCAGTGCAACAAACAAAGGCCGCTTTCGCGGCCTTTTCCACATCTGATATCCGCCGATTGCTGAATATCCGCCGCCGCGGCAAGGTAACCGTGCTGTCACACACAAGGAGGATACAGCATGCAACATTCAGAGAAAAAAGCGTTTTTCGGTTACCGTCGTCACGTTAACGCCGCGCTGACCGCGCTGTTGTTATGCCTGGCTGGGCCGGGCGCCGCGGCGGAAAAAACCGAGGCGCCGGCGCCGATGCTCTCAACGCCGACGAGCAATGGCGGGCAACAGACGATGATCAGGGTGGCCGAAGAAACGGCGGTCAGCATCAATCAGGCTACCGCCGAACAGCTGGCCGCCGCCTTGAGCGGCGTCGGCCTGAAGAAGGCGGAAGGCATCGTGCGCTACCGCGAGCAGAATGGGCCATTCACCCAGGTTGAGCAGTTGCAGGAGGTGCCGGGCATCGGGCCGGCGCTGTTTGAGAAGAACCGCGCCCGGCTGAAAATGTGATCCCGGTCGCGGCTGCGTGGCAAAATGCCGCTGAGGCCGAAACTCCTCTGCTACATTTTACAGGTCTTACCAGTTTGGCGCGTTGACCAAACGGGCGAGGGAGCCAGCGCGGCTCCCTCTTTCTGTAATCACCAGGCAGGAGCGATCGTTCCCTATGCAAACCTTTATCAAAGTTCGCGGTTATCATCTTGATGTTTACCAGCACGTTAACAATGCTCGCTATCTGGAGTTTCTGGAAGAGGCTCGTTGGGAGTGGCTGGAGAACGAGGCCGGGTTCCGCTGGATGACGGAAAACAACATCGCTTTCATCGTGGTGAACATCAATATCAATTACCGCAGCCCGGCGGTATTGGGGGATAAGCTGCGTATCGACAGCCAGATGGTGCAGCTCAACGGCAAGAGCGGCGTGCTGAGCCAAAAGGTGACGCAGGATCCGGCGGGGACGCCGGTGGCCGACGCGCTGCTGACTTTCGTGTGCGTCGATCTGAAAACGCAGCGTGCGCTGCCGCTCGAGGGGGAACTGCGTGCGCATCTGGAGGCGCTTGTGCCGCAGGAAAACTCACGGTAAACAGGGGGAGAACGGGCGGCAGAAGCTGCCGCCGTCACTGCCTCAGGCCAGACCGGCCTTTTGTTTCAACGCGGCCATCACTTCCGCCTGATTGGCGCGATACTGCGTCAGGCCATTGGCGCGCAGGTTGCAGGCGGCGCACTCGCCGCAGCCGTCACCCTTGATGCCGTTGTAGCAGGTCAGCGTATCCTGGCGCACGCGATCCAGCTGGTGGTAATAGTCCGCCAGCGCCCAGGTCTCGGCCTTGTTCAGCCACATCAGCGGCGTTTCGAAGCGGATATCGCGGGCGATGCCCAGCGTCACCGCCTTGTTCAACGCTTTAACGAACTCGTCGCGGCAATCGGGGTAGCCGGAGAAATCGGTTTCACACACGCCGGTGATCACCGCTTCCGCTTCCACCTGGTAGGCGTAGATCGCCGCTAGCGTCAGGAACAGGATGTTGCGGCCCGGCACGAAGGTGCTCGGCAGCGCATTTTTCTGATTGGGATCGTAGGCGGGAACCGGGATATTGTCACGCGTCAGGCTGCTGACGGCCAGCTCGTTGAGCAGCGTTACGTCCAGCACCTTGTGCGCCTTGGCGCCGAGGGCCACCGACAGCTCCTGAGCCACTTCAATCTCGGCGCGATGGCGCTGGCCGTAATCGAACGTGACGCAGTGAACTTCGTCATACTGTTGCAATGCCTGGATCAAGCAGGTCGTGGAGTCTTGTCCACCGCTGAAAACGACAACCGCGCGCTTCATAAAATCACCTTTTTGGGCTTTGGCCTCTCCCGATACACATTCGGGCGGCAGGATAAAATTGCGTTGCGGCGACAATAGTAGCAGAAAGGGCCGCCAGGCGCAGGGCGGTTCGGCTCAGGCCGGGGCGTCGTCCACCGGCGGCGGCAGCCACGCCTGGCAAAAATCGAACCAGCCGTGAGCGGTCAGCGTGACGCCATGCATGCGCGGCGGCGCGCTGATCTGATACTGGTAGTGAAACAGCGGCGTGATGATGGCGGCGGCCATCAGCCGTTGATAATAAGCCTGCAGTTGTGCGAAGCGCGGTTGCTGCGCCTGCAGCTGCTGGATCTGCCGCAGCGTGTCCTGTTGCTGTTGCCAGCGGCTTTCCGTCAGGATGCCGCGCCACAGCGTATCCTGCCGCAGCCAGCTCTCCAGCGTCGCCTCCGGCGCTTCGCCGATCAGGTTGTCCGCCAGCAGCAGGTCGGCCTGGGCGATCTGTTCCTCGCTTTGCCAGCGCTTGCCGGCGTAGTAGCGCACTTCCAGCTCGCAGCCGTGCTGCGCGAGCAGCCGCTGTAGCGCGGCCGTCACCGTTTCCAGCTCGACCGGCGGCCGATACAACAGCGTCAGCCGGGCGGGCAGGGCGACGTCCTCTTCGACCTGTTGGCGGGGGATGCGCCAGCCGGGCAGCATTTCATGGCTGGGGGTGATCACGCTGTTGGGGATCGGCAGATGGCTCAGCAGGCCGGACTGCTGGATCAGCATCAGCAGCTTTTGCCCCTGGGCTTCGCTCAGCACGCCGTGGCGCAGGTTCAGCGCCAGATAACACCAGCCCAGGCTCATGCTGCGCTGCACCGGCCGGGCCTGCGCCAAATCGTCTTGTTGACCGATGGTGATGCGCACCGGATGCTGGCAGCTGGTGTAGGGGGCGGCGGTGGGCAGATCGGGGGTGATCCAGTATTCGATGGTGTCCAGATACGGATGCTGCAGGTGGTAACCGGCGTGCTGTTCCAGCCGCACCAGCTGCGGTTCATTCAGCGTCAGCTTGAACGGGCCGGCGCCGATGGCCGGCAGTTCCGGGTGGGTCATCAGGCAAGGCAGTTCCGCCAGCCGGTGGGCCAGCCAGTAATCCGGCAGATGCAGATCGAACTGAACGCACAGCGGATGCGGCAGGCTGATGCGCGCGACGTTGGCCAGGCTCGGTTGGCTGCGCGGGTGGTGTTGCAGTTTTTCCAGCGTTTGCAGCAGCTGGTGGCCGGTCAACGGTTCACCGTTGTGCCAGCGCAGCTGGCTGCGCAAAAAGAAGCGCCAGCGCAGGCCGTGCTCGCCAATCTGCCAGTGGTGCGCCAGATCGGGCTGCGGTTCCGGGTTACCGGTCATCAGGCGCGTCAGCCCGGCGTGCAGGGTCGATACCAGATGTTGCTCGGCGCGGCCGGTCAGCGTGAGTGGGTCGAGCGCTTCCAGCGTGCGGTAATAGGGAATGCGCAGCGTCGGGCTGCCGGCCTGCCATTGCCCGCCGAGGTGCGGGCTGAGCAGATCCTGCAGGTGCTGCGGATCGAGCTGCGCCATCTCCAGCGCCCCCTGATGGTTGCCCTGTTGCAGCAGCTGTTGCAGCAGCTGCGCGCGCAGTTCATCCGGGGTTTTCAGGCAATGCAGGCGGGCGCGTTTGCCGCGGCCGGGCTGCGAATGCCAGCTCAGCCAGCCCTGATCCTGCAGCTGTTGCACCAGCGTGCGGGCGTGCCGTTCGCTGCAGTAGAACATCGCTGCCAGCTCGCCGATGGTCACGGCGACCGGCGCGCTGCCGAGCTGTTGGTACAGGCGTTGATATTGGCTGAGACGGTGAACCAGGCGCATGGGAAGAAATCCGGAACAGTTTTCTAAAATTGTTCACTATTACTTCCGCAAATACCATCCCATACTGCACGGATTGTAATCGCGTTCACATTCAAGAGGTCTTTATGTATCGCCTGGCAGCTTTCGATATGGACGGCACGCTGTTGATGCCGGATCACCGGGTTGGCCCGGAAACGCTGGCGGTGCTGAACCAGCTGGTGGAGCGGGAGATGGTGGTGACGTTCGCCACCGGGCGGCACTACCTCGACGCGCAGCCGATCATGGCGCAGCTGGGGCTGCAGGGCTACCTGATCACCGGCAACGGCACGCGGGTGTATGACAACCGCGGCCAACAGCTGCACGCCACCGATCTGCCGGCGGCGGTCGCCGAAGAGGTGCTGCATCATCATTGGCGCACCCGCGCCAGCATGCACGTGTTCCGCGACGAAGGCTGGCTGACCGAGTTTCCCGTGCCGGAAGAGATGCTGCGGGCGCACCACCTGAGCGGCTTTCGTTTTCAGCTGGCCGACGTGCGCCGCCTGCCGGCGTTCGGCAACAGCAAGGTGTGCTTTGTCGCGCCGCATGAGGAGCTGCTGGCGTTGCAGGTGCAGCTGCGGGCGCAGCTGGGTGACGAGGCAGACCTGTGCTTTTCCGCCTACGACTGCCTGGAGGTGCTGCCGCTCGGTTGCAATAAGGGCACGGCGCTGGATCGGCTGAGCCGCCATCTGGGGCTGACGATGGCCGACTGCATGGCGTTCGGCGACGCGATGAACGACAAAGAGATGCTGGGGGCGGTGGGGCACGGCGTGGTGATGGGCAACGCCCTGCCGCAGCTGAAATCCCTGCTGCCGCAGCTACCGGTTATCGGCCATTGCCAACAACAGGCGGTGGCTCACTATTTACAACATTGGCTGCGTTCACCTTGCCTCACCTATTCCCCCGAAGAATGAGGTTCTCCTTACAGCCGGCCGGGTATGACTACCCGGCTTTTTTTTATCCGCAGCCTGGCGTTACAAATCCGCCAGCTGCGCCAGATACGGCTGCAGATCGCCGATGTTATTGCTGACCCATTCCGGGTTGTAATAGGTATCCAGATAACGCTCGCCGCTGTCGCACAGCAGGGTGACGATCGACCCTTGCTCGCCGTTTTCCCGCATCTGTTTCGCCAACTGCAGCGCCCCCCAGACGTTGGTGCCGGTGGAAGCGCCAACCTTGCGGCCGAGCACGCCTTCCAGCCAGTGAATGGTGGCGACGCTGGCGGCATCCGGCACCCGCAGCATGTTGTCGACCACCGACGGGATGAACGACGGCTCGGCGCGCGGGCGGCCGATGCCTTCGATACGGCTGCCGCAACTGCCGATCAGGGTGCGATCGCCGTGGTGGAAGCAGTCATAGAACACCGAATTTTCCGGATCGACCACCGTCAATTGCGTATCGTGCCCCTGATAGCGGATGTAGCGCCCCAGCGTGGCGGAGGTGCCGCCGGTGCCGGCGCTCATCACGATGTGTTTCGGCACCGGGAAGGGTTCGCGCGCCATCTGGCGGAAGATGCTGTCGGCGATGTTGTTGTTGCCGCGCCAGTCGGTGGCGCGCTCGGCGTAGGTGAACTGATCCATATAGTGGCCGTTCAGCTCTTTCGCCAGCTGTTCGGAGGCGGCGTAGATCTGGGCGGCGTGATCGACGAAGTGACAGCGGCCGCCGTAAAAGGCGATCTGTTCCACCTTGCGGCGCGCGGTGCAGGACGGCATCACCGCGATGAACGGCAGGCCGATCAGACGGGCGAAGTAGGCTTCGGACACCGCGGTGCTGCCCGAAGAGGCCTCGATGATGGTGGTGTTTTCGGTGATCCAGCCGTTGCACAGGCCATAAAGGAACAGCGAGCGCGCCAGACGGTGTTTCAGGCTGCCGGTCGGGTGGGTGCTCTCATCTTTCAGATACAGGCAGATGCCGGGAAACGCCGGCAGGTTCAGGCGAATCAGGTGCGTATCGGCGGAGCGCTGAAAATCCGCTTCTATTTCACCGATAGCATATTTTACCCAAGAGTTTGTCATGATTTGGCCTCAGAATAGGGGGCTGGTTTATGGCGTAGCATAGCCTGTCGGCAGGAAAAAAGGATTGCCATTTTTCCTGTTTAATCGCCTAATGGGAGAAAATTTTTCTCCTGGTGGCCGCTATGTTAGATAAAACAGACCGTAAGCTGCTGTGCATGCTGCAGCAAGATTGTACCCAGTCGCTGCAGGCGCTGGCCGATGCGGTCAATTTGACCTCGACGCCGTGCTGGAAACGCCTGAAGCGCCTGGAAGACGAGGGCTATATCCGCGGCCGGGTGGCGCTGCTGGATAACGAAAAGCTCGGCCTGGGGCTGACGGCGTTCGTGCTGATCAAGACCCAGCAGCACAGCAGCGAGTGGTATCAGGCGTTTGTGCAGTTGACCAGCCAGATGCCCGAGGTGCTGGCGTTCTACCGCATGGCGGGGGAGTACGATTACCTGATGCAGGTCGAAGTGGCGGACATGAAAAGCTACGACGGCTTTTATAAGCGCCTGGTGAACGGCGTACCGGGCCTCATCGACGTCACCTCGAGCTTTGCCATGGAAAAAATCAAATACACCACTGCATTGCCGGTGCCGGAGTGAAAAGTTCACCGGACGGGCGGCTCAACGGTGGTATCCTGCTCCGCTGAAGCAGAAAAAGAGACAAATCCCATAAAATCCTGGAATCAAACTGCGTGAGATTATTTGCTCAAATCGGCTGGTACTTCCGCCGGGAGTGGCGCCGCTACCTCGGGGCGGTGGTGCTGCTGATCGTCATCGCCATCCTGCAACTGTTGCCGCCTAAGCTGGTCGGCATCATCGTGGACGGCGTCACCGAAAAACAAATGTCTACCGGCGTGCTGATGGCCTGGCTCGGGCTGATGATCGGCACCGCGATCGTCGTTTACCTGCTGCGCTATGTGTGGCGGGTATTGCTGTTCGGCGCGTCCTACCAGCTGGCGGTCGAGCTGCGCGAGAACTTTTACCGCCAGCTCAGCCGGCAAAACCCGGCGTTCTACCTGCGCCACCGCACCGGCGATCTGATGGCGCGCGCCACCAACGACGTGGACCGCGTGGTGTTCGCCGCCGGCGAAGGCGTGCTGACGCTGGTCGATTCGCTGGTGATGGGGTTGGTGGTGCTGGTGGTGATGAGCACCCAAATCAGCTGGCAGCTGACGGTGCTGGCGTTGATCCCGATGCCGCTGATGGCGATCGCCATCAAATATTACGGCGACCAGCTGCACCAGCGCTTTAAATCGGCGCAGGCGGCGTTTTCCAGCCTGAACGATCAGGCGCAGGAAAGCATGACCAGCATCCGCATGATCAAGGCCTTTGGGCTGGAAGATCACCAATCCAACCGCTTTGCCGACGTCGCGGCGCAGACCGGCGCCAAGAACATGCACGTGGCGCGGGTGGATGCGCGCTTCGATCCGACCATTTATATCGCCATCGGCGCCTCTAACCTGCTGGCCATCGGCGGCGGCAGCTGGATGGTGGTGAACGGTTCGTTGACGCTCGGGCAGCTGACCAGCTTTGTGATGTACCTCGGCCTGATGATCTGGCCAATGCTGGCGCTGGCCTGGATGTTCAACATCGTCGAGCGCGGCAGCGCGGCCTACAGCCGCATCCGCAGCCTGCTCGACGAGGCGCCGGCGGTGCAGGACGGCCCGCAGGCGCTGCCGGCCGGGCGCGGCGTGCTGGACGTGGATATCCGCGCGTTCCACTACCCGGAAAACCCGCACCCGGCGCTGCATGATGTGGCGCTGACGCTGAAACCGGGGCAAATGCTGGGGCTGTGCGGGCCGACCGGCGCCGGCAAATCGACGCTGCTGTCGCTGATCCAGCGCCAGTTCGACGTCGATCAAGGGCAGATCCGCTATCACGGCCTGCCGCTGCCGCAGGTCAAACTCGACGACTGGCGTTCGCGGCTGTCGGTGGTGAGCCAGACGCCGTTCCTGTTCTCCGATACCGTGGCGAACAACATCGCGCTGGGCCATCCGGGGGCGACGCAGGCGCAGATCGAACAGGCGGCGCGGTTGGCCAGCGTCCATGAGGACATTCTGCGGTTGCCGCAGGGCTATGACACCGAGGTGGGCGAACGCGGCGTGATGCTGTCGGGCGGGCAGAAACAGCGAATCTCCATTGCGCGCGCGCTGCTGCTGGATGCGGAGATCCTGATCCTCGACGACGCGCTGTCGGCGGTGGACGGCCGCACCGAACACCAGATCCTGCACAACCTGCGCAGCTGGGGGCAAGATCGCACGGTGATCATCAGCGCGCACCGGCTGTCGGCGTTGACCGAAGCCGGCGAGATCCTGGTGATGCAGCACGGTGGCGTGGCGCAGCGCGGCGATCATGCGGCGCTGGCGGCGCAGCCGGGCTGGTATCGCGATATGTACCGTTATCAGCAGCTGGAAGCGGCGCTGGACGAAGCGCCGGAAAACGGCGAGGAGGCGTTGGCCGATGAATAAAGTGCAAAAGCTGTGGCCGACGCTGAAGCGGCTGCTGGCCTACGGCTCGCCGTACCGCAAACCGCTGGGACTGGCGGTGCTGATGCTGTGGATCGCGGCGGCGGCGGAAGTCGCCGGGCCGATCCTGGTGAGCTATTTCATCGATAACTACGTCGCCAAAGGGCAACTGCCGCTGACGATCGTCGGCGGGCTGGCGGCGGCTTACATTCTGCTGGAGCTGCTGGCGGCGGCGCTGCACTACTTCCAGGCGCTGCTGTTCAACCAGGCTGCGGTGGGCGTGGTGCAGCGGCTGCGCACCGACGTGATGGACGCCGCGCTGCGCCAGCCGCTCAGCGCCTTCGACACGCAGCCGGTCGGGCAATTGATCTCGCGCGTCACCAACGACACCGAGGTGATCAAGGATCTGTACGTGATGGTGGTCTCCACGGTGCTGAAAAGCGCCGCGCTGATCGGCGCCATGCTGGTGGCGATGTTCAGCCTCGACTGGCGCATGGCGCTGGTGGCGGTCTGCATCTTCCCGGCGGTGTTCGTGGTGATGGGCATCTATCAATACTACAGCACGCCGATCGTGCGCCGGGTGCGCAGCTATCTGGCGGACATCAACGACGGCTTCAACGAAGTGATCAACGGCATGGGCGTGATTCAGCAGTTCCGCCAGCAGGTGCGCTTCGGCGAGCGCATGAGCGCCGCCAGCCAGTCGCACTATCTGGCGCGTATGCAGACCCTGCGGCTCGACGGTTTTCTGCTGCGGCCGCTGCTCAGCCTGTTTTCGGCGCTGGTGCTGTGCGGCCTGCTGATGCTGTTCGGCTTCAGCGGCGAAGGCGTGATTGGCGTCGGCGTGCTCTACGCCTTCATCAATTACCTGGGGCGCCTGAACGAACCGCTGATCGAGCTGACGTCACAGCAGTCGATCCTGCAGCAGGCGGTGGTGGCCGGCGAACGCATTTTCGAGCTGATGGATCGCAGCCAGCAGAGTTACGGCGCCGACGATCGTCCGCTGGCCGGTGGCCGCATCGACATCACCGATCTGAGCTTCGCCTACCGTGCGGACAAAAAGGTGCTGCAGCACATTTCGCTGGCGGTGCCTTCGCGCGGCTTCGTGGCGCTGGTCGGGCATACCGGCAGCGGCAAGAGCACCTTGGCCAACCTGTTGATGGGCTATTACCCGGTCAGCGAAGGGGAAGTGCGCCTCGATGGCCGCCCGATCTCCAGCCTGTCGCACCGCACGCTGCGCCAGGGCGTGGCGATGGTGCAGCAGGATCCGGTGGTGATCGCCGATTCGGTGCTGGCTAACGTCACGCTGGGGCGCAACATCGAGGAAGAGGCCGTGTGGCGGGCGCTGGAAACGGTGCAGCTGGCGGATCTGGTGCGCGGCTTCCCGCAGGGTATTCACACCCGGCTGGGAGAGCAGGGCAATAACCTGTCGGTCGGGCAGAAACAGCTGCTGGCGATGGCACGGGTCTTGGTGCAGGCGCCGCAGATCCTGATCCTCGACGAGGCGACCGCCAACATCGACTCGGGCACCGAACAGGCGATCCAGCGCGCGCTGCGTGCGATCCGCGAGCACACCACGCTGGTGGTGATCGCCCACCGGCTGTCGACCATCGTCGATGCCGATTCCATCCTGGTGCTGCATCGCGGCCAGGCGGTAGAGCAGGGCAACCATCAGCAGCTGCTGGCGCAGCAGGGGCGCTACTACCAGATGTATCAGCTGCAGCTGGCGGGCGAGCAGCTGGCGGAAGCGGTGCGCGAGGAGAGCCAACCCGCCTGAGCATGGGCCGCGATCGCGGCCCTTGTTTCTTTCCCTCGCACCACAAGCAGGCAACCCGCCTGCGTCACGCCCCCTTTCTGCACTCTTTCGACGCGATGCGCACCAAATCAGTGCGCATTATTTAACCCATTCAAGGTATCGGTGCGGCGCTGCGTCGCGGGGGCGCCCGCGCGCCCGCTAATCCGCTGAATCGCCATGAAAAATTAAATTTGGCACAGCCCTTGCTACATAAGAGGCGTACCAGGGGTGAGTTTGGGCTTAATTCGTGGAGGGGCAATATGAAGCTGGTGACCGTGGTAATCAAACCGTTCAAGCTGGAGGACGTGCGCGAGGCCCTGTCCTCCGTGGGCATTCAGGGGTTGACCGTAACCGAAGTGAAGGGCTTTGGCCGCCAGAAGGGGCACGCCGAGCTGTATCGCGGCGCCGAGTATAACGTCAACTTCCTGCCCAAGGTCAAAATCGACATCGCCATCGCCGACGATCAGTTGGATGAAGTGGTTGATGTTATTAGCAAAGCCGCCTACACCGGCAAAATCGGCGACGGCAAAATTTTCGTTGCCGAGTTGCAACGCGTGATCCGCATTCGCACCGGCGAAACCGACGAATCGGCACTGTAACCGCGAACTCAGTTAAGTGATGGGGATGATTGATAATGAAAAGACTGTTATCCATGTTGGGCCTGAGTTCGGTAACCCTGGTTCCTTCTTTGGCCCTGGCCGCTCCGGCGGTCGCTGATAAGGCCGACAACGCCTTTATGATGATCTGCACCGCGTTGGTGCTGTTCATGACGCTGCCCGGCATCGCGCTGTTTTACGGCGGCCTGCTGCGCGGCAAAAACGTGCTGTCGATGCTGACGCAGGTCACCGTCACCTTCGCGCTGGTTTGCGTGCTGTGGGTGTTGTATGGCTACAGCCTGGCGTTCAGCGAAGGCAATGCGGTGTTCGGCGGATTCGAGACGGCGATGCTGAAAGGCATCGGTATCGACAGCGTCACCGGCAGCATCAGCCAGATGATCCACGTCGCCTTCCAGGCCTCCTTCGCCTGTATCACCGTGGCGCTGGTGGTGGGCGGCTTCGCCGAACGCATTCGCTTCTCGGCGGTGCTGATCTTCGCGATCCTGTGGTTCACGTTGTCTTACCTGCCGATCGCGCACATGGTGTGGGGCGGCGGCTACCTGGCCGCCGACGGCGCATTGGACTTCGCCGGCGGCACCGTGGTGCACATCAACGCCGCCAGCGCCGGGTTGATCGGCGCCTACCTGATCGGCAAGCGCGCCGGCTTCGGTAAAGAGGCCTTCAAACCGCACAACCTGCCGATGGTGTTTACCGGGGCGTCGATCCTGTATATCGGCTGGTTCGGCTTCAACGCCGGCTCCGCCAGCGCGGCCAACGGCATTGCGGCCCTAGCATTCCTCAACACCGTGGTTGCCACCGCGGGCGCCATTCTCTCCTGGACCTTCGCCGAATGGGTGCTGCGCGGCAAGCCTTCGCTGCTGGGCGCCTGCTCCGGCATGATCGCCGGGTTGGTTGCGGTGACGCCGGCGGCGGGCACCGTGGGCGTGGGCGGGGCGTTGATCATCGGCCTGGTGGGCGGCGTCGCCGGTCTGTGGGGCGTCGTAACGCTGAAAAAATGGCTGAAAGTGGACGACACCTGCGACGTATTCGGCGTGCACGGGGTGTGCGGCATCGTCGGCTGCCTGCTGACCGGCGTGTTCACCGCCTCTTCACTGGGCGGCACCGGCTACGCCGAAGGCGTGACGATGGGCCACCAGGTCTGGATCCAGCTGGTGAGCGTGCTGATCACGCTGGTGTGGTCGAGCGTCGCCGCCTTTATCGCCTTCAAGATCGCGGGCGCCATGGTGGGGCTGAGAGTGCCGGAAGAGCAGGAACGCGAAGGGCTGGATGTCAACAGCCACGGCGAAAGCGCCTACAACCAATAAGACTCGAAGCAGGGCAGTGCGCTAAAGACTAAAATAATGATGAAGCTAAAAGGGGCGATGGAAACATCGCCCCTTTCTTTATATTGCGGATCAGGCGTCGCGCTGGCGAATCACCCCTTCCTGCACGGTGGTGGCGACCAGTACGCCGTCGCGGGTGTAGATCTGGCCGCGCACAAAGCCCCGTGCGCCGGAGGCGGAGGAGCTCTCCACCGCGTACAGCAGCCAGTCATCCATGCGGAACGGACGGTGGAACCACATCGAGTGGTCAATGGTGGCCACCTGCATGCCCGGCTCGAGGAAGCCGACGCCGTGCGGCTGCAGCGCCGTCGGCAGGAAGTTAAAGTCCGACGCGTAGCCCAGCAGATATTGGTGGATGCGTTGATCGTCCGGCATGCTGCCGTTGGCGCGGAACCACACGTAGCGATGCGGTTCTTCCACGCTGCCTTTCAGCGGGTTGTGGAATTTCACCGGGCGCATTTCGATCGGCTTCTGGCCGATAAATTTTTCGCGCACTTTTTCCGGCAGCATATGCGCCAGTTTCTGGGCGATCTCTGACTCGGACAGCAGCCCTTCCGGCGGCGGCACGTCCGGCATCAGGTTCTGATGCTCGAAACCCGCTTCCGGGCTCTGGAAGGAGGCGGTCATATAGAAGATAGGTTTGCCGTGCTGGATGGCGCTGACGCGGCGCGCGCTGAAGCTGTTGCCATCGCGCAGGGTTTCCACGTCGTAAACGATAGGCTTGCTGCTGTCGCCCGGGCGCAGGAAGTAACTGTGGAACGAATGCACACTGCGTTCGTCCGGCACCGTCTGTTTGGCGGCGTACAGCGCCTGGCCGACCACCTGCCCGCCGAACACCTGGCGCAGCCCCAGATCTTCACTCTGGCCGCGGAACAACCCTTCTTCGATTTTCTCCAGATCCAGCAGATCGAGGAGGTTTTGCAATGCCTGGCTCATAAAGTTATTACCTTTCTAATAATCATTTTGCGCAGTGTGCGGAATATCACGGCGCGGCGTCAACATTTTGCGTTAAAGGGCCGATGAGAATGCTCTTAATCGTGGACGCCTTGGGTTGTTTAAGTGATTAATAGGCGGGACAAAGTGGATTTATCAGTGTTTTGTGCTAGGTTTAATAGGTGATGTGGTGAAAGCCACCAACATGTTGATAATAAAAAAGGAGACCGATCCATGAAACTCTGGCAAATCGTAGGCGGTGCCGCGGCACTGACGATCACGCTGGCGGGATGCGCGCAAAAGAGTGCTGATGTGCCTACCCAGGCGGCCGGTAACCCGGCGGCTGCGCAAACGCAGATTCAGGGCCCGGCGGTGACAGGTTCGGTTAATATACGTCAGCGCATTGCGCTGCCGCCGGACGCCGTACTGACGGTCACCCTCTCTGACGCCTCGCTGGCGGATGCGCCGTCCAAAGTGATTGCACAGCGCGCGGTACGTACTGAAGGGCAGCAGGCGCCATTCAGCTTTACGCTGCCGTACAACCCGTCCGACATCCAACCGAATGCGCGTATCATTCTGAGCGCGGCGGTGACGGTCAACGGGCGACTGATGTTTATTACCGACACCATCCAGGAAGTGGTTAACCGCAACGGCACCCGTGCCGATCTGCTGCTGGTTCCGGTTCAGGGTGTGCCGATTCAGGCTGCGCCAACCGCCATGCAGTAAGCTTACTGCGGTACAGCAAGATGAAATCAGCAGCCTTTGCGCTTCGGCCAAAGGCTGTTTTGTTTTACCAGCGCCAGCCGTAGCGATCGAAATCGACCGTGCTGTGCGGGCCGAAAATAATCCCCTCCGCCAGCAATGCCTGCCGTTGCCGTTGAAAATCCTCCCCCTGCTGCGAGATCTGTCCGTGCCGGTTGATCACCCGGTGCCAGGGCAGCGTGCTGCCTTCCGGCAAACGCCGCAGCACGCCCCCGACCTGACGCGCGGCGCGCGGCGAGCCGGCCAGCCGGGCGACTTCGCCGTAGGTGGTGACTTTGCCGAACGGGATGGCGGCCACGATATGGAAAACCCGCTGGCTGAAAGAGGCGTCTTCTGGTTGCATATTGCTGTTCCTGCGTGACTCAAAACCCAGGCGAAGAGTGTGCCACAGCGCAGGTGGGTAAGAAAACAGCGGTTAACCCCGGTTGGCTTGCTATTTGATGGGGCATCGCCGATAATGCCCACCGCTTCGGAGTACAGAAGCCGTCAATGGGGGCCCTGTTGGTTCTCCCGCAACACTAACTTGTGAACTCGGTCAGGTCCGGAAGGAAGCAGCCGCAGCAGGTGACGTGTGTGCCGGGATGTAGCTGGCAGGGTCCCCACCCATTTTGCGGCCCGCAAAACGCTTATCCCCGTTATTCCTTATGTCGACAAGCTGCGCAAGCGTCATTTCGTACGCCGCGAGCGTGAATCTTTTCCTCTGCGCCGTTTTTGCCCTTCTCCTCCCGTGACCAAATGTATTGTTGCCAACAGATCCGATGACGGTGAAAAAATAGCGTTTATATCGTTATTTGTGGGACAAATAATGACGCAGGGATAGGGAAAATTCTTAAAGTTGCACGCCTGTTGGGATGGCGTTAGTATGGTTTATTCTCGTTGCGAAAAAACTATCCGCGCTTCGCGGCGGTCGACGAACTGGCTGAATAAGTTTAAATAATAACCCGTGTGCGCTGTCAGGCTGAACATGATTTATATCATTGATAAAGATATTACATTTAACACTGAAAACGGTTCATTGAAGAGTATAAAGAAGGGACGGGAAGTTTTCTTATCCAGCGTCAATTCGAGAGTATTCAAATGCTTGCTCGAGCATGGCCACGAGGCGGTAAGCCGGGAAACGCTGTTGCAACAGGTTTGGATCGATCACGGCTTGAGCGCTTCTTCCGCGACGTTAAATCAATATATCAGCCTGACGCGGCGGGCCTTGACGTCTGTCGGTTTCAACGAGCGCCTGATCGTTACCCTCTCTAAAAAGGGGTATAGACTCAATAGAATAATATCGATAGAGCGGCTGCGGATTGATTTGCCTGAGCCTCCCCACGCCGCGGACGTTCCCGCTACATCGCCCGCATCCGCTGCGGCGTCAAAAAATACCCCCCATTATTTTTTTATTCTGCTGCGCAGCTTATCGATCGTCGTGCCATTATCTTTTCTGGCGCTGTGCTTCATCTATTACAAACATCATCGCGACAGTGAAAAGAAGCAGGTATTGTCTTACGTCGGTACGGTGAACGGCTGCCCGATCTACTATGCCGGCCATTTTTTGGAGAATCATCAGGACGACTATTTGCAGTTCTTGATCCGTAAGGATCTTTATGGCCAGCGTTGCCGCCCCGGTGAGATTATCATCACCAAGGTTAACCGTTCTCATAATGCCAGTGAAGACAGCGGACGCCAGTTTATCGCCAAATGCACGAAGGACAGTGCGGCCGTTTTGCATAATTGTGAGAGCGAGTACATCCGGGCATGGAAAAAAAGTTAAATATCTTGTCAGCCACGCTGGTCGGCCTGTGCGTGTTGACCGGCAGCGTGGTGTATTCCCTGGTGCGCAGCCATCATGGCTTCGGCGATTTGTCCTGCGAAGCGAACGCCACGTTTAATTATTTCAATTCGCTGGACGCGCAGGCGGCGCACGATGATATCCAGCTGTCGCTAAAAATAAACTACATCTTTTTGTCCGGCGATAAGGGCGTGATGATGCTGTCGGGCCTGGCCAACGATGGCGAAGAGAAGTATTTCGTCAACCGACGGGTTAACTTCAGCTACGTCTCGCAAGGCAGTTTTTATCGCTTCCACTATGGCGAGGTGAATTATTCGCCGCGTGATACCTTGCCGGACGAGGTGTATACTTACTTTTTCAGCACTGAATCGACGTTTTATCATATTCGCAGCGTGGATAAGAATACGTTGATGTTTAGCGATGCCTACTCGCCGATGTTTTTATGCAATATTGAATCCTGATGTGCATGTTATTTTATATGGGTTAAGGTGTATTCTGGTTACCTTTTATATCCTCGTGTCCTGCCTTTTTCGCACGCAGCTAATAACATGGGTTATTATGCGTGAATGCCTATTTTTTCATTGTTAATCAAATTTAATGGTGATTTAGCTATTTTACAAAAACGGCTATCATCATGTTTTTAAATGATTTAATGAATCTAAGGCGATGCGGTGTAGCCATATTAATTTTATATTGTTTATATTAAAGAAATAAGTTGCATGAATGTTTTTCGCATGATTAATTGAGGCCGCTCTTGAAACGGCGAACTATTAATTTTCATTGAAAATGCATCTCGCCGCATGCGTGCAAAGGTGATGGCACAAGAGCCTTTGGACTTCATTAAACTGATAGGCGAGAGATGGACATACATAACATTGCCCTGAACGAGACTCTGTTGGAAAATGAGTTGGTGATATTAAACAACAATGAAAAAACGCTGTTGTTTAAAAAAGAGAATGTGCTCATTGAAATGACCGAATTACAGCGGCGCTTCATGCTGTGCCTGTTGAGCGGTATTTATAAGAAGAACGACATTATTCGCGCGGTCTGGTTTTGCAATCATGAGACCATCAGCGACAACAACTATTATCAGATGATATTCCAATGCCGTTCTTTGCTCTCACGCCACGGTATTCCCGGCGAGGTGATCAAGACCATTCCCCGATTTGGCGTGATGCTGAGCTTTCAGGCCTGCGAGCGCGCGGCCGTTAATTTGCAGGGGGAATGCCCGTCGCCATCGGCTAATAAGCGCCGGCGAACGTGGTTGGACGCCGTGAATTATAAAGTGGCCCTGATCATCACGCTGCTGTTTTCTGTCGCGATGGTGGTCGGTATTTCCGCTTAGCGTTGACACCGTTGAATAACCGGGGGGCACGTGAGCAAGCGGTTGACAGACCTTCTTATTCTACTTTTCTGCCTGATAAATCTGGCATTCATGCTCCAGCTGGGATGGCGAATGGTGGCCGGGGATGGCGCGCCCGTTGAGCCGAGCCGTGAAAACGCGCGCGGGCCGGTGCGTCATAGTGTCTTTCCTCAGGAAGATGACATCGGAAAAATTCATGTCGCGCACTGGTTTGGCCGCTATCAAGCGGCGAAAAACGGCGAAAAGGCGCACGGGTATAAAGTCGGCGAATGGGCGATCGGTGCCGAGCTGCTGGCTAACGCGCCGGAAGCCGCAGCGCTCGGCAAGATAGCCGGCCTGCTGTTCAGCGACAACGCCAAAAAAAGCCTGGTCATCGTCGAGCATGGCGGCAAGCAAACCGGTTATGGCGTTGGCGACCGTCTGGCCGGCAGCAATGCCGTTATCGTGCGGATAGTGAAAAATAAAATACTGCTCGATGAAAACGGCTATTACGCCACGCTGACGTTTAAAGAGTAGCCGGCGCGCCGTTTCGGCGCGGGGTGTTTCATAGCATAAGGCGACATTGTGATTACGCATTTCATTTATCGTTCTGGCCCAGGCTGGAGCGCCGGCTTATGGCGCGCATTAGCGGCGGCGGCCGTCATGATCGCGCTGGGCGGCGCGGCGCGCGCGGAGCAATTCTCTGCCAATTTCAAAGGCACGGACATTCAGGAATTTATCAATACGGTCAGTAAAAACCTGGGCAAAACCATCATTATCGATCCGGCGGTGAAAGGTAAGGTCACGGTGCGCAGCTACGAACAGCTCGACGAGAAACAGTATTACCAGTTCTTTCTCAACGTGCTGGACGTCTATGGCTATACGGTCATCGGCATGCCCAACAACGTCCTGAAGGTGATTGCCGCCAAAGAGGGAAAAAGAGCCGCGCTGGCGCAAAACGGCGCAGAGGCGATCGCCGAAGGGGATGAGGTGGTGATGCGCGTGGTGCCGCTGCGCAATATCGCGGCCAAGGACGTTTCGCCGATATTGCGCCAGCTTAACGACAGCATCGGCGTGGGCAGCGTGGCGCATTACGAGCAGGGCAACGCGCTGTTGATCACCGGGCGGGCCAGCGTGGTCAACGGCCTGCTCGAGCTGGTCAGGGAGATGGATCAGGACGACGGCAATCGGGTCGAGACCCTCGCGCTGAAGCATGCGGCGGCGCCGGAGATCGCGCGCATGGTGAATGAACTGTTTCGCGAAGAGGGCAAGCGGCGTACGGCCGGCGCGAGCTCGCTGCGGCTGGTGGCGGATGAGCGAACCAACAGCGTGATGATCGCCGGGGACGATCGGGCCCGCGAACACGCCAAAGAACTGATTGATCAGCTGGATAACAAGAGCGTCACCCAGGGCAATACCCAGGTTATTCCGCTCAAATACGCCAAGGCGCAGAGCCTGGTCGAGGTATTGACCGGCGTGAGTGCGGGCCTGCAAAACGAGAAAGAGAGCGCCGCCGCCAACGTGGCGCTGCTGAAAAACGTGGTGATCAAGGCCGATGAGCAGACCAATGCGCTGATCATCACCGCCGCGCCGGACGTGATGCGCGATCTGGAGGCGGTGGTCGCCAAGCTCGACGTGCGCCGCGCGCAGGTGCTGGTCGAAGCGGTGATCGTCGAAGTGCAGGATGGGCAGGGGCTGAACATCGGCGTGCAGTGGGCCAACAAATACGGCGGCGGCACGCAGTTCGCCGGCTCGGCGCCCGGGGTGTCGGCGGGGTTCGAAAATGGCATGAGCGACGTGTTCGGCAAGGCCAACGGTCTGATGACCGGTTTCTACAGCGGTAACTGGGGCGTATTGCTGTCCGCCATCGCCAGCAACAACCAAAACAATATCCTGGCCACGCCGAGCATCGTCACGCTGGATAACGCCGAGGCGGAGTTCAGCGTCGGGCAGGATGTGCCGATCCTGACCGGTTCGCAAACCACCAACAGCGATAACGTCTTCAACACCGTGTCGCGCAAGACGGTGGGGATCAAACTCAAGGTCAAACCGCAGATCAACCAGGGCCAGTCCGTGTTGCTGCAGATCGAACAGGAGGTCTCCAGCGTTGCCGACAGCGCCGGCGCCACGCCGGATTCGCTGGGGGCGACCTTCAATATCCGCACGGTTAACAACACGGTGCTGGTGGACAGCGGCGAAACCGTGGTGGTGGGCGGCCTGTTGGACAAGTCCAACTCGGAGCTGGAGAGCAGCGTGCCGATCCTCGGCAAGATCCCGCTGGTGGGGGCGCTGTTTCGCTCGACCGCCACCAAAGCGAGCAAGCGCAATTTGATGCTGTTTATCCGCCCGACCATCATTCGCAGCACCGAGGGGTATGCCCGGCAGAGCCAACGCAAGTTAGGCAAGTTCGACGCCGAGCAGCAGGACGATCGTGAGCTGAATGACGCGCTGCGCGGCGAGATCGCCGGCGATAAGAAGGCGCTCGACAATCGGGCGTTTCTCGCCACCGTTGCCAGTATCGACGCGTTTTATCCGCGGGGAGCACGCCCGTGAAGCGCCGTTCCGCGGGGCCGCTGCTGCCTTTCGCCTGGGCGCGCCAGCATGGCGTGCTGGCCGTCGATGGGCAGAGCGGCATCCAAATGTATTGCCATCCTGAAACGAGCCACGCCGGGTTGATGGAGGCCTACCGCTGCCTGCCCGGCGAGCCGGCGCTGGCCCGGCTGGAGGTGGAGGCTTTTGATCAACGGCTGGTGGCGCACTACCAGCAGGAAAGCGGCCAGGCGCAGAAAATGATCGACGACCTGGGCGGCGAACTGGATTTTTACGCGCTGGCCGAAGAGCTGCCGCAGCAGCAAGACCTGTTGGACGAACAGGACGATGCGCCGATTATCCGCCTGATCAACGCCTTACTGAGCGAGGCGATCAAAGAGCGCGCCTCCGATATCCACATCGAAACCTACGAGAGCGAGCTGGTGATCCGCTTTCGCATCGACGGCGCGCTGCGGCGGATTCTGGCACCGCAGCGCAAGCTGGCAGCGCTGCTGGTGTCGCGCATCAAGGTGATGTCGAAGCTGGATATCGCCGAGAAGCGCGTGCCGCAGGACGGGCGCATGGCGCTGAAGGTCGGCGGGCGGGCGATCGACGTGCGGGTGTCGGTGATGCCGGCCAGCCACGGCGAGCGCGTGGTCATGCGCCTGTTGGACAAACAGGGCGTGCGGCTCGAACTGCCCAGCCTGGGCATGGTGCCGGCGCACCAGCAGGCGTTGCTGCGCCTGATCCGCCAGCCGCACGGCATCATTTTGGTCACCGGGCCGACCGGCTCCGGCAAGAGCACCACGCTCTATACCCTGCTGAGCCAGATCAACGATGAACAGCGCAACATCATGACGATCGAAGATCCCGTCGAGTATGAGTTGGCCGGCATCGCGCAGACGCAGGTGAATCCCAAGGTGGACATGACCTTCGCACGCGGCCTGCGCGCGCTGTTGCGGCAGGATCCCGATGTGGTGCTGATCGGCGAGATCCGCGACGGCGAAACGGCGCAGATCGCGGTGCAGGCCTCATTGACCGGGCATTTGGTGCTGTCGACCCTGCATACCAACACGGCGATCGGCGCCGTGACCCGGCTGCGGGACATGGGGGTCGAACCGTTTCTGCTTTCGAGTTCGCTCAGCGGCGTGTTGGCGCAGCGCCTGGTGCGTCGGCTTTGTCCGCAGTGCCGCGAGCCCTATGCGCTGTCTGACGCGCAGCGGCGCCTGCTGGGGCTGCCACCGACGCAGGCGGTGACCTGCTGGCGTCCGTTGGGGTGCGAGGCCTGCGGCGGGCAGGGATATCACGGCCGAATCGGCTTGCACGAACTGTTGGTGCTGGATGAACCGATGCGCATGGCGATCCATCGCGGTGACGGCGAGCTGGACATCGCGAAACTGGCCGCCGAACGCTACCTGCCGCTGCGCCAGGATGGGATCGCCAAAATGCGCGCCGGGGAGACCAGCCTGGAGGAAGTGCTGCGGGTAACGCGCGAAGGGGACGGCGATGAAGTTTGATTATCGCGCCTGCGACCGAGAGGGGCGCGCCCAGCGCGGCGTGTTGGAGGCGGATTCTCTGCGCCACGCCCGCGATCGCCTGCGTGAAAAGGGGTGGCAGGTGCTGGCGGTGCAAGCGCGCGGGCGGCCCGTTTTCGCCGGCATGTTGGCCGGCCGCTGGATGAGCGGCGTGAGCAGCGGCGATGTGGCGCTGTTGACCCGGCAGCTGGCGACGCTGCTCTCCGCTGCGCTGCCGCTCGAGGAAGCGTTGATGGCGGTGGCGCGGCAAACGGAGAAAAAAGGCCTGCAGGCGGCGTTGGCTCAGGTACGGCAGCGCATTCTGGAGGGCTTCCCGCTGGCGCAGGCTCTAGAGCAGCATCCGCGAATTTTTGACCGTCTCTACTGCGCCATGGTGGCGGCCGGTGAGATTTCCGGCCATCTGGCGCCGGTGCTGGAGCGGCTGGCCGACTACGTCGAACAGCGCCAGCAAATGAAGAACAAGATCGTGCAGGCGCTGGTGTACCCGATGGTGCTGACGGCGGTGGCGATCGGCGTGGTGGCGATCCTGTTGACGGCGGTGGTGCCGAAGGTGATCGAACAGTTTGTGCATATGAAGCAGACCTTGCCGCTGTCGACCCGGATGCTGCTCGGCGCCAGCGACGGGCTGCGCCAATGGGGGGGATTGGCGCTGATGTTGGCGCTGGCGAGTCTCGGCGCTTTCCGCTATCGCCTGCGGGATCCGGCGCGGCGCGTGCGCTGGCATGCGTTCATCCTGCGGTTGCCGGTGGTCGGCAAGCTGTCGCTGGCGGTGAATACGGCGCGCTACGCCAAAACGCTGAGCATTTTGAACGCCAGCGCGGTGCCGTTGCTGGAGGCGATGCGCATCAGCGCCGGCGTGTTGGGCAACGACGCCGCCCGCGAACGGCTGCTGGCGGCGATGGAGCGGGTGCGGGAGGGCGAAGGGTTATCGCCGTCGCTCGAGGGCACCGCGCTGTTCTCGCCGATGATGCGGCACATGATCATGTCCGGCGAGCGCAGCGGTGAGCTGGACATGATGCTCGAGCGGGCGGCGGCTATGCAGCAGGAGGCCTTCAGCCGGCAAATCACGCTGGCGCTGGGGCTGTTCGAGCCTTTATTGGTGATCGCGATGGCCGGTTCGGTGCTGTTCATCATTTTGGCCATCCTGCAGCCGATATTGCAGCTCAATAATATGGTCGGCTAATCATGCCATTAATGGAGAGTAAAGTGAGTCATATCAGCAAGATAAGCAGGTCTCGGCAGCGAGGGTTTACGCTGCTGGAAATCATGGTGGTGATCGTCATTCTGGGGCTGTTGGCCAGCCTGACCATTCCAAGCCTGATGGGAAACAAGGAGAAGGCCGATCGGCAAAAGGCCGCCAGCGATATCGTGGCGCTGGAGAACGCGCTGGATATGTACAAGCTGGATAACGGGCGTTATCCCAGCGCGGAGCAGGGGCTGGCGGCGCTGGTGACCCGGCCGGTGCTGGCGCCGATCCCGAGGAATTATCCCGAAGACGGCTATATTCGCCGGTTGCCGCAAGATCCCTGGGGGCAGGAGTACCGTTTGCGCAACCCGGGGCGCCACGGCAAGCTGGACGTGTTTTCTCTGGGGCCGGACGGCGTTGCCGACACCGATGACGACATCGGCAACTGGGTGGCCGACGCCGACGCGCCATGAGGCGCATACGCGGCTTTACGCTGCTGGAGATCATGCTGGTATTGCTGTTGCTGGGAGTGACCAGCGGCCTGGTGATGCTGAGTTTTCCTGCTGATGAGAAGCCGCTGGCGCGGCAGGGGGAGCGGCTGAACCATTGGCTGTATGCCCTCGCCGAGCGGGCCGAACGTGAAGGGGTGAGTTATGGCGTGGCGTTCGCCAGCGGCGGTTGGCGCAGCGTCGCCGCCGAAGAGGGGCGGGATGAATACGTTTTGCCGGAGGGCATCGCGCTGCGGCTGAGCGTTGAAGGGCAAACCGTCACGCTTGACGACGCGGCGGCGCAGATGCCGCAGGTGTGGCTGTATCCGGGGGGCGAAACCACGGCGTTCAGCGTGGTGTTGTCGCAGGGCAAGTGCCAGTGGCGATTGCAGGCACCCGGTTACTTCGTATTTGAAACGACGGATATTCGTTGCGATGACGCGGAAAATTAAACGCCAGCGGGGTATGACGCTGCTGGAGGTAATGGTGGCCTTGATGATCTTCGCCATCGGCTGCCTGGCGCTGATCAACAGCACCGGCGGCCAGGTGCGTAGCCTGAGCGCGATCGAAGCCAAGACCGTCGCGCTGTGGGTGGCGGACAACCAGTTGACGCTGCTGCAGCTCGACCCGTATCCGCCGACGCTGGCCTGGCATTCGGGCACTGCGGCGATGGCCGGTGAAACCTGGCACTGGCGCTATCGCGGGCAGGAGACCAGCGACGCCGGAATGCGGGCGATCGCGATTGAAGTCCGGCGCGATCCGCAGGATCGCAACGCGCTGGTGGAGATGCTGGCCTACAGGGCACTGCCATGAAACGCGGTTCGCAATGCGGTTTTACGCTGGTGGAAATGCTGCTGGCCATCGCCTTGTTCGCCATGCTGTCGCTCACCGCGCTGGCGGTCTTTAGGGGCGTGCTGAAAAGCGATGAAATCACCCGGCGCAAATCGACGCAGCTGACCCAGCTGCAACGGGCGCTGGCGATCGTCGAACGCGATTTCACTCATGCGCAGGCGCGGGCGCCGATTGGCGATAAGCGCTTGCCGGCGGTGCCGGAGTTCGCGGTGCGGCAGACGGTGGGCGAGGACGCGGATATACAGCTGCTGCTGATCCGAAACGGCTGGCCGAATCCACACGCTCGGCTGCCGCGCGCCACGCTGGAGCGGGTGGAGTATCGCTACCGGCAGGGGCGGCTCGAGCGTCTCAGCTATCCGAGTTTGGGCAGCCCGCAGGCGGCGGCGCGCAGCGTGCTGCTGCTGCCGGAGGTGACGCGGTTCCGCCTGCGCTTTTACCTGCAGGGCGAATGGTTGACGGCCTGGCGCGCCGGCGGGCTGCTGCCGCAGGCGGTGGAAATCGTCGTCGAAACCCCCGCGCTGGGGGAGGTGCGCCGCATCGTCACGGTGCCCGCCGCGAGGCCATCATGAAAAAACAACGCGGTATGGCGCTGTTGATGGTGCTGCTGCTGATGTCGCTGATGGCGATCGTGGCGATCAATATCAACGATAACTGGCAG
This sequence comes from Serratia sp. CY27727, assembly GCF_052169275.1. Classification (NCBI taxonomy): domain Bacteria; kingdom Pseudomonadati; phylum Pseudomonadota; class Gammaproteobacteria; order Enterobacterales; family Yersiniaceae; genus Serratia; species Serratia sp. CY27727. The sequence goes on along the minus strand of NZ_JBJNLB010000007.1, from coordinate 200,596 downwards.
CGTTCGCTGGCGCGCACCCAGTCTCAACAGGATCGGCTGAAGGCCAAATGGCTGCTGCTGGGCGGGGAGATCTACGCCCAACAGCGATTGCGGCAGGCGGGAGAGAAGCGCAAGGCCTGGGGGGCATCAGGAGCGGCGTTCAGTATGCGTACCGAAGAGGGGGAGGTGACGATACGCCTGCGCCGCGTCGATGCCTGTTTCAACCTAAACGCCCTGATCCGCGCCGCCGGCCCAACGGAGGCCGGGAATAGCGAGGGGGTTCCCCCCAATAAGGAGAGGCGGATATTCATGCTGTTACTGAACAACCTGGGGATCGCCGACGCGCAGGCGGGCGCGATTGCCGAGGCCATCGTCGCCAGGGGCAATGACGAGGGGTATCTGATGGGGAATGTCAGCGAACTGCGGGAGCTGGCCAGCATCGATCGTGAGCTTTACCTGCGCCTGGCACCGCAGCTTTGTGCGGCGCCGGATGCCGAACTGCGCATCAACCCGGATGCCGTGAGCGAGGCGCAATTACCGCTGCTGCGGGCGATGCTGATGAACGCCCTGAGCGATGAACGGCTGCGGGCGCTGCTGGCGGCCCGTCCGCCGCAGGGCTGGCAGACGCTGGCGTTTTTGTCGCAGGAAAAAGCGCTGCAAGACTTGGGTGACGACGATCTCGGCGAGCGATTGACGTTCGACGATAGCCGCTGGATTGCGCAGCTGCAGCTGACGCTGAACGACGGGCGCTATCGGCTCGTCAGCGCGTTGCAACCGGGCCAGTCAGGCGTCACGGTCAGCGGACGCCTGTTCGACAGAGGGGAGGGGTAAAGGGTGGCGAATACAATCCTGCTTATCGCGCTGAGCGAGGACTTGATGGCCGATGTGCGCTGGGGCCGCGTCGGCGAGACGAGTTGCCGTTTCGCCGCCCACCTCGATCTGACCGAAGGCGGCGGCGAGTTGGCGGCCATGGCACAGGGCAGCCGCGTCGTGGTGTTGGTGCCTGCCCGTCATGTGGCGCTGAGGCAAACGACATTCCAGGGCAAGGCCCGGCAGGCGACGCCGCTGGCGCTGGCCTACGCCCATGAGGCCGGGTTATTGGCCGATGCCGAGCAGATGCACTGGGCGGTGCTGGACAAGGCGCAGCGCGATTTCACCCTCGCCGGCGTCGCGCTGACGCAGATGCAGGAATGGGTCGAGCGCCTGAGCGCCAGCGGCATTCGCGCCGATAAAATGCTGCCCGACGTGCTGGCATTGCCGCTGCCCGGCCAATGCAGCGCGCTGCATTGGCGCAACCACTGGTTGATCCGAACGGGAAACGGGCAGGGAATGCAGCTGCCCGACGCCTGGCTGGGCTGCGCTTCACTGCCGACGCCGGACTGGTGTCTGCACCGCGGCGGGGAGGTTCCGGCGGGCTGGGAAGCGGCGCGCATTGACGAGGATCCGCTCTGGCGACTGGCGGAAGAGGCCTGGAACAGTACATTCACGCTGCTGCAGGGACGTTTCAAACCGAGCGTACGCTGGCCGCGCCGCCTGCCCGACAAGACCGCCTGCGCGCTGCTGTTGCTCAGCGGTTCGCTGCTGGTGGGCGGTTTGCACCACCAACAGATGGCCCGGCAGAGCGAGAGCCAGATTGCGGCGCTCTCACGGCACCTGCTGCCGGGCCAGGCCGCGTCGGCGTTTGCCGAGCAGGCGGCGAAAGCGCGGGTGCGGCGTATGCAGGATGCCCTGAATGCGCCGCAGCTGTTCAGGCTGTTGCCCTACGCGGCCGGGGCGCTCGCGTTATGGGCGCCCCCGCAGCTGCAGGCGCTGGCTTTCGACGCCGCCGACGATCGTCTGGTGGTGACGGTGAACAGAAACGACGTGCCGCTGCCGGCGCCGGTTAACGACGGCGAGGTCAGCATGGCGTTCAGCGAGGGCGGTGCGTCCAACCAGGCGATCCTGACGGTGAGAGGTGAGCGATGAATATCGGGTGGCGCGATAAGGCGTTGCGGCGGGCGGTGCTGTTAAGCCTGTTGCTGCTGGCAGCCTGCGGCTACTGCCTGTATCAGTTTTCACAGGCGCAGAAAAGCGCACAGCGCCTGGCCGCGCTGCAGGGGCAGGCACGCGTCATCCAGCAACTGCAGGCGCGCTTGCCGCTGGATGCCGCTGCGCGCGAGCAACTGCCGGAGCGGCTGCGGCAGAGCGCGCAGGCGTTCCGCATCCCCATCGTCGCCCTGACGGAAAGTGATGCGCAGATGCAGGTGGGGCTGCCGCCCGTGCCGTTTGAAAGCCTGCTGTCGTGGCTGGCCGCCCTGCAGCGTGAGCATGGCATCCGCGTGCTGGCGCTCGCCGTGGAGCGCGCGGAGCAGGCGCCGGGCGTAGTGCAGGTCAACCTGCTGCGGGTAACGACGCAGCCGTCGATGTAACCCACGCTAACGAATCATCAGGAATCAAAAAAATCATGCTATTTGCCCTAAACGCGGCGGCGGATGAACACTGGCTGTTATTTAGCGCCGTGTTGAGTCTGTGCGTCGGCAGTTTTATTAACGTAGTCGTTTATCGGCTGCCCATTATGCTTGAGCGCGAAATGGAAACGGCGCAGGCCGAGCGGTTCGATCTCTTTTGGCCGCATTCATTCTGTCCGTCATGCACAAAAAAATTATCGGCGTTCGATAATATTCCTTTATTAAGTTGGCTGCTGTTGCGTGGCCGCTGTCGTTATTGCCGCCGTCCTATTGCCGTGCGTTATCCACTGCTGGAATTATTTCTGATGCTGATGGGGATAACGCTGGCCTGGCGGCTCGGCATCGGGGTGGATTGGTTTTTCATGCTGGTGTTGGTTGCGCTGTTGCTGGCGTTGGCGGCGATCGACAACCAATGTCAGCTGCTGCCGGATTGCCTGACGCTATCGCTGCTGTGGATCGGCTTACTGTGGCATTGTCTGGCGCACCCGGCCTTTTTGCCGGCGGCGGTCATTGGCGCGATGGCGGGCTATCTGGCGCTCTGGCTATTGTATTGGGGATTTCGTTTGGCGACCGGCCGCGAGGGGCTGGGATACGGCGATTTCAAACTGTTGGCGGCGCTTGGCGCCTGGGGCGGCTATGCCGCTTTGCCGTCGATCCTGCTGTTCGCCTCCGCCGGCAGCCTGCTGTGGCTGTTGCTGCGCGCGTGGCGCGGCGGCGATGCGGCCCAACCCCTGCCCTTCGGGCCGGGGCTGGCGACGGCGGGCGCCGGCGCGGTGGCCTGTCAGTGGCTTGCGCTGCCGATAGGGGGCTAACGCAGCTGGGCTAAAAAAGGCGCCAGCGAGCGGTTGAGTCCACGGCACTTTTCCTGCAGCGGCGTGGCGTCGGCCTCCAGCTGCGCGGCGACGTGTTTACCCGCCGCAAGCAGTTGGGCGCGATTGAGCGCCGGCGTCCAATCTTTTTCCTTCGCTTCCTGCAGCGCCGCCGCCGCGAGCTTATCGCCGGCCGGAATATCGGCGCGGTTGCACCTGTCTCTTAGAAATTGACCGGCGCCGACCAGCGACGACAGCTGGTCGCGTTGGGTAGCGGCGTCAGGAGCCGATTTGGCGGCGTGCTGGCAGCCGGATAACAGCAGGGATGCCACGATCGCTGCGGCAATATTTTTCAATGTCACGTTATTTTCTCTGCGGTGTTGGTTCGGTGTATTTATTTTCTTGCTCGGTGCTACGGTATTTCACGCTTTCCGGATTATTTTAAACGTTTGTCATGCCATTTAATATCATGACGATATTAGGTTTTATTATTTTAATGCATTCTAAGTGCCGGGCGTTCAGGGCTTCTACTTATTATTCCTCTCGCGGTATCGCCGCATCTCTTTGAGTTTCTTCTCACTCAGTTGGAATCCAATAAATTTAACTGGAGTCGTAATGAAATTATCCAAAATCGCCCTGATGATGGCAACGCTCGCGGCCTCCTCGGCCGCCTGGTCGCACGGTTATATCGAAGTGCCCGAGAGCCGCGCCTACAAGTGCAAGCTGGGCAGCAACACCGACTGCGGCCGGGCGCAGTGGGAACCGCAGAGCGTCGAGCAGGTTTCCGGCTTCCCTGGCGGCGCGACGCCGCTCGACGGCCAGCTGGCCAGCGGCGGGGTGAACGGCTTCGAGTCGTTGGATCGCCAGGGCGTCAACGTCTGGGCGTTGAATACCATGAAGCCGGGGCCACAGACGTTCACCTGGTACCACACCGCCAAGCACAAAACCAATAACTGGCGTTACTACATCACCAAACAAGACTGGGACGTGAACAAGCCGCTGTCGCGCGAGGCCTTCGAAAAAGAGCCGTTCTGCGAGATTGATGGCCATGCCAAGCCGCCAAAAGATCGCGAAGTGCACCAGTGCGTGGTGCCGGAGAGAACCGGCTATCAGGTGATTTACGGCGTGTGGGAAATCAATGACACGGTAAACAGTTTCTATCAGGTGGTTGACGTTAACTTCGAAGACGACGGCGTCGTGTCGGAATGGCGCAAGCAGCTGCAAGGTTCCCTCACCGGTAAAAACCTGCAGGTTGGCGACAAGGTGATCGCCCGCTTCTTCGATGCGGACGGTGAAGTGCTGACGATGAAAACCGAACTGGCGATCGACAGTGAGACGCTGACCGACAAAAACCGCTGGGGTCACGCGCTGGCCAGCAAGATCAACACCGAACAGAAAGCGGTGCGTGCCGGGGTGAAAGACGGCAAAGGCAACGTCAATCCGGTGTTTGGCAATAACGCGGTCTACGCCAAGCAGGGCAGCACGATGAAGAGCGTGGTGATTTCCTATGAGGAAGAAACGCCGGCTATCACCGAAGAGATCCGCATCGGCAACCTGTCCAGCACCAAAATCAAGGACGGCAAAGCTCAGCTGACCTTCAATGCCGAGGTCAAAGGCAAACTGACGGTTGAAGCGCGCGTTTACGACCACGGCCAGACGGAGAAAGGCTATGTGAAAGCGACGCTGGAAGACGCCAGCCAGCCGCTGACTATGGCGCTGAGCAACGTCAGCGAAGGCCACCACATGCTGAAAGTGATCGCCAGCAACGACAACGGGCAGAGCATTCAACCAGATATCGAAAACTTCAACCTGGAGGCGGAATCCACCGGCGGTGGCGGTGGCGGCGGCAACGGCGACTATAACTTCGTCTTCCCGAACGCGCTGAGTAAATACACTGCCGGCACCACGGTGCTGCAACCGAAAGACGGCAAGGTATATCAGTGCAAACCTTTCCCTTACAGCGGTTACTGCATGCAGTGGAACAGCGGCGCGACTCACTTTGAGCCGGGCGTGGGTTCCAACTGGCAGGATGCCTGGGTCGTGAAAAAGTAAGTGTAAATCGGATAGCCAAGCGGCCAGCGATGGCCGCTTTTAAAGGAGTTTTATGTCACACGAACCTGCCCGTTACGATCTTTTCAGTCGGTTACTGCATTGGGGCATTGCCGCCGTGATGATCTACGTAATGATCGTTGGTTATTCACTGCATTTTATGACGGATGCACGCATCTTCGCCTTTTTCTCCGTGACCAATATGTCGCTGGCCTTGGTGCTGACACCGCTGATGGCGGCGCGCTTTATCTGGCGTTTTTTCCGGCCTAAGGTGCCCTATGGCGATATGCTGCAAGGGCACGAGAAGGGATTGGTGCATTTGCTGCACGAAATATTCTACCTGCTGATTTTCGTGGTGCTGCTCAGTGGATTCCTTATGCTGGAGCACGGCTTTGCCGTTTTCGGCGCGATCGACTTCCCTCGCCCGATAACAAATCTCGACGTTAACCGCTTCTTTTTCGCCGTGCACCGTTATTCGTGCATCGCGCTGTCGGCCATGATCGTGCTGCACATAGCGGCGGTGATTAAACACCACTGCTTCGCCGGGCAGGCGATTTTGCGCCGCATGCTCTGATTTTACGGGGCGATCACGCCGCCCGGCGAGGCAGTGCGGCGGCGTGGCCGCGAAGGTAATAGGGAAGAGCGACGGCATGACCGTGACGCGTGTGGCCGATAAGCAGGGAGTGCGAGAGACAGCACGCGTTAATCGCGTTAAGGCGTAATACCCCGGACAGGAACAGAGAATTGTTTCTATTTATTATTAACGATAAAAATGAACGTAATTAACATTTCATTGTCAATAGGAAAAATACGTATTCAGTTTGAACATTGAAGCCGATAAAAGCATCGGCTCAACGCGTTGGGGGATGATTATCTGACATATTTCCAAACGGAGGTGGGGATTTTGTCATACAGTTTGTTCATGGTGAGCTCCGCCAGACGGTGATCGGCCGCTGAGTAAAACAGCTCCAGTTCATCATCGGAAAGCTCGTACTTATTTTTCTCAATAACACGTTCGAGAGTATCAATCGTGGTGCATTTACGTAAACGCATCAGATAGTCGGTTTTAGTCATGGTGGCCTTTAGTTTAATAACCGTAAAATAGCTCGGGAATAATTATCCCCTAAGTTTTCATTGTCGTACAGATGTCCTCTCCTGAGAACATTCTGAATAATCTCGCCTTGGTTTTTTGCCAGCGGCGCAGGTCGGAATCATTGATACCGTAGCTGCTGAACAGCGTATAGGTATCGTCGAGATATTCTTCGACTAACTCCGACAGGTCTGATTCGTCCATGTATTTAATTTTATAACTCATCACAAACGAAGCGATATGTTCGATCAACTCATTAAGCTGCAGGTTGACGGATGACGTCGGATCGTTGACCCACCCATGGTGACTGTCTCCCAGGGTAGCGATACCTTCATCATACAAATTTTCGCACAAGAATTTGAGCTGAGCAATGTCGTGTCGCTTAGGCGAATACTCATCCATATCATCCCCTCCGTAAGTCTTAATTGCGGTGTGATAACACTATGTGAGTAAGCTGATTTACATCATGGACGGAGGCAGCTTAACGGTGGTTAAATAAACTTCCCGTAAAATGAATATAAATCATTTTTTCGCGTTTGGCCTGCAGTTATTACGTAAACTTACAATTCATCCGCAGTTGATGGCCGAGAGTTATCAATGATGTCGAAGATTAAACCCCGCTCCGTCACTCGGAACCGTACGCTGTCGTTGATGATATCTTCGCTGTTGATATCCAGACAGGCATTAAAAATGCCCCACTTATAGCGATAACTCATTGAATAATCGCCGTCACCTTGTCGTACTATATCAAGTATTTCTAATGAATCTTCGGCATAGCGTGCGCTTTCAGAATAAAAACTGAGTCCGCTGGTCAGCGCCGGCACTAACTCCGCTATATTGTCATTAATCACTTTCTTTAATTTTTTAACAGAAAGTGCGTTGACGTCCAGGTTACAGGCAAGGGTAACAAGCATTAATCTCGGCCAACAGCAATGTTATCTGCTTATCTTACTCCTTTTTCACTCACGCCGGTAAATTTTTCGATTTACCGCTGTTCTTTACCTTATGCCAACATTTCAACCGAATGGGAATATCCCTGGATTTGATAAGGAGGCTGCGGGGGGAAGCGCCGCTGCGCGAGGGACTGTTACGTTCCGTTGCATTATTGTCGCGCCATATCTTGAGATGTGGTAGTTGGTGTGATGTTATATTATAACTATTAACCCATCATTTTGGTCACCACATTGACTCCCTCTTCACAACATGACGCCGCGCCGTCACTGAATTCGTTGTTTACCACCTCCGCCGCCGCGCGCTGTGCGGGGGCCGTTGCGCTGCTGGCCCTGCTGTGGCTCGGCATCTTCTGGGCGGTATCGCTGCCATGATCTCCTTGCGCCAACTGGCGATAGGCTATGGCGTCACGCCGCTTTTCCCGCCGCTGAGCGGGCAGTTCAGCGCCGGTTCGTTAACCGCGGTGGTGGGCGTCAACGGGGCCGGGAAATCGACGTTGCTGAAAACGCTCGCCGGATTGTTGCCGCCGCTGGGCGGCAGTCTGAGTTTTAGCGGCGGCAAGCCACCGCGCAGGGCTTATCTACCGCAGCAGGCCGAGCTGGATCGGCAATTCCCGATCGCGGTAAGCGATCTGGTGGCGATGGGCTGTTGGCCGCAAAGCGGCATGTTCGGCGGCATGAACAGGCGCGCGGCAAGCCAGGTCAATGAGGCGCTGGCGAACGTTGGCATGAGCGCGCTGGCGCGCAGCCCGGTGGGCGAACTGTCCGGCGGCCAGCTGCAGCGGGTGCTGTTTGCGCGCCTGCTGGTTCAACCGGCGCCGCTGATTTTGCTGGATGAACCTTTCACCGGCATCGATAGCGCCACCACGGCGATCCTGCTGCAGGCGATCGCGCAACTGCACCGGCAGGGGAAAACGGTGATCGCCGTGCTGCATGATATGTCGATGGTCGCCGAGCATTTTCCACAGGTGCTGTTGCTGACGCCGCAGGCTTGCCACTGGGGCGCGGCCGAGCGGGTATTGGAACAGGTGCCGAAGTATCACGCCGCCGAACGGCAGCCGGATCTGCGGGCGGTGGCGCCATGATGCTGTGGCATGGGCTTATCGATCCTTTCCTCTCTTTCGGTTTTATGCGCCGCGCGCTCATGGCGTGCCTGGCGTTGTCGCTCAGCGCCGCCCCGCTGGGCGTGTTTTTGCTGCTGCGCCGCATGAGCCTGGTGGGGGATGCCTTGTCCCACGCGGTGTTGCCGGGCGCGGCGATCGGCTATCTGATCTCTGGTATGTCGCTGGTGGCGATGGGGGTGGGCGGCTTTATCGCCGGGCTGGCGGTGGCGATGCTGTCCGGCCTGGTGAGCCGCCGCACGCCGCTGAAAGAGGACGCCAGCTTCGCCGGGTTCTATCTGGGCTCACTGGCGCTGGGGGTCACGCTGGTCTCGCTGCGCGGCTCCAGCGTGGATCTGCTGCACGTGCTGTTCGGTTCGATCCTGGCGGTGGATGCGCAGGCGATGCTGATGGTCGGAGCGATCGCCTCGGTTTCGCTGCTGGCGCTGGCGGCGCTGTACCGTGCATTGGTGATCGAGTCCTTCGACGTCACGTTCCTGCGCGTCAATGCGCCGCGCCGGTTGGCGCTGATCCACGGCCTGTTTCTGGCGCTGGTGGTGGTCAATCTGGTGGCGGGATTCCAGATCCTCGGCACCCTGATGTCGGTGGGGCTGATGATGCTGCCCGCCGCCAGCGCGCGCTTCTGGGCGCGCAATCTGCCGCAGACGCTGGCGACGGCGATGGGCATCGGCGCGCTTTCCAGCCTGATTGGGTTGGTGTGGTCCTATTACGCTTCGCTGCCCGCCGGCCCGGCGATCGTGCTCAGCGCCAGCGTCATCTTTTTCGTCTCGATCCTGTTTGGAACGCGCGGAGGCATTTACGCCTTCGCGCGCCGTTGAGAAGTGCCATTTGCAAGGAGAAAGTATGAAACGTTTACCTATATCGCTGGCGGTCGCTGCGCTGCTGGCCAGCCCATTGGCGATGGCGAAGACCGTCGACGCCGTCGCCAGCTTTTCCATTCTGGGGGATATCGTCAAACAGGTGGGGGGCGATCATGTCAAGGTCAGCACGCTGGTGGGGCCGGATGGCGATCCGCACAGTTTCGAGCCTTCGCCGCAGGACGGCAAAAAGTTGGCTCAGGCTGATGTGGTATTCGTCAGCGGACTGGGGCTGGAAGGGTGGATCGATCGCCTGGTCAGCGCTTCGGGTTATAAAGGGCAGGTGATCACCGCTTCACAGGGCATCAGCACCCGCCAGATGGAGGAGGACGGCAAAGCGATTACCGATCCTCACGCCTGGAACAGCATGAAAAACGGCGTGCAGTACGCCACCAACGTGATGAACGCCCTGATTGCCGCCGATCCCGAGGATGCCAACTATTTTCGCCAGCGCGGGGCCGAATACATTCAGCAACTGCAAAAGCTGGACCTGTGGGCCAAAACCCAGTTCGCCGCAGTGCCGCCACAGAAACGTAAAGTGCTGACCAGCCATGATGCTTTTGGTTACTTTGGGCAAGAGTATGGCGTCACTTTCCTTGCCCCGGTCGGATTTTCCACCGAGGCCGAAGCCAGCGCCAGCGACGTGGCCGGCCTGATCAAGCAGATCAAACAGGAAAAGGTCAACGCTTACTTTATCGAGAATCAGACCGATCCGCGGTTGGTGAAACAGATTGCCGCCGCCACCGGCGCCAAGGCGGGCGGCGAGCTGTACCCTGAAGCGCTCTCCCGTACGGGCGGCCCGGCGGCCACCTATGAACAGGCGTTCAAACACAATGTCGACGCGCTGCTGAGTAGCATGAAGTAACCTCTGCCCCCGCCTGCCGGCGGGGGACAGCTTGCAGGCACTTTCTCGCCATAAAAAAAGCCCCGTTGAGCAGCAACGGGGCTTTGCGACAGATGACACTGGGGAGTTAACGCTTTTTCTTACGTCCCTGTACCGCTTTGAATCGCGGATTGCTTTTACAGATCACATAGATGCGGCCACGACGACGCACGACTTTGCAATCCGGGTGGCGATTTTTCGCCGAACGCAATGAACTCAATACCTGCATGGGATTTCCTTGTTACTTATTGCCGATAAAGCGGCCAAAGCGCTGCTGGAAGCGCGCCGTGCTGCCTTCTTTGGAATAGTCTTTCTGCTTGCCGGTGTAGTACGGATGCGAAGCGGAAGAGACGTCGAGGGTGACATACGGCCAGCTTTCGCCGTCCAGCTCGATGGTGCGATCGGTTTTGATGGTCGATCCCACTTTAAAGTAGGCGTTGGCGCTGACGTCGTGGAAGACCACGGTGCGGTAATCGGGATGGATGCCGGGTTTCATAATGGCTCTCTCGTGTAATGTTATACTATAACAATAATTATGCGCCGACCCGGCGTCGCGATCAAGCGTAAATTGCGCCCACGAGTGAATTAATGAGAACGGTTTGCATTAAGTAACTGAAGCAAAAGAAAAAGGCCGCATGCGCGGCCTTTTCGATTATCGGGTGAATGTCACATCACTGAGCGATCAGTGGTGCTCTACCGGATGGCTGTGTTCCAGGTCTTCGTTCTTCTTGCTGAAGCGGCGGCGAACCACCACGAAGAACACCGGCACGAAGAAGATCGCCAAGACGGTGGCGGTGATCATCCCGCCCATTACGCCGGTACCTACCGCGTTCTGTGCGCCGGAGCCAGCACCGCTGCTGATAACCAGCGGCAGAACCCCGAGGATGAAGGCCAGAGACGTCATCAGGATTGGACGCAGACGCATACGCACCGCTTCCAACGTCGCTTCGATCAGGCCTTTGCCTTCTTTCTCCATCAGATCCTTGGCGAATTCCACGATCAGGATGGCGTTCTTCGCCGATAGACCGATGGTGGTCAGCAGCCCCACCTGGAAGTACACGTCGTTGTTCATGCCGCGCATCGTCGCGGCCAGCAACGCACCGATAACCCCCAGCGGCAATACCAGCATGACCGAGAACGGCACGGACCAGCTTTCATACAGCGCCGCCAGACACAGGAACACCACCAGAATCGAGATGGCGTACAGCGCCGGCGCCTGGTTGCCCGACAGACGTTCCTGATAGGACATGCCGGTCCAGTCGTAACCGATGCCGCTTGGCAGTTTGGACGCCAACTGTTCCATCAGGTTCATCGCTTCACCGGTACTCTTGCCCGGTGCGGCCTGGCCCAGAATTTCCATCGACGGCAAGCCGTTATAGCGTTCCAGGCGCGGTGAGCCGTATTCCCATTTCGCCGAAGAGAAGGCGGAGAATGGCACCATCTGGCCGCTCGTGCCGCGCACGTACCACTTGTTGATGTCTTCCGGCAGCATACGGAACGGCGCGTCGGCCTGTACGTATACCTTCTTCACACGACCGCGGTCGATGAAGTCGTTGACGTACGAGCCGCCCAGCGCGGTGCTCAGCGTGCTGTTGATGGTGGTGATGCTGACGCCCAGCGCCTTGGCTTTCTCCTGATCGACGATCAGTTTGAACTGCGGCGTATCTTCCAGGCCGTTCGGGCGCACGCCCACCAGCACGTCCGGATGTTGAGCAACCATGCCCAACAGCTGGTTACGCGCTTCGGTCAGTTTCTCGTGCCCCAGGCCGCCCTGGTCAATCAGCTCGAAGTCGAAGCCGGTTGCGGTACCGAGTTCGATGATCGCCGGCAGGTTGAACGGGAATACCAGGCCTTCTTTAATCTGCGAGAATGCGCCCATGGCGCGACCCGCGATCGCTTCGACCTTGTTCTCGCTCCCTGGACGCTCGCCCCAGTCTTTCAGGCTGACGAATGCCAGGCCGTTGTTCTGGCCGTTACCGTTGAAGCCGAAGCCCGCGACGGTAAACACCGAAACCACGTTGTCCTTTTCCTTGTTCAGGAAGTAGTCGGAGACTTCTTCCAGCACTTTGTTGGTGCGGGACTCGGTGGCGCCGGCAGGCAGCTGCACCATGGTCAACAGGATGCCCTGATCTTCGTCCGGCAGGAACGAGGAAGGCAGGCGCAGGAACAGCAGGCCCATGCCAACCACGATCAGCAGGTAGATGATCAGATAGCGGCCGGTGCTGCGCAGGATGTTGCCCACGCTGTCGGTATAGTGATGCGTGCTTTTCTCGAACATGCGGTTAAACCAGCCGAAGAAGCCTGTTTTAACCCCGTGATCGCCTTTCGGGATCGGTTTGAGCATGGTGGCGCACAGCGCCGGCGTCAGGATCAAGGCCACCAGCACCGACAGCGCCATCGCGGACACGATGGTGATCGAGAACTGGCGATAGATGGCGCCGGTTGAACCGCCGAAGAACGCCATCGGCACGAATACCGCCGACAGCACCATGGCGATACCCACCAGCGCGCCCTGAATCTGGCCCATCGATTTACGGGTAGCTTCTTTCGGCGGCAGCCCCTCTTCGGCCATGACGCGCTCGACGTTTTCCACCACCACGATGGCGTCATCCACCAGCAGGCCGATCGCCAACACCATGCCGAACATCGTCAGGGTGTTTATCGAGAAGCCGAACGCCGCGAGTATCGCAAAGGTCCCCAGCAGCACCACCGGCACCGCGATGGTTGGGATCAGCGTCGCGCGGAAGTTCTGCAGGAACAAATACATCACCAGGAATACCAGGATGATGGCTTCGATCAGCGTTTTCACCACTTCGTTGATGGAGATCTTAACGAACGGGGTGGTGTCGTACGGATAAACCACTTTCATCCCTTGCGGGAAGAATGGCGTCATCTTGGCCAGCTCGTCTTTCACACCTTTGGCGGTGTTCAAGGCGTTGGCGCCGGTTGCCAGTTTGATACCCAGACCGGCGGCAGGCTTACCGTTATAGCGAGCGGTAACGGCATAGCTTTCCGCGCCGCGCTCGATGTGAGCGACGTCGCGCAGGCGTACCTGGGAACCGTCGGTATTCACCTTCAGCAGGATCTTGCCGAACTCTTCCGGCGAAGTCAGACGGGTCTGCGCGATGATCGAGGCGTTCAACTGCTGCCCCGGCACCGGCGGCAGGCCGCCCAGCTGGCCTGCGGCGATCTGGTTGTTCTGCTCGGTGATGGCGGAGGTCACGTCCGTGGTCGTCAGCTGGTAGTTGTTCAGCTTGTTCGGATCCAGCCAGATACGCATCGCGTACTGGGCACCGAACAGCTGCACTTCACCCACGCCGGACGAACGGCTGATCGGATCCTTGATGTTGGACGCCACGTAGTCCGCGATATCGTCCTGAGTCATGTTCGGATCGTCGGAAACGAAGCCGGCCACCATCAGGAAGCTGCTGCTGGATTTTTCTACTTTCAGGCCCTGTTGCTGAACTTCTTGCGGCAGCAACGGGGTGGCCAACGACAGTTTGTTCTGGACCTGAACCTGCGCGATGTCAGGATCGGTGCCGGATTCAAACGTCAGGGTAATGGTGACGCTACCAGAGGAATCACTGGTGGAGGACATGTACATCAGGTTATCGATACCGTTCATGTTCTGTTCGATAATCTGCGTGACGGTATCCTGCACCGTTTTGGCATCTGCGCCCGGGTAGTTGGCGGAAATACTCACCGCCGGCGGTGCAATAGTGGGATACTGCGCGATCGGCAGTTTCATTATTGCAAGCACCCCCGCCAACATGACGATGATGGCGATTACCCAGGCGAAAATTGGGCGGTCTATAAAGAACTTAGCCATGTATTACAGGCTCCTTTTTATGACTTCTGCGCTTCAGACTGCGGCTGTTTTTGCGCCTGAGTGTCAACTTCCTGCACTTTTACCTGCGCGCCCGGATGCACTTTCATCAGGCCGGAGACGATCACGCGATCGCCGGCTTTCAGGCCATCGGTAACCAGCCATTTGTCGCCAATCGCCTGGTCCGCCTTCAGCGTGCGCAGCTCAACTTTGTCGTCTGCCCCTACCACCAACGCCGTCGCTTCGCCGCGCGGGTTACGGGTGACGCCTTGCTGAGGCACCAGCAGCGCATCGCTGCGCACGCCTTCGTCCAGACGGGCGCGCACGAACATGCCCGGCAGCAGCGTATCGTTCGGGTTAGGGAACAGGGCGCGAATGGTGATGGAGCCGGTGGTCTCGTCGACGGTGACGTCGGAGAATTCCAGCGTGCCTTCCTGTGCGTATTCGGTGCCGTTTTCCAGCAGCAGTTTCACTTTAGCCTTGCCGTTTTCCTGCTTCAGCGCGCCGCTGGCCAACTCTTGCTTCAGGCGCAGGAAGTCGGTGCTCGACTGGGTGACGTCGACATACATCGGATCCAGCTGCTGCACGGTGGACAGGGCGGTCGCCTGGCCGTTGCTGACCAGCGCGCCTTCGGTCACGGCGGACTTGCCGATGCGGCCGGAGATCGGGGAGGTCACCTTGGTGTACGCCAGGTTGATGCGCGCGGTTTCCACGGCGGCCTTGGCGGCCACCACGGCGGCATCCGCCTGCTGCAGGGTGGAGACGGCGTTGTCGTAGTCCTGCTTGCTGATGTAGCTGGTACCCAGCAATGGCTTGTAGCGGTTTACCGTCACGCGTGCGATGGAAGCGCTGGCCTGTGCTTTGGCCAAATCGCCTTTCGCGCTGTCGTAGCTGGCTTGATAGGTGGCGGGATCGATTTGGTACAGAGACGTCCCGGCCTTGATATCGCTGCCTTCAACGAAGTTGCGCTTCAGGATGATGCCGCTGACCTGAGGGCGAACTTCGGCGATACGATACGCAGCGGTGCGGCCAGGAAGATCGGTAGTGATGTTGAGAGGCTCGGCCTTCAAGGTGACTACGCCCACTTCAGGCGCCTGTTGTTGGGCGCCTTGCTGTTGGGTTTCTTTATCGTTACATCCTGTTAGCACTAAGCTGCCTGAAAGCATCAGAACGGCCGCCAGAGGCGTTAACCCTCTGTTTTTGTTCATAGAAAAACCTCAAGTGTCCGATTTCAAAATGATCAATGGATCACAAGCTTTAAAACCCATTGCTGCGTTAATTATATGTGCGTGCTATGGTACATACATTCGCGAATGTATGTAAATCACACTCCCCCTAAATAACAATGCCATGGCACGAAAAACCAAACAGCAGGCGCAAGAAACCCGACAGCAAATCCTTGATGCTGCGGTGAGAGAGTTCTCTGAACGTGGCGTTGCTGCAACGTCACTGACAGATATTGCCACCGCTGCCGGGGTTACGCGTGGAGCCATTTACTGGCACTTCAAGAATAAGGTAGACCTGTTTAATGAAGTTTGGGAATCTACCGAGCCGAAAATTGACCAGCTCGAAACAGAGTATCAGGCAAAGTTTCCCGATAATCCACTGCGGGTTATCCGAGAAATTCTGATTTACATTCTGACGTCTACGGTTGAAGACGGCCGTAGGCGGGCGTTGATGGAAATTATATTCCACAAATGCGAGTTTGTCGGTGAAATGATGCCGCTGCTGGATTCGCGCAAGGTGCTGTACCTCGCCGGCTACGAACGCATTGAAGCGGTGCTGTATAACTGCATTCACCACGGGCAATTACCCGCCGATTTACATACCCGCCGCGCGGCGATCATCCTGCGCGGTTATATCACCGGCCTGATGGAAAACTGGCTGTTTATGCCGGAAAGTTTCGATCTGCGGGCCGAAGCCGAAGCGCTGGTGGACGCGTTTTTGGAAATGCTGCAGTTTTGCCCCACCTTGCGCCTCAAACCCGACGCGGCGACGTCTGACGCCGACCGCCTTCCTTTATAAGGAGAGATTTCATGTCATCCATCGTTCTCATCGCCAATGGCGCCGCCTATGGCCATGAATCCTTGTTCAATGCGCTGCGGTTGGCCATCGCCATGAAAGAGCAGCAGAGCAGTCTCGACCTGCGGCTGTTTCTGATGTCCGATGCGGTGGTGGCCGGGCTGGCGGGGCAGCAGCCGCACGAGGGATACCACCTGCAGCAGATGCTGGAGATCCTCACCGCGCAGCAGGTGCCGGTCAAGCTGTGCAAGACCTGTGCCGACGCGCGCGGCGTCAGCCGCTTGCCGCTGGCGGACGGCGTGGCGATCGGTACGTTGGTCGAGCTGGCGCAGTGGACGCTGGCGGCGGAAAAAGTGCTGACTTTCTGATTCCGCTGCAACGGGTCATCAGCTGCAACGCTTTTGTTGTTCGTTGCCCGCCGGCGGCCGTGACACTCTTCAGGCTTCTTAACCGATCCGAAGCTAAATCATTCAGCGCTGATTGATTCTGCCTTCTCTGGCGCCGCTCACGTTTGTCGGCGCATCGCCGCCGCGACACGCTTTTTTTTCCTTATTATTTGCGCGCTCAGCTCGCCGGACGAAGGCGGCCAGACGGCGGGCTGATGAGCGTTGAAAGACGAAAGGGACAGCGGCGCTGTCCCTGATCACTGTCCGGCAGGCAGATAGGGAGAGGTGACGCCGGCGCGCTGCAGTTTTTCCTGATAATCCCGTTTGACGATATCCAGCGCCGCCAGCGCGGTGGCCGGATCGATCTCGTTGCATTCCAGCAGGTAAATCAAGTCTACCGCCAGCTGCAGTTCGGGTGAGGCGTTTTCCAGAGACATAGCACCTGCGCTTAATTAATGGAATGAATAACTCGTGTACCGGCAGAGTATAGTGAACCCGGCGCGCAACCGGGAATAATCATTAAAATATTGTGATAAATCTTCAAAAACCGTTTTCTTTGCGCTCGATATTGCGCTCGATGCGCGCCAGCGCTTGGCGGCAGCGCATCAGGCGCCCCTCCAGCGCCGCCAGCTCGTGCTGCAGCTTTTGCTGTGCCGCCAGCGTGGTCTGGCGGCCGAGCAGGCTTTCCCGATCCTGAATCATGGCGATCAGCCGGCGTTCGTAGTCCTGATGCTCGGCCAGCTTGTGGTACAGATCGGCCTCGGGGGCTTCTTTCGGCTGGTTCTTGCGCCGCAGCGCCTGGGTGGCCAGCTCGCGCTGCAGGGCGGCGATCTGAGCCACCAGTTTTTCGGCCAGAAAGGCCACCTGGCTGGTGCGGCTGTCGTTGGCGGCGCTTTGCAGCTGGGCGAAATTCTTCTCCACCTCGGCCAGGTAGTCGCGCAGCCGCGTGCCGCGGTTGGCGAACAGGGCGGCGTCGAAGCGCGCCTGCGGGATCGGAACGTCGCCGCGCGGGGTCACTTCGGCCGCCAGCGCCGCGATCTGCTGTGCCAACACCTGTAATAGACGCTGAGTGCTCACATAAGCTCCCTCTTGATTTCAACAGGCGTAAGCTTGCCCGCGATCCTGCCGTGAAACAAGCGCCGTACGCATATTCCGCCGGCGCGGCGCCGATGCTACAGTAGGCGGCAACCGATTGAGGAGCGAAGAGCCGCATGACGCGTGGGTTATTGATCATTTTGGGCTGGCTGGCGGTGGTGCTGGCGACGTTGGGCGTGGTGCTGCCGCTGTTGCCGACCACGCCGTTTCTGCTGTTGGCCGCCTGGTGTTTCGCCCGCTCTTCGCCGCGCTTTCATCACTGGCTGCTGCACCGCTCCTGGTTCGGCCCCTACCTGCGCCACTGGCAACAGCATCGCGCGCTGCCGCCGGGAGCGAAGTGGAAGGCGGTGCTGGTGATCGTGCTCACCTTCGCCTGTTCGCTGTGGCTGGTGAAAATCTGGTGGGTGCGCGGGCTGTTGCTGCTGATGCTGGCCATTTTGCTGACCTTTATGCTGCGCCTGCCGGTTATTGACCTGCCGCAACAAAAACAGCGCTGATTGTCCCTTAAACTCCCCAATAGCTTTCAAGCCGCAGCTAGACGACAAACGCAGGCATCCCCGGGAGCTTACTTAGGTAAGTGACCGGGGGGAATGCGTGCAGTCAACAACGCTGCGGGTTGAAAGATGCAGGGGAGAGTTGCATTTGTCCGCCAGTTTGCATAGATTTGGGCGTTTTCGTGCGCGGATCGCCTGCCATTTCATCTCCGGTGTGTTTCACCCGGCGGCGGCGGGTGAGCGGCGCGCCGGTTTTCAGGCAGTTTTATCAGGCAACAATTATGACCGCTACTGCGCAGCAGCTTCAGTTTATTAAAGACAGTATCAAAACCATCCCGGATTATCCGAAGCCGGGCATCCTGTTCCGCGACGTGACCAGCCTGCTGGAAAACCCGTTGGCCTACGCCGCCAGCATCGAGCTGCTGGTTGAGCGCTATCGCGAAGCGGGCGTGACCAAGGTGGTGGGTACCGAAGCGCGTGGTTTCCTGTTCGGCGCGCCCGTCGCGCTGGCGTTGGGCGTCGGTTTCGTGCCGGTGCGCAAACCGGGCAAACTGCCGCGCGCCACGCTCAGCGAAAGCTATGAGCTGGAGTACGGCACCGACAAGCTGGAGATCCACACCGACGCCATCACCGCGGGTGACAAAGTGCTGGTGGTGGACGATCTGCTGGCGACCGGCGGCACCATCGAAGCGACCACCAAACTGATCCGCCGCCTGGGCGGTGAAGTGAACGACGCCGCATTCATCATCAACCTGCCGGATCTGGGCGGGGAAGCGCGTCTGAACAAGCTGGGCATCGACTGCTACTGCCTGGTGGACTTCGCCGGCCATTGATGCGGCATCGCCCCTTGGGCACAACGGCCTCGCGGATCGCCGCGGGGCTGTGTTAGCATGACCCTCCAGATTCCTCGACTTCTCCGGTATTAATGAGCTATCAGGTTCTCGCCCGTAAGTGGCGCCCTCAAACGTTCGCAGACGTGGTCGGCCAGGAACATGTCCTGACCGCGCTGGCCAACGGCCTCTCGCTGGGGCGGATCCATCACGCCTATCTGTTCTCGGGCACGCGCGGCGTGGGGAAAACCACCATCGCGCGCCTGCTGGCCAAAGGCCTGAACTGTGAAACCGGCATCACCGCCACGCCGTGCGGCCAATGCGACAACTGCCGCGAGATCGAGCAGGGGCGCTTCGTCGATCTGATCGAGATCGACGCCGCTTCCCGAACCAAGGTGGAAGATACCCGCGATCTGCTGGACAACGTTCAGTACGCGCCGGCGCGCGGCCGCTTCAAGGTCTACCTGATCGATGAAGTGCACATGCTCTCGCGCCACAGCTTCAACGCGTTGCTCAAGACGCTGGAAGAGCCGCCGCCGCACGTCAAATTCCTGTTGGCCACCACCGATCCGCAAAAGCTTCCGGTGACCATTCTCTCGCGCTGTCTGCAATTCCACCTCAAGGCGCTGGACGTCGATCAGATCCGCCAGCAGCTGGAAACGGTGCTGACGGCGGAGCAGATCACCAGCGACGCCCGCGCGCTGCAGCTGCTGGCGCGCGCCGCCGACGGCAGCATGCGCGATGCGCTGAGCCTGACCGATCAGGCGATCGCCATGGGGCAGGGGCAGGTGACCGCCGCCACCGTCAGCCAGATGCTCGGCACGCTCGATGATGAACAGCCGCTGGCGATCCTCGAAGCGCTGGTCAGCGCCGACGGCGAAAAGGTGATGGCGCAGGTCGCACAGGCCGCTTCGCGCGGCGTGGACTGGGAAAACCTGCTGGTGGAGACGCTGGCGCTGCTGCACCGCATTGCGATGGTGCAGCTGCTGCCTTCGATGCTCGACAATCAGTACGCCGCCGTGGAACAACGGCTGCGCGAGCTGGCGCGCACCCTGCCGCCGGCCGATGTGCAACTTTACTACCAGACGCTGTTGGTCGGCCGCAAAGAGCTGGCCTATGCGCCGGATCGCCGCATGGGGGTTGAGATGACCCTGCTGCGCGCGCTGGCGTTTCACCCGAAAGCGGTGATCCCGGAGCCGGTGGCGTTGGTGCAGACCGCGCCGGCGCCGATGGCGCAGCCGCAGGCCGCCGCATCGCAACAGCCGCCGCAGTTTCAGGACGCGCCGCCGCCGCTAGGGCAGCCGGCCGCGCCGTCGCGGCAATCATCGACCCCATTACCGGATGCCACCGCCCAGCTGTTGAAAGCGCGGTCCCAGCTGCAGCGGCAGCAGGGAGCATCCACACCAAAAAAGAATGAGCCGGCGGCGCCAGGAATAGCGCGGCCGGCAAACTCGGCGCTGGGGCGTTTGGCTTCCGTGACCGAGCGTAGCCAGCAGCGTCTGGCGGAGAAGAAGGTGCCGGAAAAACCGGCCAAGCCGGAAGCCTATCGCTGGCGCGCGCAGACCGAGCCGGAAGCGGCGCCGGAACCGCTGGCGACGCCGAAAGCGTTGCGCACGGCGTTGGAGCACGAGAAAACGCCGGAGCTGGCCGCCAAGCTGGTGGTGGAGTCGCTGGAGCGCGACGCCTGGGCGGCGGAAATCGACAGGCTGAAGATCCCGAAACTGGTGCAGCAGCTGGCGTTGAACGCCTTCAAGCAGCAGCCGGAAGCGGGCAAGATTTGCCTCCATCTGCGGTCTTCGCAGCGTCATCTGAATTCGCCTTCGGCGCAGAAGACGCTGGCCGAAGCGCTCGGCGAGCTGTACGGCAGCCCGATCGAGCTGACCGTGATAGAGGACGATAATCCGGCGGAGCGCACCCCGCTGGAGTGGCGACAAGCCATCTATGAAGAAAAGCTGGCGCAGGCGCGCCAGTCCATCGTTGCGGATACCCATATTCAGACGCTGTGCCGGTTCTTCGACGCGGATCTGGATGAAGAGAGTATCCGCCCCCTTTAAACGCCGCGCGAGGTGCGCGGCCCTAGCGACGAGAGACGACTATGTTTGGTAAAGGCGGTCTGGGCAACCTGATGAAGCAAGCCCAGCAAATGCAAGAAAAAATGCAGCAGATGCAGGAAGAAGTCGCCAAATTGGAAGTGACCGGCGAGTCTGGCGCGGGCCTGGTGAAGGTCACCATCAACGGTGCGCACAACTGCCGCCGCGTGGAGATCGATCCTAGCCTGATGGAAGACGACAAAGAGATGCTGGAAGATCTGATCGCCGCCGCGTTCAACGACGCCGCGCGCCGCATCGAAGAGACCCAGAAAGAGAAGATGGCCTCCGTCTCCAGCGGCATGCAGTTGCCGCCTGGCTTCAAGATGCCGTTCTGATGCAAACCAGCCCGCTCCTTGAATCCCTGATGGAGGCGCTGCGCTGCCTGCCGGGCGTCGGCCCGAAATCGGCGCAGCGCATGGCGTTTCAGCTGCTGCAGCGCGATCGCAGCGGCGGCATGCGCCTGGCGCAGGCGTTGACGCGCGCGATGTCGGAAATCGGCCACTGCGCCGACTGCCGCACCTTCACCGAGCAGGACGTCTGCACCATCTGCGCCAATCCGCGCCGTCAGCAAAACGGCCAGATTTGCGTGGTGGAAAGCCCGGCGGATATCCACGCCATCGAGCAGACCGGCCAGTTCGCCGGGCGCTACTTTGTGCTGATGGGGCATCTGTCGCCGCTGGACGGCATCGGGCCGGGCGATATCGGTCTGGATCGCCTGGAGCAACGGCTGGAAAAGGAAAGCATCACCGAAGTGATCCTCGCCACCAACCCGACGGTGGAAGGGGAAGCGACCGCCAACTACATCGCCGAGATGTGCGGCCAGTATGGCGTGCTCGCCAGCCGCATCGCCCACGGCGTGCCGGTGGGCGGCGAGCTGGAGATGGTCGACGGCACCACGCTGTCGCATTCGCTGGCCGGGCGTCACGCCATCAAGTTCTGATGTTTTCCCGGATGGGGCCGTTCGGCCCCGTCATTTTTTTGCCAAAAATCTCCCGCCGTCCGCTTGAAAAACAAGACCCTGACCCTCATCTGATCCTCATTGTTCGATTTTGGTAGCCATTGTCTTTTGAGGTAATCAATGAGTATGAAAGGTCAAGAAACCCGCGGGTTCCAGTCTGAAGTAAAACAGCTGCTTCATTTGATGATCCATTCGCTGTACTCCAACAAAGAAATTTTCCTGCGCGAGCTGATTTCCAACGCCTCTGACGCCGCCGACAAGCTGCGCTTCCGCGCCCTGTCCGCGCCAGAGCTGTACGCCGGCGACGGCGAGCTGCGCGTCCGCTTGTCCTTCGATAAAGAGCAGCGCACCCTGACCATCGCCGACAACGGCATCGGCATGCGCCGCGAAGAAGTGATCGAAAACCTCGGCACCATCGCCAAGTCCGGCACCAAAGCGTTCCTGGAATCCATCGGTTCCGACCAGGCGAAAGACAGCCAGCTGATCGGACAGTTCGGCGTCGGTTTCTACTCGGCGTTCATCGTGGCGGACAAAGTGACCGTGCGCACCCGCGCCGCCGGCGCCGCCGATGACGAAGGCGTGTTCTGGGAGTCTGCCGGCGAAGGCGACTACACCATCGCCGACATCACCAAAGAGACCCGCGGCACCGAAATCACCCTGCATCTGCGCGAAGGCGAAGATGAGTACCTCGACGCCTGGCGCCTGCGCTCGGTGATCGGCAAATATTCCGATCACATCGCCCTGCCGGTGGAGATCGAAAGCAAAAACGAAGAAGACGACACCGTCACCTGGGAGAAGATCAACAAGGCGCAGGCCCTGTGGACCCGCAGCAAGGCTGACGTGACCGACGAAGAGTACAAAGAGTTCTACAAGCACATCGCCCACGACTTCACCGATCCGCTGAGCTGGAGCCACAACCGGGTAGAAGGCAAGCAGGAGTACACCAGCCTGCTGTATATCCCGGCGCAGGCGCCGTGGGACATGTGGAACCGCGATCACAAGCATGGCCTGAAGCTGTACGTGCAGCGCGTGTTCATCATGGACGACGCCGAGCAGTTCATGCCGAACTACCTGCGCTTCGTGCGCGGCCTGATCGACTCCAACGATCTGCCGCTGAACGTGTCGCGCGAGATCCTGCAAGACAGCCGCGTGACGCAAAACCTGCGCGGCGCGCTGACCAAGCGCGTGCTGCAGATGCTGGATAAGCTGGCCAAAGATGACGCCGAAGGCTACCAGAAATTCTGGCAGCAGTTCGGTCTGGTGCTGAAAGAGGGCCCGGCGGAAGACCACGGCAACCAGGAAGCGATCGCCAAGCTGCTGCGCTTTGCCTCCACCCACGGCGACAGCTCGGCGCAGACCGTGTCGCTGGAAGAGTATGTCGGCCGCATGGCGGAAGGGCAGGAGAAGATTTACTACATCACCGCCGACAGCTACGCCGCCGCCAAGAGCAGCCCGCACTTGGAGCTGTTCCGCAAGAAAGGCATCGAAGTGCTGTTGCTGTCCGATCGCATCGACGAGTGGATGATGAGCTATCTGACCGAATTCGACGGCAAGCCGTTCCAGTCGGTTAGCAAAGCGGATGAAACGCTGGATAAACTGGCGGATGAAACCGAAGAGCAGAAGGCCGCCGAGAAGCAGCTGGAGCCGTTCATTGAACGCGTGAAAACCCTGTTGGGCGAGCGGGTGAAGGATGTGCGCCTGACGCACCGCCTGACCGATACGCCGGCGATCGTGGTGACCGACGCCGACGAAATGAGCACCCAGATGGCCAAGCTGTTCGCCGCCGCCGGCCAGCAGGCGCCGGAAGTGAAGTACATTTTCGAGCTTAATCCGGAGCATGCTCTGGTCAAACGCGCATCCGATGTGGGCGATAACGAACATTTCGCCGAATGGATCGACCTGTTATTGGATCAGGCTCTGCTGGCTGAACGCGGCACGCTGGAAGATCCGAACCTGTTCATCCGTCGCATGAACAAGTTGCTGTCCGCCTGAAACTGAAAATATGCGCCCTTAACGGCACCGTTAGGGGCGCATTGCCGATTTTTCCCCGCCTTTTCTCGCTTTTTGTTCGTCCGTTTTTTTGCACATTCCGCAATCGATTTCCTTCGCGCGCCTTGAGCCTGCCCCCCCTGAAATGGTATCGTTGAGCGTTTTCGCAATTTTATAAAAACTACATAGCAAGGGGATTTACGCAATGCGTATCATTCTGCTGGGCGCTCCGGGCGCTGGTAAAGGTACTCAGGCTCAATTCATCATGGAGAAATACGGCATTCCGCAAATCTCCACCGGTGATATGTTGCGCGCAGCCGTGAAGGCCGGCAGTGAACTGGGCAAGCAGGCGAAAGAGATCATGGACGCCGGCAAGCTGGTGACCGATGAGCTGGTGATCGCGCTGGTCAAAGAGCGCATCGCTCAGGAAGATTGCCGCAAGGGCTTTCTGCTGGACGGTTTCCCACGCACCATTCCGCAGGCTGACGCGATGAAAGAAGCCGGCATCAACGTGGACTTCGTGCTGGAGTTCGACGTGCCGGACGAGCTGATCGTTGACCGCATCGTTGGCCGCCGCGTGCACGCGCCGTCCGGCCGCGTATACCACGTGAAGTTCAATCCGCCGCAGGTGGAAGGCAAAGACGACGTGACCGGCGAAGAGCTGACCACGCGCAAGGACGATCAGGAAGAGACCGTGCGCAAGCGCCTGGTGGAATACCATCAGATGACCGCGCCGCTGATCTCTTACTACAGCAAAGAAGCGGCGGCGGGCAACACCCAATACCGCAAAATCGACGGCACCCGCAAGGTGGCCGAAGTGAGCGCAGAGCTGGCGACCATCCTCGGTTGATCGCAAGCACGTTGTGCATGACGCCGGGCCTGTGGCCCGGCGTTTTTTTTGCCGTTTTCCCGCCAAATTGTGATCGCGGCGGCTTGTTGCGGCCGTGCCCGTTAATCGCCCGCGCCAAATAGCGTATAACAAGCCTGCGTTTTCACCCTCAGCAGGGAGCGGGCATGCTCAGACAAACCAATCTTCTGGCGGAAGCCACCGCGCGCCAGATCGTCCAGCGGGCGATGGGCATCATCAGCCATTCCGTCAACGTGATGGACAGCAACGGCGTGATTATCGCCTCCGGCAACCCGCAGCGCCTGTTCCAGCGCCATGAAGGCGCCGTGCTGGCGCTGGCGGAGAACCGGGTGGTGGAAATCGACCGCGCCACCGCCGAACATCTGAAGGGCGTGCGGCCCGGCATCAACCTGCCGTTCAGCTTTCGCAACCAGCGAGTGGGGGTGATCGGCATCTCCGGCGAACCGGCCGAGGTGCGCGCCTACGCCGAGCTGGTGAAGATGGCGGCGGAGATGATGGTGGAGCAGGCGGCGCTGCTGGATCAGCACCAGTGGGAAAAACGCTACCGGGAAGAGCTGGCGAATCAGCTGCTGCAGCCCCAGCCGAACACCGCGTCGCTGGCGGCGATGGCGGCGTATCTGGGATTGGATCTGCGCCAGGCGCGCATCGTGTGGATCGTCGAGTTGCAAGAGGCGCAGCCGCACCTGCTGCGCGAGCTGCTGGCGGAGCTGGAAGCCACCCAGCGCGACGCGTTGATCGCCATTACCGGCTTCAATGAAATGACCCTGCTGCGCCCGGCCTGCATGGTGCAGGGCGAATGGAGCCTGAAGCTGGAGCGCCAACAGGCCCAGCGTTTGCAAAACCAACTCAAACACCGCTTCCGGGTGCGGCTGATCGTCGGCGGTTTTTATGACGATCCGCAAAGCGCCTATCGTTCCAGCCTGACGGCGCGCGCCACTCAGGCGATGGCGCAGCGCCTGAAACTGCGTCACGCCACGCTGTTCTACCACGACTACCCGCTGCCGTCGCTGTTGTGCGATCTGGGGGAGGATTGGCGCGCGCAGGAGCTGGGTCGCCCCTGGCGGACGCTGGGCGAACAGGACGAAAAAGGCGTGCTGCGCGGCACGCTGCGCCACTATTTTTCGCAGAATTGTGATCAGACGCAGACCGCCGCACAGCTGCATATCCACGTCAATACCCTGCGCTATCGCCTGCAGCGTATCGAAGCGATAACTGGCATGAAAATCAACCAATTAACCGACGCTCTGCGGTTATATATCGGCATGCTGATGCACGACTGAGTTGTGCCAACCCACAAATTCCACGCCGTTCCCCCGGCGATTTTTTGTTGTTTCCCCTCAGGCCAACGCCGGGTGCGCGGGATATGTTGGCCTGCACATCAACCACGGAGAAAACAACAATGACAACCGTATCCACTCTGGGGGCGCTGGTGGCGTTAGCCGTCGCCATCGTCCTGATTCTACGCAAGGTGCCGCCGGCTTACGGCATGATCGCCGGCGCGCTGGTGGGCGGGCTGTGCGGCGGCGCCGACCTGGTGCAGACCGTAACGCTGATGATCGGCGGGGCGCAGGGCATCACCAACGCCGTGATGCGCATCCTGGCGGCGGGGGTGCTGGCCGGGGTGCTGATCGAATCCGGCGCGGCGCACACCATCGCCGAAACTATCGTGCGCAAGGTGGGCGAAACCCGCGCGCTGCTGGCGCTGGCGGTGGCTACACTGATCCTGACGGCGGTGGGGGTATTTATCGACGTGGCGGTGATCACCGTCGCACCGATCGCGCTGTCGATAGCCCAAAAGGCCGGCATTTCGCGCGCGGCGATCCTGCTGGCGATGATCGGCGGCGGCAAGGCCGGCAACGTGATGTCGCCCAACCCGAACACCATCGCGGCGGCGGACAATTTCCACGTGCCGCTCACCTCGGTAATGATGGCCGGCATCGTGCCGGGGCTGTGCGGCCTGGTGGTGGCCTATCTGCTGGCGCGCCGCCTGAGCGATAAAGGCAGCAAAGTGATGGCCGAAGAGCTGACTCAGCATGCCGAAGGGGCGCGGCCGGGCTTCGCTGCGGCGATCAGTGCGCCGCTGGTGGCGATCCTGTTGCTGTCGCTGCGGCCGATCGCCGGCATCGCCGTCGATCCGCTGATCGCGCTGCCGGCCGGCGGTTTGGCGGGCGCGCTGCTGATGGGGCGCATCCGCCAGTGCAATCAGTTTATGGTCTCCGGCCTGTCGCGCATGGCGCCGGTGGCGATCATGCTGCTCGGCACCGGCACGCTGGCGGGCATTATCGCCAACTCGGCGCTGAAGGATGTCTTGATTAACGGCTTAACGCACACCGGGCTGCCGGCCTGGCTGCTGGCGCCGCTGTCCGGCGCGCTGATGTCGATGGCGACCGCGTCGACCACCGCCGGCACCGCCGTGGCTTCCGGGGTGTTCAGCTCCACGCTGCTCGAGCTGGGCGTGAGCGGGCTGGCCGGCGCTGCGATGATCCATGCGGGCGCCACGGTGCTGGATCACCTGCCGCACGGCAGCTTCTTCCACGCCACCGGCGGCAGCGTCAATATGGCGGTGCACGAGCGGCTGAAGCTGCTGCCGTACGAAACGCTGGTGGGATTCACCATTGCGGCAATCTCGGCGCTGATGTTTGGCGTATTTAACCTGGCGGGATAAGGAACAGTGATGAAAACGCTGAAAAAAGTGGTTATTGCCCCGGATTCTTTCAAAGAGAGCCTCAGCGCGCTCGGCGTCGCCGACGCCATCGAGCGGGGGTTCCGCCAAATTTACCCGCAGGCGCACTACGTGAAGCTGCCGATGGCGGACGGCGGCGAAGGCACGGTGGAGTCGATGGTGGCGGCCACCGGCGGTGAAATCGTCCAGGTGACGGTCACCGGGCCGCTGGGAGAGCCGGTGCAGGGGTTCTATGGCCTGCTGGGCGACGGCGAAACCGCGGTGATTGAAATGGCCGCCGCCTCAGGGCTGCACCTGGCGCCGCCCGGCCGGCGCGATCCGCGCATCACCACCAGCTACGGCACCGGTGAACTGATGCTGGCGGCGTTGGAACGCGGCGTGAAGGCGGTCATTCTCGGCATCGGCGGCAGCGCCACCAACGACGGCGGCGCCGGGATGATGCAGGCGCTGGGCGTGAAGTTGCTGGATAAGGCACGCCGGCCGCTGCCGGCAGGCGGAGCGGCGCTGGCGCAGCTGGCGCACCTCGATCTCGCCGGGCTGGATGCGCGTTGGCAACGGGTGAGCGTGACCGCCGCCTGCGACGTCGATAACCCGCTGTGCGGCGAAAAGGGCGCCTCGGCGGTGTTCGGGCCGCAGAAGGGAGCGACGCCGGAGATGGTGGCGCAGCTCGATGCGGCGCTGCATCACTATGGCGAGCTGCTGGAACGGGAAACCGGCCGCGCGGTGCTCACCCAGCCAGGGGCGGGCGCGGCGGGCGGCATGGGGGCGGCGCTGCTCGGCATGCTCAACGCGCGCTTGCGGCCGGGCATCGAGATCGTCACCGAAACCCTGCGCCTGGATGAGGCGGTGCGCGATGCCGATCTGGTGATCACCGGGGAAGGCCGGCTGGACAGCCAGTCGATCCACGGCAAAACGCCGATCGGCGTGGCGCGGGTGGCCAAGCGCCACGGCGTGCCGGTGATCGCCATCGCCGGCAGCCTGACGTCGGATTACCAGGTGGTGCATCAACACGGCATCGACGCGGCGTTTTCGGTGCTCGATGGCATCGTGACGCTGGAAGAAGCGCTGGCGGGGGCCGATCGCAATCTGCAGGTGACGGCGCGCAACGTGGCGGCGGTGTGGCGACTGGCGCAAGGGGTAGGCCCACAGGCATAGCCTGTTGCTGTTATCGGTTTCGATGCACGACTTTTCCGTTACAATAGCCGGCATTAATGGCTGCTGACATCCCGACCCAGAACGGAATGCCGGCCGGAAAGGAAATGAGGGGAACTGAGATGAAGCAAGAGAAACACGGCGTATTGCTGGTGAACCTGGGCACGCCAGATGCGCCGACCTCGTCGGCGGTCAAACGCTATCTGAAGGAATTCCTCAGTGACGATCGCGTGGTCGACACGGCGCCGCTGATCTGGTGGCCGATCCTCAACGGCGCGATCTTGCCGATCCGTTCGCCGCGCGTGGCGAAGCTCTATCAGTCGGTGTGGATGGAAGAAGGCTCGCCGCTGCTGGTGTACAGCCGCCGCCAACAGCGGGCGCTGGCGGCGCGCATGCCGAATACGCCGGTGGAGCTGGGCATGAGCTACGGCTCGCCGAGCCTGGCGGAAGCCATCGACAAGCTGCTGGCGCAGGGCGTGACCAACCTGGTGGTGCTGCCGCTCTATCCGCAATATTCCTGTTCCACCAGCGCGGCGGTATGGGATGGCGTAGCGCTGGTGCTGAAAGGCTATCGCCGCTTGCCTTCTGTGGCCTTCATCCGCGATTACGCCGAACACCCGGCCTACATCGCCGCGCTGCAGCAAAGCGTGGAGCGCTCGTTCGCCGAGCATGGCCAGCCGGATCGGTTGGTGCTGTCGTTCCACGGTATCCCCAAACGCTATGCGCGCCTGGGCGACGACTACCCGCAGCGCTGCGAGGATACGCTGCGAGCGCTGAGCGCCACGCTGCCGCTGGCGCCGGAGCGAGTGATGATGACGTACCAATCGCGCTTCGGCCGCGAGCCGTGGCTAACGCCGTACACCGATGAGACCCTGAAGGGGCTGCCGGCGCAGGGCGTGAAGCACATTCAGCTGATTTGCCCGGGTTTCTCGGCGGACTGCCTGGAAACGCTGGAAGAGATCAAGGAGCAGAACCGCGAGATCTTCCTCGAGGCCGGCGGCGAGAAGTTTGAGTATATCTCTGCGTTGAACGACGAGCCGGCGCATATCGATATGATGCAGCAGCTGGTGGCGCAGCGCCTCTAATCATCAATAATCTGTATATTAGAATCATCGTGATCGGGCGGGAATGTGTTAACATTCTCCGCTTGTTAAACCGCCACCACCGCCAATCACATGAAATTTCCTGGTAAACGCAAGTCCAAACACTATTTCCCGGTGAGCGCCCGCGATCCGCTTCTGCAGCAGGCCCAGCCCGAAAGTGAAATCAGCACCTCGTATATCGTCGGCATCGACCAGACGCTGGTGGATATCGAGGCGAAGGTGGACGACGTTTTTGTCCAGCGCTACGGCCTGAGCCTGGGCCACTCTCTGGTGATCGAAGACGACGTCGCCGAGGCGCTGTATCAGGAACTGAATGAAAACAACCTGGTTACCCATCAGTTCGCTGGCGGCACCATCGGCAATACCATGCACAACTATTCGGTGCTGGCGGACGATCGCTCGGTGCTGCTCGGCGTGATGTGCAGCAACGTGAAAATCGGCAGCTACGCCTACCGTTACCTGTGCAATACCTCCAGCCGTACCGATCTCAACTATCTGCAGGGCGTAGACGGCGCCATCGGCCGCTGTTTCACGCTGATTGGCGAAAGCGGCGAGCGCACCTTCGCCATCAACCCGGGCCAAATGAACCAGCTGCGCCCGGAAAGCATTCCTGAAGAGGTGATCGCCGGCGCGTCGGCGCTGGTGCTGAGCTCTTATCTGGTGCGCTGCAAGGAAGGGGAACCGATGAAGGCCGCCACCCTGCAGGCGATCGAATACGCCAAAAAGCACGACGTACCGGTGGTGTTGACGCTGGGCACCAAGTACGTCATTGCCGACAACCCGCAGTGGTGGCGCGACTTCCTGAAGGAAAACGTGACGATTCTGGCGATGAACGAAGACGAAGCGCTGGAGCTGACCGGGTTGAGCGATCCGCTGACCGCCTCGGACATGGCGCTGGAGTGGGTGGATCTGGTGCTGTGCACCGCCGGGCCGAACGGCCTGTATATGGCGGGCTACACCGAAGAGGCCAACAAGCGCCAGACCCAGCACCCGCTGCTGCCGGGTCATATCGCCGAGTTCAACCGCTACGAATTCAGCCGCGCCATGCGCCGTGAACACTGTGAAAATCCGCTGCGCGTTTATTCGCACATCGCACCGTATATGGGCGGGCCGGAGAAGATCATGAACACCAACGGCGCCGGCGACGGCGCGCTGTCGGCGTTGCTGCACGATATCGCCGCCAACGGCTATCACCGCCACAACGTGCCGAACTCCAGCAAGCACGTGCGCAGCTACCTGACTTACTCCTCCCTGGCGCAGGTGTGCAAATACGCCAACCGCGTCAGCTACCAGGTGTTGAACCAGCATTCGCCGCGCCTCACTCGCGGCTTGCCGGAGCGGGAAGACAGCCTGGAAGAGTCTTACTGGGAGCGTTAACCCGCTGAAAAAGAAAAGGTCCGGCATGCCGGACCTTTTTTTGTGCGCGCGTGGCGCTTCAGATCGGGCAGCCGCCCATTTTTTCTTCTTCGCTCAGGGTGTCCAGCTGCAGGATGTTCAGCATGCTGTTGGCGATCTCCCGTTCGCCCATCACCACCTGGTTGGCGCCGCGATCGGTGATGTAGGCCACCTCGTCGTCGTAGTGGGCGCGGGCAATGATCTCGATATTCGGCCGCTTGGCGCGCGCCGAGGCGACGATCTCGCCGGCCTCATAGCCGTTGGGGATGGTCAGCAGCAGCCAGCGCGCGCAGTCGAGCCGCGCCAGATCCATCACTTCCGGATTGGCGGCATTGCCCAGCACCGTCTTGATGCCCTGTTCGCGCAGCGCTTCCACCCGCGGGCGGGAGTTCTCGATCACCACCAGCGGGATGCCCGCTTCGGCCAGTTTGCCGCCCAGCAGGCTGCCGACGCGGCCATAGCCGACCACCAGCGCGTGATTGCACATGTCCACCGGGATTTGCTTCTCTTCTTCCACCGCCTCTTCGAGGATTTGGTCTTCGATGGTTTCGGTCTTGGCCAGATAGCGTTCCAGCAGGGTGAACAACAGCGGATTGAGCATGATGGACAGAATGGCGCCGGCCAGCACCAGATTGCGGCCGTGTTCCGACATCATGCCGAGTGCAATGCCGAGGCCCGCCAGAATAAAGGCGAACTCGCCGATTTGCGCCAGGCTGGCGGAAATGGTCAGCGCGGTGCGCTTGGAGTGACCGAACATTTTCACCAGCAGGAACGCGGCGGCGGATTTGCCGAACACGATGATCGCCAGCGTCGCCAGCACCGCCAGCGGTTCGTTAATCACGATCATCGGATCGAACAGCATGCCGACCGAGACGAAGAACAGCACTGCGAATGCGTCGCGCAGCGGCAGGGTGTCGTGCGCCGCGCGGTGGCTCAGTTCGGACTCGTTCAGCACCATGCCGGCGAAGAAAGCGCCCAGCGCGAAGGAGACGTCGAACAGCTTCACCGCGCCGTAGGCGATGCCGAGTGCCAGCGCCAATACCGCCAGGGTGAACAGCTCGCGCGAGCCGGTGCTGGCGGTTTTTGACAGGATCCACGGCACCAGGCGGCGGCCGACCACGATCATCAGCGCGATAAAGGCGATGACCTTACCGATGGTCAGCGCCAGCTCCATCAGCAGCTGGCTGCTGCTGGCGTTGTCGTTGCCCAGCATGTTGCCGAAGGCCGGTAGCAATACCAGCGTCAGCACCATCGCCAAATCTTCGACGATCAGCCAGCCGATGGCGATTTGCCCGCGCTGGCTGTCGATCAGCTGCCGCTCCTCCAGCGCACGCAGCAGCACCACGGTGCTGGCGGTGGAGAGGCAGAGGCCGAACACCAGGCCGGAGATCAGATCCCAGCCGAGCAGCTTGGACAGCCCCATGCCGAGCAGGGTGGCGACGGCTATTTGCGCTACGGCGCCGGGAATGGCGATAGATTTTACTGCGAGGAGGTCTTTCAAAGAGAAGTGCAGGCCAACACCGAACATCAACAGGATAACGCCGATTTCCGCCAGTTCCGGCGCCAATGAGGTATCGGCGACGAAACCGGGGGTGAACGGGCCGGCGAGCACGCCTGCGGCCAGATACCCCACCAGAGGGGAGATGCGCAGGCGGTTCGCCAGCATGCCGAGGAGGAAGGCGAGTACTAACCCTCCGACGATGGTGGTAATGAGCGGTGTTGAATTATGCATCCATACTCCTTCTGGCTATGCATCGCGGCACGGGAGAAACGCAACAAAGTTACGAAAAGATACATTTAGTTTATTGCATTTGTGCGCGACTTGCTTGGCTAATTTGGCCTTTTTTGTAAAAAGGCAGAGGATTTCACTTAAGGCGCGGCAATGAGGGGGTTTTGTGCCAGATAGAGAAAATAACATTGATTTATCCGTAAGATAACCCGGACGAATAAGTAATTTCATCCGGGCTAGTCGCGGGGTTATTGCGGTTTATGCTCCATATTGGGCAGCAGTGCGGTGATAATGCCGATCAGCGGCAGGAAAGCACAGATTTGGTAGACCAGTTCGATACTGGTCAAATCCGCGACATAACCAAGAACTGCCGCGCCTAATCCGCCCATACCGAAAGCAAAACCGAAGAATAAGCCGGAAACCATGCCCACCTTGCCGGGGATCAGCTCCTGGGCGTAGACCAAAATGGCGGAGAACGCCGAGGCGAGAATAACCCCGATAATCACCGTTAAAATGCCGGTCCAATAGAGCGATGCATAAGGTAAAACAAGGGTAAACGGCGCAGCGCCGAGAATAGAGCCCCAAATAACGTATTTTCGCCCTATCTTGTCGCCGAGAGGCCCGCCGATAATGGTGCCTGCCGCCACCGCGAACAGGAAGGCGAACAGGTGAATTTGCGCATTCTGCACCGAAACGCCGAATTTATGTATCAGATAAAAGGTGTAATAGCTGCTGATGCTGGCCAGATAGAAGTATTTAGAGAAAATCAGCACCAGCAGGATGCCCAGCGAGTAGACTACGGTACGTTTTGGCAGCGCTTTCAGCGTTGATGGGCTTTTCGGCTGCCCTTTAGTTGCCCGGTGCTGATGTTGATACCACTTGCTGACCTGCAGCAACACCACGATCGCCAGCAGCGCCGCCAGCGTGAACCAGGCGACGTTACCCTTGCCGTAAGGCGCGATGATCAGCGCAGCCAGCAGCGGGCCTAGCGAGCTGCCGAAGTTGCCGCCGACCTGGAACAGCGACTGCGCCAGGCCGTGCCGCCCGCCGGAGGCCATGCGCGCCACGCGCGAGGATTCCGGGTGGAACACCGATGAGCCGGTGCCCACCAGCGCCGCCGCCAGCAGCACCAGCGGGAAGGTGCTCGCCACCGACAGCAGCAGCAGGCCGGACAGGGTAAAGCCCATGCCGATCGGCAGCGAATAAGGCTGCGGGTGTTTATCGGTGTAATAACCAATCAGCGGCTGCAGCAGCGAGGCCGTCAGCTGATAGGTCAGGGTGATCATACCGATCTGCACGAAGCTGAGGTGAAAATCGGCTTGCAGGATCGGGTAAATCGCCAGGATCAGCGATTGGATCATATCGTTGAGCAGGTGGGACACGCTGATGGCGCCGAGGATCGAGAAGGCGGTGCCTTTCACCGCACTGCCCTTGGCGGGCGGCATCGCGCTTTGGCTACTGTCGGTCATATTATTATTAGCCTGATAAGTTGTTGAGCACAGAGAAGACATCTTAGGCAGGGTGCGCAATTTTTACCATATCTGAAATAATCAGACTCACATCGCAAAAATTTGAAATCAGCTGTCATTGATTCGCGCTACAATTTCGCCCTCATCATAAAAGCCATTTAATACACGGAGATCCGCCATGCGTTTTTCGCTGAAAACCACCGCATGTGCGTTGGCCGTTTCCCTGACGTTGCTGTCGGGGGCCGCCAGTGCCTGGGAAAAGGATAAGACCTACGCCATCACCATTCTGCATACCAACGACCATCACGGTCACTTCTGGCAGAACGATCATGGCGAATACGGCCTGGGCGCGCAGAAAACGTTGGTGGACGGCATTCGTCAGGAAGTGGCGGCGCAGGGCGGCAGCCTGCTGTTGCTGTCCGGCGGCGATATCAACACCGGCGTGCCGGAATCGGATTTGCAGGACGCCGAGCCGGACTTCCGCGGCATGAACCTGGTGGGTTACGACGCGATGGCGATCGGCAACCACGAATTCGACAACCCGCTGAGCGTGCTGCGGCAGCAGGAAAAATGGGCGACCTTCCCGCTGCTGTCCGCCAATATCTATCAGAAAAGCACCGGCCAGCGCCTGTTCAAGCCTTACGCCTTGTTCGACAAGCAGGGCATCAAGATTGCCGTGATCGGCCTGACGACCGACGACACCGCCAAGATAGGCAACCCGGAGTACTTCACCGACATGGAGTTCCGCGTGCCGGCGCAGGAGGCGAAGCAGGTGGTGGAGCAACTGCGTAAGGACGAGAAGCCGGACGTGATTATCGCCGCCACCCATATGGGGCACTACGACAACGGCGAACACGGCTCGAACGCGCCGGGCGACGTGGAAATGGCGCGCAGCCTGCCGGCCGGGTATCTCGACATGATTGTCGGCGGCCACTCGCAGGATCCGGTGTGCATGGCCGGCGACAACCGCAAACAGGCAGATTACGTGCCGGGCACGCCGTGCTCGCCGGATCGCCAGAACGGCACCTGGATCGTGCAGGCGCACGAGTGGGGCAAATACGTGGGCCGCGCCGACTTCGAATTCCGCAACGGCGAGCTGAAACTGGTGCATTATCAGCTGATCCCGGTAAACCTGAAGAAGAAGGTGGAGAAGGCGGACGGCACCAGCGAGCGGGTGTACTACACCCAGCAGATCGCGGAAGACCCGACCATGATGAAACTGCTGACGCCGTTCCAGGAGAAGGGCAAGGCGCAGTTGGGCGTGAAGATCGGCAGCGTTAACGGCAAGCTGGAGGGCGATCGCAGCAAGGTGCGCTTCGTGCAGACCAACCTGGCGCGGGTGATGCTGGCGGCGCAGAGGGAGCGCGCCGATGCCGACTTCGCGGTGATGAGCGGCGGCGGGGTGCGCGATTCGATTGAAAGCGGCGATATCACCTATAAGAACGTGCTCAAGGTACAGCCGTTCGGCAACACCCTGGTGCATGTCGATATGAAAGGCAGCGAGGTTGAGCAGTACCTGGCGGTGGTGGCCAACATGAAGCCGGATTCCGGCGCCTACGCCCAGTTCGCCAACGTCAGCCTGGTGGCGGACGGCAAGGGCGTCAGCGAGGTGAAGATCAACGGCCAGCCGCTGCAGGCGGATAAAACCTACCGCATGGCGACGCTGAACTTCAACGCGCTGGGCGGCGACGGCTATCCGAAGCTGGACGGGCTGCCGAGCTACGTCAACACCGGCTTTATCGACGCCGAGGTGTTGAAGCAGTACATCGAGAAACATTCACCGCTGGATGCGGCGGCCTACGAGCCGAAGGGCGAGATCGTCTATCGATAAGGGCGTAGCGGAACGGCGTTTCTCGCTTGTCGCGGGGGCGCCGTTCCCGCCGTCGCTTTTTTCCTCCCCATCAACGCTTTCTGTCAGCGTTGCCGTTTTAGACGGCCTCTTACTTTCTTCTCTCCATATACGCCCTCGGCGGGCAGCCCACCATATTCTTGAAAAAAGTGGCGAAGGCGCTGTCGCTGGAAAACGCCAGCCGACCGGCGACGTCGGATTGGCTCAGCCCTGCGGCCAGCATCTCTATTGCTTTGATCAGGCGCCATTGCTGACGCCACTGTTGATAACTGAGGCCGGTTTCACGGCGGAAAATCCGGCTGATGGTTTTCTCGGAAGCGCCGCTGTAGCGCGATAGCTCGTGCAGCGGCGGAAGCATGTCCAGATTGGCCAGATGGCGCAGGCGCCGGTCGCTGGGCAGCGGCAGCAACGTCAGTTCGCGCGGCGCGGCGGCGATCTCGTCCAGGCAGACCGCCAGAATATTGGCGTGAGGCCCATGCTTCCAGTCGGTGTCGAATGCGGCGAACGCGATGCGTTCCAACACCTCGCGCAGCAGCGGCGAGGCTGTCAGTACGGCAAGCTGCGCAGGCAGACAGGCATAGCGATCGGCGTCGAGATAAAGCGAACGGTAACCGACTACGCCGTTGACCTGAACGCGGTGAGCCACTTGCGGCGGGATCCAGGCAACTCTGCCCGGCGGCAGCATACAGATGCTTTGGTTGAGCGTGATACGCATGCTGCCTTGCTGACAGAACAGCAACTGGCCCCTGTCATGCCAATGCGTGCCAGAGTCGTGCTGCGCCAGTTCGGCGGCGATCCCGAGCACGCCGTTGTCGAGCGTATCCGGATTAAAACTGTCCTGCGCCTGAAGCCACGCCATAGTATGTCCGATTTTGTAAATTTATTGTCTTTTATATTGTAATCGGCGCCGGGAGCAGATGCTACCTTGTGCAGCTTATTCTTGGCTACAGGATCTGTTATGCAACGTAAGCTGACTCTGACATTGGCGACGTCGATGATGATGTTTCCCCAGGTGGTGGAGACCATCTACAGCCCGGCATTGACGCACATTGCGCACGGTTTCCGGGTAAGTGCGGAAATGGCGGCGCAAACGCTCTCTTGCTACTTTTTCGCCTTTGCGCTGGGCGTGGTGGTTTGGGGGCGGATGTGCGACGTTATCGGACGCCGTCCCACCATTTTGGCCGGGCTGACGCTCTATCTGCTGGCTTCTATCGTCGCGCTGTTCAGCGGCAGCTTCAGCGTGCTGCTGGCGGCGCGGGTGCTGGCCGCCTTTGGCGCGGCGGTCGGTTCGGTCGGGACGCAAACGGCGATTCGCGATCGCTTCGACGGTTATGAGTTGGCGCGGGTGTTCTCGGTGATGGGGATCGCCATGGCGATCAGCCCGGCGGTTGGCGTATTGAGCGGCGCAGTGCTGACTCACTATTGGGGCTATCAGGGGGTGTTTGGCGGTTTGGCGCTGTTGGCGGCGCTGTTGCTGGGCTATGCCGGTTGGCAACTGCCGGAGACGCGTCCGCAACAGGTGGTGAGGCATTCATTTTTCGGCACGCTGGGGCGGATGATCAAGGACGGGGATATTTGGCTCAGTGCGCTGCTGGTGGCGTTGTTCAATATTTGCATGTTCAGCTATTACCAGCTGGCGCCATTCCACTTCGCGGCGTTGGAACTGCCGGCGCAGTGGTTCGGTTATACCGGTTTGGTGTTGGCGGCCGGGGTCGGTATCGGCGCGGCGATCAACAAGTTTTTGATCGGCAAACACTGGCTGTTCCCCGCGTTGCTGATGCTGGCCTGCGTTTTATCACTGGCCGGCGGCCTGCTGGTACTGCTGCTGGAAGGGAGCTTGTGGTTCGTTCTGCCGATGATGCTGGTGGTGATGGCGTACGGCATCGCCATTCCCAATATTCTGGCGCGCGCGCTGCGGCATTATAAAGACTGCAT
Source organism: Serratia sp. CY27727 (assembly GCF_052169275.1). Classification (NCBI taxonomy): domain Bacteria; kingdom Pseudomonadati; phylum Pseudomonadota; class Gammaproteobacteria; order Enterobacterales; family Yersiniaceae; genus Serratia; species Serratia sp. CY27727. The sequence goes on along the minus strand of NZ_JBJNLB010000007.1, from coordinate 162,538 downwards.
GGGCACCGCCGGCGCGATCCTTGGCCTGATGTATTACCTGATGCTTGGCGGTGGCTTGGTGCTGGCCGGGCTGTCGCAGCACCTGGGCGCCGTGCTGTCGCTCTGCAGCCTGTGCGTGCTGCTGTTGGCGTGGCGGGTGGTGCACAACGAGCGCCGTTTGGCGTTGCCTGAGCGTGAAAACGCCTGAGTGTTACCGGCTGGCCGGTTCGCTCAGGCGGCCCGCCAGCAACTGGTGAACGCCGGCTATCACCGCCTCGCGCTGCGTGGTGATATACATATGTCCGCCGGCAAAAGTGCGCTGCTGAAAATCGCCTTGCGCGATCCGGCGCCAGTCGAGCAAATCCTGCCGATCGATCAACTCGTCGTTTTCACCATAGAACATCGCCAGCGGGGCGTGGTAACCCGGTTGCGCAGGGAAAAGCAATTGGCTGGACAGTAACAGATCGGCACGGATCAGCGGCAGATAGTAATCGGCCAGCGCGCTGTCGCCGATGAGAGACTCATCCAGGCCCTCGCCGGCACAAAGTGCGTTCAGCAAAGCGGCACGAGGCATCCTCAGCAACTGGCTGTGGCGCGCCAGAAAGGGCGATGAACTGGCGGAAATGATCAACTGCAGCGGCGGTTGGGGCAGCGCCATCGCTAACGCCAGCGCAACTCGTCCGCCAAGACTGTGGCCGAAAAAGATCAGCGGTTTATCCTGCAGTGGCTGCAGTGCCGGTATCAGTTGATTGATGAGCGATTGGGGTTGGCAGAGCGGCGCTTCGTGCGCCCGCTCCTCTCGACCGGGGTATTGCACGGCATAGAGTTCGATGTCCTGATGCAACGCGGGGGCCCATCGCTGAAAGGCAGTGGCTCCGGCGCCGGCGTGGGGAAAAGCGATCAGCCGCAGGCTGCCCTGGCGTCCCGGCGTTAGCGGTTTCAGGCCGAGGGGGGCGTTGGGGAAGTGGGTGCAATGCATGGCGAAAATCCGTATTTTCAGGGATGCCAAGGAAGCCTGGGCTTCCTTGGCGTTAAGGGAATGCACTCAGTTGATGGCGTTCCACAATTCATCGAAGATCGGCGTGAACAGCGTAGATTTAAGATAGTCCGAACCCGATGAACCGCCGGTACCTTTCCGCTGCCCGATCGTCCGCTCCACCAGTTTCACATGGCGGTAACGCCACTCTTGCAGCAGTGAATCCAAATCAAGCAGTTGGTTGAGCAGCAGCGACTCGCAGCCTGAACGCGTCAGCGATTGCCTGATGATGTCGTCGAAGCCTTGCGCCGCCTGATTGGGCTGGTCATTGAGACGCATCAGGTGGCCGCGTATCGCCTGCCATAGGGAAACCGGTTGGATAATAGCCGCCAATCGGCGCTGAGCCTCTTCATCACCTTGATACTGTTGTAGCTTCTTTGGGTTTTCCTTGCCGAGCAGCGCTTCTATGCCGGCAAACTGGTAGGATTGGAAACCGCTGGCGGTGCCGAGATAGCTGCGAAAACGCTGGAATTCATGAAACTTCAGCGTGCAAATCACGGCGATCTGATTCACCACGGTTTGGGTAATGGCATTGACGCGCGTCATCGTTTCGATCGCCGCCGGTATATCTCCTTCTTCGATCAGCGCAATCGCCAGATGAAGCTCATCGATCAACTGCTTGAACCAGAGCTCGTAGGTTTGATGAGTGATGATAAACAAGTTTTCATTGCGGTGTTCCGCAGACGGCGAGGCTGGCTGTTGCAGTGACAGCAGCTGGTTTAGCTGCAGATAGCTGGCGTAATTCATGATGTCACTTTCCCTGTAGAAAACGAAAATAGGACGGGCCGACTGGGAAGGGCATCCCCGCTCAAATCCGGCAGTTGAATGGTCAGAAAATAATGTCCCGCCGCGGCGTGCGCGGGAACCTGAATCAGCTCGGTCACGGAGGCGTATTTGCGCCCGGAGTGCGGCCTGTCGGGGGCATCAAGCCCCCAAAAACGGCGATGGTTGTCCATGCGTCCGCCGTCGTATAGCCGGTCGATCGAAGGAATATCCACCAACAGATGCTGGACGCCGAGTTCGACGATGCGCGCCAGAGCTTGATGGCTGAAGTAGGGCGCGCAGGCTGCGGCGCAGAAATCGCTCGGCGTCTCGACCGCTATCACCAAAGCCTGCAGGTAGTCGCCCGACAATGGCGCCAGCGCGTCATCGAGCGCCGTCCGGGTAATCAGCCAATCTTCACAGGCAGCGCTGGCGTTATAGCTCTCCGTGGTCCCGTCCGCGCGTTGCGGCCTGACGCGAATCAGGGTGGCGGCGATGAACGGTTCAAGCGGCAAATCCGCCACGTTGTGCGTTTCAGCAAGAATATGGCCGATGCATTCGGTGTGCGTGCCGTGGCAGTGTGGCACCAGGCTGATACGCTCGGCGTTGCAGACCCCGCCATAACGCACGCTGGCGACGGTATCGCCGTAACTCAGCGGCGCCGAATCGGCGGGGGCCACGCCATAAAGGTTGGTCGGGTTATCGGCGAAGTCCAGCCTGGCCGAGAGCCGCAGCGGCTCTCGGTAGTCAAGGTGATGACAACGTCCATGGTGGTACACCTCAATGCGTTTCATCGGCGACCCCGGCAGTTTTGCTCAAGGCCAGCGCGGTGAGTTCGCGGATCTGGCTGTGCATGATGAATTCGCGGATAGTCAGCGAGACGCCCATCTGTTGACGAATGGCGTGCAGCAGTTGCGGGATCTGCAGTGAATTTCCACCCAGGCTGAAGAAGCTGTCGCAGACGCTGATCTGCGTCTGCGACAAGACTTGTTGCCAGATATGCTGCATGGCGCTTTCCGCCTCGTTGGCCGCAGGCGTGTAGTCCGCTTCGGAAGCCGAGTAGCGGGTTTCCGGCGCCGGTAGCCGACGAATGTCGATTTTATTGTTGTTGGTGAGCGGGAAGGCCGACAGCACCACAAAACCGGACGGGATCATGATATTCGGCAAGCGAGCTTTCAGCGCCGTGCGCACCGCTTTTTCATTCAGCTCCTCTCCCGGCGTTAACTGCAGGTAGCTGACGATGCGGGCCTGCTGGCCTTCACCGACAATTAAGCTGAGCGACCGCTCGATATTGTCGAGAGAGGATAAACTGAGATCGATTTCGCTCAATTCGATGCGGTGGCCGCGAATTTTGACCTGGTGATCGTTCCGGCCGAGGTATTCCAGCTGCCCCTGACGATTAAACCGCACAATGTCGCCGGTGCGGTACATATAGCGCTCGGTGCCGAACGCCTGGCGCCGTAGAAAGACCTTATCGCTCAGCGTCGGGTTGCGCCAATACCCCGGTGATACCCCTGCGCCGCCCAGCCATAGCTCACCAAATGCGCCGCTTGGCATCGGGTTGCCGGCCTGATCCATGACCAGAACGTCAGTCGACTGTATCGGCGTGCCGATACAGTCGCTCGCGCCTTCGTGAGTCAGATCGGCGCAGGTCGACCAGATGGTGGTTTCCGTCGGGCCATACACCTGCAGCACCCGTGTCGCGATGCGTCGCAATTGCGTCAACAAGGCCGCCGGCATCTTCTCGCCGCCGCACAGCACGGTCAGGGGGCGCTGGCCCGCCGCCGGCAGATGGTGGACGATGGTGCTCCAGACGGTAGGTGTCGCTTGAATCACGCTGGGCTGCTGTCGCTCGATAAAGTGATACAACTTGACCGGATCCATGGCGGTTTCTCGTGGACACAGCGTGACGTGCGCGCCGCCGGCCAGCGAGCAGAACAGTTCCAACCCAAAAATATCGAAACTGATGCTGGTCAGGCTGAGCACCTTATCGCTCGCGCTCAGCGCCAGCCGCCCGACGAAGTCGTGGGTGAAATTGTTCAGGTTGCCGTGGGTGATCATCACGCCTTTGGGGTTACCGGTTGAGCCTGAGGTGTACATGATGTAGGCCAGCGTATCGTCGGCTGGGATCGGCAATGTGTCGGCCGCTGCAGGTTGAGAAACCAGCGAGTCGAAACCGACAGCGGGACTGGCCCAACGTTGTTCTGGCTCACCATCGGTCACCAGCAACCGGGCTTGCGCGTTCTCGATCATGTAGCTCACGCGGTCGGCCGGGTAGTGTACGTCAATCGGCACGTAGTGTTTGCCGGCTCTCAGCACGCCGAGCAGGAGTACGGCGACGTGGCAACTTTTCTCCATCATGACGCCGACCGAAAAAGGCTTGCTGTCGATGCGCTGCAATGCATGCGCGATGCGCTCAGACTGCGCCCACAGCTGACGGTAGCTGTACTGTTGCCGTTCGCAGCTGACGGCGAGGCTGTCAGGCTGGGTTTGTGCCAAGCGATCAATTTGCACCAGCAGCGAGTCACCTGAACCTGCGTCCGAACTGACGGCCAACTGTTGCAGCCAATGTTGCTCCCGTTCGCATAGCGGGTTGAGAGCACGCTGCGCCGTGTTGGCCGGCAGGGTGAGCAGTTGCCGCAGCGTTTGCTGATAGTTGTCCAACAGCATCTGCATGCTGGCGGGATAAAACAGTTCGCTGGCGTAATCGAGTTCGATGGCGACGGCGTCCTGTTCCACACTAAAGTTCCAGGTCATATCGAACATCGAGAAGCCGGACGAAAGCGGCAAGCGATGCAGCGTGCAATCGTGCAGGTTTTGTTGGCATACGTCGCCGGCGTTCTGCAGGATCGCCATGATTTGGAATAACGGATTTTTGTTCGACACCCGCTCGTATTCGATCTGGTGCAAGATCCGGTCGAACGAGAGCTGCTGATGCTGATAGGCGCCGATGCAGGTTTCCATCATGTTACCGATCAGCTCGGCCAGGGTGTCCTGTTCGCTCAGTTGGATACGCAGCGGTACGGTATTGACATGGAAGCCGCTGACCTGCGCCTGATCCAGGTTGTCCCGCGCTGCAATGGCGGTGCCGATGACGATATCCTGCTGCTGGGTATAACGGCTGAGCAGTAAACTTAATGCCGCGCAGAGCAAGGCGAAAGGCGTGGCGCCCAGCGCTTTGCCCCGTGACGCCAGCAGACCGGCCACGTCGGGCTGCAGCTGATAATGGATGCGTTCTCCGGCGTGTGTCGGCATTAGCGGGCGTGGTTTATCCAGCGGGAAGTCCAGTTCGCGGCAGCCTTGCAGTTGCTGTTGCCAGTAAGCGACATCCGCCGGCGCAGGTGGCGCGATGCCGCTGTTGACGATGTCAATGGTTTGGATCTGCGGTTGCGGCGCGTCAAACCCATTGTGATCGTCGAGCTCGTTATAGCGCTGCCACAGATCGTTAAGGATCAGCTGTTCGCTCCAGGCGTCGGTAATTATGTTGTGTTTTACCCAAATCAAAACATGGTGCTGCTGATGATACTGTACCAGCCGAAGCACCAGCGGCGGCCGAGCGGTGATGTCGAAAGGCGTGGCACACAGTTGGCGCACCCACTTCTCTGCCGACAGCGTTTGGCCTTCCACCCAGTGGTCGGCAAGACGAATCGGGGTATGCGATTCTGCCAACTGATAGGCGACACCGTCGGTTTCGGCGAAGCGAGTGCGCAGGCTTTCATGTTTTTCATAGATAAAATTGATCGCCTGTTCAAAGCGCGCCAGATCGAGCGAGCCCTGGATGTCTATCGCCAGCGGCAGGTTGTAACTGCAGTCGTCAGGATTCAATGCGCTCAGGTACCAGAGCAGGTTCTGCTGAGGGCTGAGCGGCGCGCGGCGTTCGTCGCAGATCGCGATGGCGCGCTCCGCGGCAACGGCCTTATTCTCGATATATTCGGCCAGTTTGCGTACCGTATTATGGCGGAACAGATCGGCGATGCTCAGGTGGCAGCAAAGATCGCGTGCGACGAGCGCGACGATTTTGCTCATTGTCAGCGAGTGTGCGCCCAGGTTGATGAACTCCTGTGTGACGTCGGCTTGCGGACAGCCGATGGCGTTGGCCACGATGCGCTCGAGAATGGCCTCAGTTTCTGTTTCCGGTGGCGTCAGGCGCTCATTTCGTTCATCCAGCGGCCAGTTTTCCAACTGTTGACGGGCGATCTTGCCATTGATGGTCAGCGGCAGCGCCGGCAAGAAAATAAAGACGCTGGGGATCGCGGCGGGGTGGAGCTGTGTGACCAACGCGTGACGCAGCGCGTCGACCGTCAGCTCAGGCGAAGCGGGTTGTACGAAGGCGGCGAGAATTTTGCCCGAGGGCTGGCTGCGAGCCACCACGCAGGCGCTTTCAACCAGGGGGTGACTGCGGACGGCGCTTTCCACTTCACCCATTTCGATGCGTACACCGCGTATCTTCACCTGGTGATCACGGCGGCCGACGAAAATAATGTTGCCCTGTTCGTCCCATTTGGCGATGTCACCGGTTTGATAAAGGCGCTCTTCGGCCGCCATATACGGTAGCCGACAGGTAATGAACTTCTCTGCGCTCAGCGCCTCTTGATGCAGGTAACCGTGCGCCAGGCCGCTGCCGGCGATGCACAGTTCGCCCTCAAAACCGACCGGCAGTGGATTGTGGTGGGGATCAAGGATGTGACAACGGTAGTTTTTCAGCGGTTTGCCAATGCAGTTCCAGGGAACGCCTGGACGATACTCGCACAGCGAAGTGGCAATGGAAGCCTCGGTCGGCCCGTAACCGTTGCACAATCGGGTGCGCTCGGCCCACCAGGTGACGACGTCCGCTGGCGGTGCGTCTCCCATGACGATCATTGTCCGCAGTCCCGGCCACATCTCGCGGGGCAATAATTCCAGAATTGCCGGTGTAATAGTGATATGGCCGATATCGTGTCGAGTCAGATAATCGTGCAGCGCGCCGACATCGGTATGCAGCTCCGAGGGCGCCAGATAAAGCGTCGCACCGCTGACCAACGCGCCATAGACGTCCCAGCCGAAGGCGTCGAAACCCAACGAGGCGATGGCCAGCACGCGACTGCCTTGCGCCAGGCCAATGAAATCGCGGTGGTTTTGCGCCACGTTGCTCAGGCCCTCACGCCCTATCATGACGCCTTTGGGTTTGCCGGTCGTCCCGGAGGTATAGCAGACGTAGGCCAGTGCGTCTCGCGATTGAGGGAGTTGCTCCGCATGGATGTTCAGCGAACGGTAGTCAATGCTTGATGGCGCAATGCACGGCGCGTCGCCGGAGTGCAACGGCGAGTCGGCCAAAATCAGCGCAGGCTGCACGTCGTCAAGAATGCTTTGATTGCGCGCCGCTGGCGCCTGCGGATCGAGCAGTACATAGGTTTTATTGCTTTTCAGTATCCCCAACAGCACGATCAGCAGCGTCGCTGACTTGTCCATCGAGACGGCGACGACCGAGCTGGCGGCCCCGCTGTGTTCAAGCAGCCAACAGGCAAACTGATCCGAGGCGCGATCGATCTCGCCATAGCTGTATATCTGGCCATCGGCATGCAGCGCGGCCTGTTGCGGATGAACGGCGGCGGCGTGGCGGAACAAAGCGATGACGTCGTGCGCCAGCAGCTTGGCATCGTCGGTTGCGTTGAATTGGCTCAGGCGATGTAACGCTTGAGGTTGAGTAACAATGGGCGCGGCGACGGGATCGGCCGGATCTGCCAATAGCGCGTCAAGATAGTCGGTGAACGCGTTGAAACGCATGTCGTCGCCATACAGGGTAAGCTGAGTGCCGTCACCGCAAGCCGCTACGTCGACCATCGCTCGTGGCTGGGCATAGCGCCCCTGTTTGAGCGCGCCGGTTTCATTAAAGAAGAAATGTTGCAGCTGTGCGGGGGACGTGATGTCCGCCACCGGCAGCGTATGGAAGTCGGCGCCGGGTTGCCAGGTGAGATGGCAGAGATCGCTGCCGCAACGCCCCTGCATCTGATCGCCAAGGCGTTCCATCAGCAATGCGGTCAACTCGCGCATGCGCGTCGGTGATTCGGCATAGTATTTACGCGCCAAACGGTAGGGAGTGTCTTGTGCGTGCGGTAAGCCGCCACGCGAAAGCTCGACCACAATGTCGACAAGCTTTTCCTGCAGCAGGGGAAGTTGGGCGCCTGCTGGCATATCGGACAGCGCGTCGCACAGATAAGCGGTTTGGCCGGCGGAGCAAAAGTACAGAGAAAAGTGTTCTTGGTTTTGCAGAGTATCAATGTCGCTAATATTTTTTTTATTGGTTACGATCGTCAGCAGATTTTTTCCCTGCTGTTGCAGCCGTCGTATTGTTTCAGCGTTATTTTCAGTTGTGATAATAAGATCGAATTTTTCGATTGGACGGCGTTCGAGACTGATAAAACTAACCTGATGGCCGTATTCCTGGATTTCGTCTGTTAATAATTTACCGCAGGCACTGTCGCCGAAATAGCCAATATGAAGTAATTCCATTTTTGCTTCCTGAGAATAATGATTTCCCTTACGGAATATCAAAGGGTGCTGAATTTTTATGCCGGTTAATTAGATTTTTGCATGCAGCGCATCGGCGATAGGCAAATCAGCCAGAATGCCCGATTTATTCAGTGCCACCAGCATTTGTTCCGTGACGATATTATTGGTTTCCCACGGTTTAACATGCGTTGCTGGATAAGTATCTGCGATGATGTCGATAATTTCCGCTTCGGCCAGTCCGAGTTGGCGCAACATGCAGGCGCTGAAATCTTTGGCGATAGCGTCGGTTGCGTAGCCTTCCAGGAAAGCCAAAATCGGTTGTTGCAACGCTTGCTTGGTCGCCGCGTCGCTGTGGCGCCAGATATGGCTTAGCACCTGCTGTGAGAAGCGGGCATGGCGGCCTTCATCCGCAACGTGATCTTTCATCACCAGATAGAAGGTCGGGAAAATATCTTCGTTGTTGATCACATCGATAAGATCGGTCGTCAGCGCCTGCTCCGACAGAGACACGCACACCAGTCGCAGCAGTTCGCGCAGCCGTTCGTCCCCCATTGCCAACGATTGCGCCAGGGCATAGGAAGCCTCGGTGTCTTTTGGCATCGGCAACGGCGCAATGGACGTCATCTGCTCTACCTGATTGATCAGATCCAGCGCCACCAGGGCGTGATAGGACTCATCCACGACCACGGTCAGCGCGTCTAAGCGCATTTCAAGCGGAAAGTCTACGCCGACCGCGTTTTTGTAGAGCTTGTAACTGGAATCATTGATGATATCCAACTCGATGTTGGCGATGCCATTCAGGTAGTGGTAGAGGGTTTGCACCTGAATATAGCGCAATGCTTGTTCACCGAGCGCGGCAACGCGCGGATGGAGGCACAGCGGCAGACGTTCGAGGGGGAAGAAAAGGGTTGATTGGCTGTCCTGTTCGTTGAGAAGGCGGCGAGGACGGGAGCGGACAATCGCGGCGCGATCCCATTTTTTCAACGTGGTTTCAATGAGGCTCATCGGTTAATCCTTATTAATAGAGTTCTATTTCAATATCCGATTGTGAATAGGCACAGCAGGCTAGAATAATATTCTCTTCTAACTCCTCTTCGCATAAGGCACTCTGTTTTTCATGGCGTATATTTCCGCTGATTAGAAGTAATTTGCAACAGCCGCACCTCCCCTTTCGGCATAGGTTGGGGATGTCGATATTTAATCTTTCAAAGTTTTCAAGCAGCGACGTTTCAGGACAAAAGTCACCGATGCCCGCGCCATCAAAAATAACATGATGACCACCGGGCCCTGTTTTTGCAGACATGGCGTGTTATTCCCTATGGAAGTCAGTGAGTGAGATCACATTTTAAAATTCATATAAGTAAATTGTTATTAATAATAGGTTGTGGGTTTTAATGGGGAGTAACGATAGCTTTGGCTTTGTATATTGTCAACACGACACATTAAAAACATTAACATTATATTAAAGGTTGTTTCACATAATATAGTTCATATTCAAACTTTATTGCCTGGATTGTTTAGCAATTCTTATTATTGTTTGTTTTATAATATCAACAGGCAAAAATCTTTGTTCAGCGAATGGAAAACAGGACGTCGCCGCCTTCTAATGATAGCCTGAGCGGCAATTTGGTTTTGATAACGCAAGCAGGAAGATGACATGGTGAAAACCGCAGGCTGGCTGCTGCCCGCCATCCTGGCGCTGGCGGGGTGTTCGTCATCCGGCCAACGTCATGAGCAAACGCTTAGCCAGGCGCTGACGGCCCTCGGCCAGGACAAGGCGCTGATTGGGGCGTCGAGCGGCGTGATGGTGCGCGACGCCGAGAGCGGCACCGTGCTGTATCAGGCGCAGGCGGAGCAGCGTTTGGCGCCGGCTTCCAACATGAAGATGTTCACGTCTCTGGCGGCGTTCGGCGTGCTGGGGGCGGATTACCGGTTTGAAACCCGGCTGCTGACCACCGGCGAGCAGCGCGGCGACACCTTGCGGGGGGATCTCTATCTGCAGGGCAGCGGCGATCCGACGCTGCACCCGGACGATCTCGACAGCTTCGCCGCCACGCTGGCGCAGCGCGGCATTCGCCATATCCATGGGCGGCTGATCCTGGATGCCAGCGCGTTCGATCAAACGCCATTCGGCGCCGGCTGGAGCTGGGACGACGAACCCTTCGCCTTCGCCGCGCCGATCTCGGCGCTGAACTACGCCTTTACCCCCGGCGGCGATATCAACGTGGTGCAGGTGGATGTGCAGCCGGGCGCCCGCGCCGGTGCGCCAGGGCGGGTGAGTTTCTATCCCGCCAATGACGCGGTGACGCTGGTCAACCGCACCACCACCGGCGGCGACACCGCACTGACGTTCGATCGCCAGCCGGGCAGCAACCGAATCGTGGTCAGCGGCACCGTCGCCGCGCAGGCGGAGGCCAGCTCACGCTTGATTACCGTCGATCAGCCCGCCCGCGTGGTTGGCGCCTTATTGCAAAATGCCCTGCGCGCGCACGGCATCACGCTGCGCGGCAACGCTGAAGAAGGCGTGACCCCTGCGGGCGCCCGGCTGCTGGCGGAAAAAACCTCGCCGCCGCTCTCCCGATTGGCCGTCACCTTCCTGAAAGTGTCCAACAATGGTTACGGCGAGGTATTGACCAAAGCGATGGGCCGCAAGACGCAGGGCAAGGGGGACTGGGCCGCCGGCCTGCAGGCGATCGGCCGGTTTGTGCAAAGCCAGGGCATCGAGACCGGCGCGTACCGCCAGGTGGACGGTTCCGGGCTGTCGCGCATGAACCAGATCACGCCGCAGCAGCTGACGACGCTGCTGCTGGCGGCCAGAAAACAGCCGTGGTTCGCCGAGTGGTATAACGCCTTGCCCATCGCGGGCCAGCCGGGGCTGCTGGTGGGCGGCACGCTGCGGAGCCGCATGGTGAAAAGCGCGGCTGCCGGCCGCGCCCACGCCAAGAGCGGTTCCATGACCGGGGTATCGTCGCTCAGCGGGTATGTCGACTCGGCGACCGGGCGGCCGCTGGCGTTCGCCATCATCAGCAACAACTACCTGGTGCCCGGCGCAGAGGTGAAAGCGCTGGAGGATCGCCTGGTCGAGACGCTGGCGGCCTGTGACGCCACGGTGGTGTGCCGCTGAGAAGGCGGCGTCAGTCGCGCTTGGCGATGTCGGCGAAGCTGCCGGCCAGCAGGCGGCACAGATCGGCGGCGGCCAGTTCGATGTCCAGCCCGCGTTTGCCGCCGGAAACGTAGATGGTGTCGAACGCTTGCGCCGGGCTGTCGATCACCGTCGGCAGCCGTTTTTTCTGCCCCAGCGGGCTGATGCCGCCCACCAGATACCCGGTGACGCGCTGGGCCAGCTGCGGATCGGCCATCTCGGCCTTTTTGGCGCCGAGCGCGCGGGCGACCTTTTTCAGATCCAACTGGGTGGCGACCGGCGTGACCGCCACCGCCAGATGTTTGGCGTCGCCGTTCAGCGCCACCAGCAGCGTTTTGTAAACCCGATCGGCATCCAGTCCCAGCTTTCTCACCGCTTCGTCGCCGAAGTTGGTTTCGTCGCTGTCGTGGTGATACGGATGAAGGGTGAAGGCGACCTTTTGTTTCTCGAGCAGAACGACTGCGGGCGTCATAATGTATTGTCCAAAATGTCCCTAACGGGGAAGGGGTGATAACCAGCCTTAAAAATACAAAAATCCAACCCGCCCGGCAACCTGAGCGGCTGTTACATAAAGCGGGTTGCCAAGATATTCACCGGGTTGCTACCCTGTTTGTTGTAACCGTTAACACGGTTGCTATGCGTATAACTACAATACAAGAAATTCCTCTTTGACTGGCCAATAGCGATATTGGCCTCTTTTTTAGCCCTGTGGCTGCAGCATCGCCGGCAGGTTATCCTCGCCGTACAGGTGCAATGCGCCAACCGCCACCACATAGTCACCCGCCGGCAGCGCCTCCAACTGATGCCGCCAGTCGCGATTGCGCTGATGCATCAGCACATCGTACAGCCCGGCGCTGAAGGTGGCGGGCAGGGTGTCCAGCGTGCCGCGCGGTTTGGCGTCCAGCCACCAGCTCACCATGGTTTGCAGCAGCCGCGCGTTGGTGTGCCAGTGCTCCAGCGTATCGCGCAGCAGCGCGATGCCGCCTTCCGGCAGCTGTTCCAGCATCGCCAACTGCTGCTGTGCCCCTTCCAGCTCGATCACCGGTTTGCCATGCGCGCGGGCGGCCTGCAGCAGCTGATAGTCCACGCCGTACTCCGCCCGTAGCCCCAGACGCTGAGCCTGGCGCGCCTGCATCATCAGCGCCACCTGCCAGCCGGGCAGGGTGGCGAAGGCGTGCGGATCGGCGCCCAGCTCGTGGCACAGCGCCAGCAGCCGTTGATATTCTTCGGCGGACAGGCGCTGTTCCAGCGCCGGCTGCTGTTCTGCGTGGTCAAAAGGGGAGGCGGCGCCGGTGATATCGGCCTCGACGATCAGCGCGTCGGCCTGCTGCAGCCGGGCGGACAGCCGCGCCGGCAACGGCGACATATCGACGGTGCCCATATGGATGCTGCCCACCAGATGCAGCCGACGATCGCCCGGCAGAGTGATGTCCAACGCCGGATAAGCGTAACGTTTGGGCGAGATCAGGCCGAGAAAGGCGGCGAGGCGGCGTAACAGTTGACCCATACGGCGTGGCTCCTGAATAACGGGTGCGCGTTTCAGCATGAAAGGCGAGGGAAAATCGTCATTCATGCTAAACGCTATCCGCCGCGCAGGAAAGCCCGGAAAACAGCGGGGCGCCATGACGGCGCCCCGGCGATCACTTCCTGGGTTTAAAACGCAGCAGCCGGTTGGCGTTGCTGACTACGGTAATCGACGACAGCGCCATCGCCGCGCCCGCCACTACCGGGCTGAGCAGCGTGCCGGTCAGCGGATAGAGCACGCCGGCGGCGATCGGGATACCCAGCGTATTGTAGATAAAGGCGCCGAACAGGTTCTGCTTCATGTTGCGCAGCGTGGCCTTCGACAGTTCCACCGCATCCGCCACGCCGTGCAGGCTGTGGCGCATCAGGGTGATGGCGGCGGTCTCGATGGCGATGTCGCTGCCGCCGCCCATCGCGATGCCCACGTCGGCCTGCGCCAGCGCCGGGGCGTCGTTGATGCCGTCGCCGACCATCGCCACGCGTTGGCCCTGCGCCTGCAGCTGTTTGATCGCCGCCGCTTTGCCGTCCGGCAGCACCCCGGCAATCACCCGATCGATACCGGCCTCTTTGGCGATGGCGTTGGCGGTCACCGGATTGTCGCCGGTCAGCATCACCAGCTGATACCCCTGCTGGTGCAGGCGCTGCAGCGCCGCGACGCTGTCTTCGCGCAGCGGATCGCGAATGGCGAACAGCGCGGCCGGTTTACCGTCAACGGCCAGCAGCACCGGCGTCACGCCGCGTTCGGCCTGGTCGCGCATCGGCGCTTCCAGTTCGGCGATCGCGACCTGATGCTGCTCCAGCAGCGCGGCGTTGCCCAGCAGCAACTGCACGCCGTCGATCTCCCCGCTGACGCCGGCGCCGCGCAGGGTGCGGAACTGCGCCACCTGCGGCAGCGTTTGCCCGGCGGCGCGTTCCATGATGGCGCGCGCCAGCGGGTGATTGGAGCCTTGCTCCAGCGCGGCGGCCCAGCCGATCGCCTGCCGTTCGCTGACCTGATTGAAGGTCAGGATCTCCACCACCTGCGGCTTCCCTTCGGTCAGGGTGCCGGTTTTGTCGAACACCAGGGTGTCCAGCTGGCTGGCCTGCTGCAGGGCGTCGGCGTCGCGTACCAGCACGCCAAACTCCGCCGCGCGGCCCACGCCGGAGATGATCGACATCGGCGTCGCCAATCCCAATGCGCACGGGCAGGCGATGATCAGCACCGTGGTGGCGATCACCAACGTATAGACCAGCTGCGGCTGCGGGCCGAAGAAGTACCATATCGCCGCGCTGAACAGGGCGATCGCCACCACCGCCGGCACGAACACCGCCGAGACGCGATCGGCCAGTTGGCCAATCGCCGGTTTACTGCTCTGCGCCTGGCGCACCAGTTTGATGATGCGCGCCAGCGTAGTTTGGCTGCCGATGGCGGCGGCGCGGAACAGCACGCTGCCGTCGTCGACCACCGTCCCGGCATGCACCGTATCGCCGAGGCCTTTCTGCTGCGGCACCGCTTCGCCGGTCAGCATCGCTTCATCGAGCCAGACTTCGCCCTGCACGATTTCACCGTCGACCGGCACGCGATCGCCGGTGGTCAGCCGCAGCGTCATGCCGAGCTGCACCTCCGCCAGCGGGATATCGCGCTCGCCGTCGTCGGTCACCAGCCGTGCGGTAGGCGGCGTCAGATCCAGCAGCCGCTCCAGCGCCTGCGAAGAACGCTGGCGAGCACGCTGCTCCAGCGCATGGCCGAGGTTGATCAAACCGATGATCATCGCGCTGGCCTCGTAATAGAGGTGGCGCGCCTCCATCGGGAAGAAATCGGGCCAGATGTTGACGGCGATCGAATAGAGCCAGGCGGCGCCGGTGCCGAGCGCCACCAGGGTATCCATGGTGGCGCTGCCGTTCATCAGCGCGCGCCAGGCGTTGCGGTAGAAGTGCCCGCCGGCGAGCACCATCACCGCCAGGGTGATGACGCCGACCAGCAGCCAGGGGCGCTGGGTTTCCGGCGTCAGCGTCATGCTGCCGCCGAACAGCCCCCAGGCCATCAGCGGGATACCCAACGCCAGACCCAGCGCCGCCTGCCAGCTAAAGCGCTTCATGTTGGCGCGTGCGGTCTGCTGTTGGCGCTCGCGGCGTTCGGTCTCGTCCTGAATCATTTCGGCGCCGTAGCCGGCTTTTTCCACCGCCGCCACCAGCGCCTGCGCATCGGTGGCGCCGGTCACCAGCGCGCTGCGCTCCGCCAGGTTGACGCGCGCGTGCTCAACGCCGGGAACGCTTTGCAGCGCCTGCTGCACTTTATTGACGCAGCTGGCACAGGTCATGCCGCTGAGCAGCAGCTGTACGCTGTCGTCCGCGCCGTCGGTTGCCGGAAGGGGAGATTGCGCCGCTGGCTGAACGTCCGGCAACGAAGGTGTTGCGTCAGTCAACGGCTCAGTTTTTGGGGCGGCGGCGCCCGCTACGCCGGCGTGATAACCGGCATCTTCCACCGCGGCGATCAGCGCCTGCGGATCGGCATCGCCGTACACTTTCGCGCTGTCGATAGCGACGTCGGCGGCGAACACGCCCGGCACCGCTTCCAGCGCTTTGCGGGTGGTGCCGACGCAGTGCATGCAGCTCAGGCCGCTCAGCTGCAGTTCGGTATCGGCGTGCGGCGCGACTTCGGCCTGATAACCGGCGGCGATCACGCTGTCGATCAGCGCGCTGTCCGGTGCGTCGCCGGTCACTTTGGCGTAATGCACGTTAACGTCCGCCTGTTCGACATCGCTGCGGCTTTCCAGGGCTTTTTTCACCCGCTGCGCGCAGTTCATGCAGGACAGCCCCTGCAATGCCAGCATAGTGGTGTGTGACATGATTGAACTCCTTGCTTAAAAGGCGGTGTTTAAAGGTTGACCGCCGGACCTGTTTTCACTAAGAATGGAGCTTAAACCTTCCAGCAAGGGTAAGGTCAAGGAGGGAAAATGAATATTAGCGACGTCGCGAAAAAAACCGGGTTAACCAGCAAAACGATTCGTTTTTACGAAGAGAAAGCGCTGATTACCGCCCCGATCCGCAGCGATAACGGTTACCGCCATTATTCCGCCAGGCACGTTGAAGAGCTGACGCTGCTGCGCCAGGCGCGGCAGGTGGGCTTCAACCTGGACGAGTGCCGCGAGCTGGTGGCGTTGTTCAACGATCCGGCCCGCCACAGCGCCGACGTGAAGGCGCGCACGCTGCAGAAGGTGGCGGAGATCGACAGGCACATCAGCGAACTGGGCGAAATGCGCCAGCGCCTGGTGACGCTGGCCGACCAATGCCCGGGCGACGAGGGGGCGGAGTGCCCCATCATCAACAACCTGGCAGGATGCTGTCGTTCAAATTAGCGGCCGATGGCGCGGATCACCAGCGTGACGCCTTCCACCGCTACCACTTCCACTTCGGTACCGGCGGGCAGATCTTCCGCCGCCTGCGCGCGCCAGCTGCTGTCGCCGATATTGATGCGCCCCATGCCGTTGTGCATCGGCTCCGTCAGCGTGGCGCGGGTGCCGATCAGCTGGCGGTTGCGCTGGTTGAGCACCGGCGAACCGCCGGATGCGGCCGCCGGGCGCCGGCGCAGCCAGTACCACCACAGGTAGGCGACGACGACGGTCAGGACGGCGAAGATCATGCCCTGCCACGCCCAGGAAAGCGGCGGCAGCAGCCAGATCAGCACGCCGACCAACAGCGCCGCCACGCCGCTCCACAGCAGGTAGCCGCCGGCGCCGAGCATTTCCGCTGCCAGCAACACGCCCCCGAGGGAGAGCCAAAACCACAGCGGATTCGCCGCGATCAGTTCAAGCATGATTATTTGCCTTTGCTTTCTTTCAGCAGTTCGGTAATGCCGCCGATCGAGCCGAGCAGGCTGCTGGCGTCCAGCGGCATCATCACCACTTTGCTGTTGTTGGAGGAACCGATCTTCTGCAGCGCGTCGGTGTATTTCTGCGCCACGAAGTAGTTCACCGCCTGAATGTTGCCGCTGGCGATGGCGTCGGACACCAGCTGGGTAGCGCGCGCCTCGGCCTCAGCGGCGCGTTCACGCGCTTCCGCCTGCAGGAATGCCGACTGGCGTTCGCCCTCGGCCTTCAGGATCTGCGACTGTTTCTCCCCTTCGGCGCGCAGAATGGCCGCCTGACGCACCCCTTCCGCCTCCAGGATGTCGGCGCGTTTGGTCCGTTCGGCCTTCATCTGGGCGTTCATCGAGGCGATCAGTTCCGCCGGCGGCCGCACGTCGCGGATCTCGATACGGGTGATTTTCACCCCCCACGGATTGGTCGCTTCATCGACGATGTGCAGCAGGCGGCTGTTGATGCTGTCGCGCTGCGACAGCATTTCGTCCAGCTCCATCGAGCCGAGCACGGTGCGGAAGTTGGTCATGGTCAGGTTGACGATCGCCTGTTCGAGGTTGCTGACCTCGTAGGCGGCGCGGGCCGGATCGACCACCTGGATAAAGCACACCGCGTCGATGGCGACGTTGGCGTTATCGCGGGAAATCACCTCCTGCGAGGGAATGTCCAGTACCTGTTCCATCATGTTGATTTTACGGCCGATGCGGTCCATGAACGGCACCACCAGGTTCAGGCCCGGCATCAGCGTTTTGGTGTAGCGGCCGAAGCGTTCTACCGTCCATTGGAACCCCTGCGGCACAATTTTGACGCCGGCGAACACCACAATCAGCGCGACGACGATCACGATGGGGATAAAAGTAAGCATGCAAACCTCCTGTCAGACATATGTAAACAGATATTACGTCAGCGCCGGAAAAATGCCTACCGATACCGCGACTTAATCCAGAGCGCCGATCAAACCCGCGATCAGCGGATCCCGCGTCTGGAACAGGTTGATAAGGGTGCGCACTGCTTCGCCGCCGCGAGCATCGGACCAGGCCAGCGACAGGGGAGAAGACTGGCGCGGGTATTTGAGCTGTTTGGCCACCAACTCGCCGCTCTCCAGATAAGTTTGGCACAGCCGGCGCGGAAGGAAACCGATCCCGAGACCGCGCAGATGGCACTCCAGCTTGGTGCGCAGATCCGGCACCTTGATTTCCTGCTGGCCCGACAGCAGCCAGGCGGTGCGCTTGGCCAAATGGCGTGCGGTATCTTCGACGTTGATCGCGGCGTAAGGGCGCAGCTGCGTTTCGTTCAGCGGATCGGCGGCGGCGGCCAGCGGGTGCGTCGGCGCGATGGCGAACACCCACTCTATTTTGCCCAGCGGCAGCACCTTGATGCTGTTTTCCAGCGATTCATTGCCCGCCGCGCCGATCGCCAGGTGGCAATCCTCATTCAGCAACGCGTCCCACACGCCCATGTACACCTGGCGGGAAATGTGGAATTGGGTGAACGGGTATTTGTCGTGCAGGTGAGTTAACAGCCCGGCTACGGCGGCGGCGTCGTACAGCAGGTTGTTGATCACGATATTCACCTGATGCTCTACGCCGTCGTTGATTTGCCGCAGCTCGCCCGGCATGGCGTCCAGCCAGGTGTGCCACTGGCGGCAGCGCTCCAGCAAATACTCTCCGGCCGGCGTCAGGTTGACGGTGCGGGTGGTGCGGATAAACAGCTGCGTGCCGATGCTCTCTTCCAGCGTTTTGATGCGGTAGCTGATGGTGGCGGTGGTTTTGTGCAGCAGCTCCGCCGCGCGGGAGAAACTTTGGCACTCGGCAACCTTGATAAACGAACGAATGGTTTCGTGATCCAGCATGAGGGGTCCTTGGCTGACACCGCCTTTTCGGTTATCGGTGAGAAGAATCTACTGATGTTGCGGCGCGATAGGCAGCGGCAAAGCGCAACCCCACGATCCCGGTCACAGAATCACCCGATAGCGATGAATATGCGCCGCCCCATTTTGCCCGATGATGAATCAGGCGGTTTTTTAATTCATTGATTTAAGGCAACTAATATTACTCTTCGATCATAAAGTGTGCTGGCGATCTTATTGTGGAAAAATTTTCCAAAAAAATGCTGTCAAATTCACCACGCGCTGTCTAGAGTGAAGGCGTTGGGTGAAATATCGCCGTTCAATCGTCGTCTGGGTCATGCGCTTGGGAGAATCACATGGATTTAGTCATCGAAGAATTAACGCCGGCGGCCTTTGCGCCTTATGGCGATGTATTGCAGATAGAGGGCTCGCGTTTCTTTCATATCAATGACGGAAAAACCGAGCGTTATCACGATCTCGCCAGGATAGAGGTGTCCGACGGCAACCGGGTGCTGGCCAGCATCAACCGGGCGGAACCCTGCGATCTGCCGATGACCTTTTCCCTGTTGGAAAAGCATCCGCTCTCGTCGCAGGCCTTTGTGCCGATGAACGGCGAACGCTTCGTGGTGATCGTCGCCGAACCGGGCGAAACCATCCCCGTCGGCACGCTGCGCGCCTTTATCACCAACGGCAAACAGGGGATCAACTATCATCGCAATGTCTGGCACCACCCGCTGTTCGCCTATGCGAAGGTCACCGACTTTTTCACCATCGACCGCGCGGGCGCCGACAACTGCGTGGTCAGCCGCTTGCCGGAGCCGTATCGCATAGTTTTGGCATAGCGCTGGCCGCACGCCGCGCTGGGCGTTTATCATAGCGTCACCCATGCCGTCACTGACAAAGGAAGCTTGAATGACCGAATTACGCAGGAAAGGACGACCCGCCACCGAAGCCGGCGCCACCAAAGGGGCGCAGGCGTTGGATCGCGGGCTGGAGATCCTCCAGTACCTGGCCAACGCCGGGGGGAGTTCGTCGGTTTCCGTGCTGTCCGAAAAGCTGGAGCTGCCGCTTTCCACCACCTTCAGATTGTTGAAAGTGCTGGAGAAATCGGAATTCGTCTTTCAGGATCCACAGCTGGGCTGGTGGCATATCGGCATTCAGTCGTTCACCGTCGGTTCCGCTTACATGAACGATCGCGACGTGGTATCGGTGGCCGGGCCGTTCATGCGCCGGCTGATGCTGCTGTCCGGCGAGACCGCCAACCTGGCGATCCGCAACAATTTCGACGCGGTGCTGATTCGCCAATGCGAGTGCCAGGCGATGGTGCGCATGTGCGCGCCGCTGGGCAGCCGCTTGCCGCTGCACGCCTCCGGCGCCGGCAAGGCGCTGCTGTACCCGCTGGCGGAAGAGGAGATGCTGGATCTGATCGTGCGTTCGGGGCTGCAATCCTATACGCCGAAGACGCTGACCAGCGTGAACCTGCTGCGCAAGGATCTGCATCAGTCGCTGGAACAGGGCTACACCATCGACGATGAAGAGCACGCGCTCGGCCTGAACTGCCTGGCTTCGGCGATTTTCGATCGCAACAACAACGTGATCGCCGCCATCTCCATCTCCGGGCCCAGTTCGCGGGTCGGCAAGGAGCGGTTCAAGGAGCTGGGCGAACTGGTGGGTGAAGTGGCCAGAGACATCAGCGCCGCGCTGGGCGAATCGCGCAGCAAGGCGTAAACGTCGCGCGCCGGGCTGAACCGGCGCGGAGCAAGACTCCCCGTTTGATGAGCAAACGGGTTTTTTTGAGCGTAATTTTAAGTTGGAAAAATTTTCCAATAAATTGAGGAGAGCATCACATGGCAATTATGCGAGCGGTAGACGCGGCAATGCACGTGCTGGAAAAAGAAGGGATCACCACCGCGTTCGGCGTGCCCGGCGCGGCGATCAACCCGTTCTACGATGCGATGCGGCGGCACGGCGGCATCAAACACTACCTGGCGCGGCACGTGGAAGGAGCCTCGCACATGGCGGAAGGCTACACCCGCGCCGCCGCCGGCAACATCGGCGTGTGCATCGGCACCTCCGGCCCGGCGGGCACCGACATGATCACCGGCCTTTACTCCGCCTCCGCCGACTCGATCCCGATCCTGTGCATCACCGGCCAGGCGCCGCGTGCGCGTTTGCACAAAGAAGATTTTCAGGCGGTAGACATCGAATCGATCGCCAAGCCGGTGACCAAGATGGCGGTCACCGTGCAGGAACCGGCGCTGGTACCGCGCGTGCTGCAGCAGGCGTTCCACCTGATGCGCTCCGGCCGGCCGGGCCCGGTGCTGATCGACCTGCCTTTCGACGTGCAGATGGCGGAGATCGAGTTCGATCCGGACACCTACTCTTCACTGCCCGCCTATAAGCCGGCGGCCACCCAGGCGCAGATCGACAAAGCGCTGGATCTGCTGTGCGCGGCGAAAAAACCGCTGATCATCGCCGGCGGCGGCATTCACAACGCCGACGCGGCGGATCTGCTGCAGCAGCTGGCGGAGATCTGCAACGTGCCGGTGATCCCGACCTTGATGGGCTGGGGCGCCATTCCGGACGATCACCCGCTGATGGCGGGCATGGCGGGCCTGCAAACCTCGCATCGCTACGGCAACGCCAACCTGCTGGATTCGGATCTGGTGTTCGGCATCGGCAACCGCTGGGCCAACCGCCACACCGGCTCGGTGGACAAGTACACCGCCGGGCGCAAGGTGGTGCACATCGATATCGAGCCGACGCAGATTGGCCGGGTGATCTGCCCGGATCTGGGCATCGTTTCCGACGCGCGCATCGCGCTGCAAATGCTGGTGGACACGGCAAAGCGCCGCTTCGAGCGCGGCGAGTTGCCGAATCGCGACGCCTGGTGCGCCGCCTGTCTGCAGCGCAAGCAAACGCTGCTGCGCAAGACCCACTTCGACAACGTGCCGGTCAAGCCGCAGCGGGTGTATGAAGAGATGAACCGTGCCTTCGGCCGCGACGCCTGCTACGTCACCACCATCGGGCTGTCGCAGATCGCCGCCGCGCAAATGCTGCACGTTTTCGAGCCGCGTCACTGGATCAACGCCGGCCAGGCCGGCCCGCTGGGCTGGACGTTGCCTGCGGCGCTGGGCGTGTGCGCCGCCGATCCGCAGCGCAAGGTGATCGCGCTGTCGGGCGACTATGATTTCCAGTTCATGATCGAAGAGCTGGCGGTCGGCGCACAGTTCAAGCTGCCCTATATCCACGTGCTGGTGAACAACGCCTATCTGGGGCTGATCCGCCAGGCGCAGCGCGGGTTCGATATGGATTACTGCGTGCAGCTGTCGTTTGAAAACATCAACAATGCGGAGATTGGCGAGTACGGCGTCGATCACGTCAAGGTGGCGGAAGGGCTGGGCTGCAAGGCGCTGCGGGTGTTCAAACCGGAAGAGATCGCGCCGGCGTTCCGTCAGGCCCAGGAACTGATGCAGCAGCACCGGGTGCCGGTGGTGGTGGAAATCATCCTGGAGCGCGTCACCAATATTTCCATGGGCACCGAGCTGGATAACGTCAACGAGTTCGAACCGGTGGCGGCAACGCCGGAAGACGCGCCGACCTCGGTCAACTTCTTTGATTACCGTTAAGGAGCCTTACCATGCCGAAATTTTCAGCCAACCTGTCCATGCTGTTCACCGAAGTCGATTTTATGCAGCGCTTCCGCCGGGCGAAGGAGCAGGGCTTCAGCGCGGTGGAATACATGTTCCCCTATGACTACCCGATCGCCGCGCTGCGCAGCGAACTGGAGGCGCATCGCCTGAGCCAGGTGCTGTTCAACCTGCCGGCCGGCGACTGGGCGGCGGGCGAACGGGGCATCGCCTGCTTGCCGGGGCGCGAAGCGGAGTTCCGCGACGGCGTCGGGCGCGCGATCGAGTATGCGCAGGCGCTGGGCTGCGATCGCATCAACTGCCTGATCGGCAATCCGGATCCCGCCGTCGGCCGCCACGCCACCGACGAACGGGTGAAAGAGAACCTGAGCTACGCCGCCGACGCTCTGGCGCGGCAGAATATCCGCCTGCTGATCGAACCGATCAACCGCTACGACATGCCGCAGTTCTACCTGCAAACCTCCCGGCAGGCAATCGAACTGATCGAAGCGATCGGCAGCCCCAACCTGTATCTGCAGTACGACCTTTACCACATGCAGCGCATGGAGGGAGAGCTGACGCAGACCCTTGAGCGCCTGCTGGCGAAGATCGACCACGTTCAGGTCGCCGACAACCCGGGGCGGCACGAGCCGGGCACCGGCGAAATCAACTGCGAGTTTATCTTCGCGCAGCTGGATCGCATGGGTTACCGCGGCTGGATCGGCTGTGAATACAAACCGCTCACCACCACGGAAAGCGGCCTGTCATGGATTAAAAAATACCTGTCTTGAGGAGATGAAAATGAAAGTGGGATTTATCGGTCTGGGCATCATGGGCGCGCCGATGGCGGAAAAGCTGCTGGCGGGCGGGCACACGCTTTACGCCCATACCCGGCATCAGGTGCCGGCGGCGCTGTTGCAGCAAGGGGCCATTGCCTGCGGCGATCCGCAGCAGGTGGCGGATGAGGCGGACGTGATCTTCATCATGGTGCCGGATACGCCGCAGGTGGAGGAGGTGCTGTTCGGTGAACGCGGCTGCGCCGCCGGCAAGCTGAACGGCAAAGTGGTGGTGGATATGAGCTCCATTTCACCGCTGGAGACCAAGCGGTTCGCGCAGCGCATCAACCAGCTGGGCGCCCAGTACCTGGACGCGCCGGTTTCCGGCGGCGAAGTGGGCGCCAAACAGGGCACGCTGACCATCATGGTGGGGGGCGAGGAAGCGACCTTCGAACGGGTGCAGCCGCTGCTGGCGCTGATGGGCAAGAACATCACGCTGATCGGCGGCAACGGCGACGGGCAAACCTGCAAGGTCGCCAACCAGATCATCGTGGCGCTGACCATCGAAGCGGTCTCCGAGGCGCTGGTCTTCGCCTCGCGCGCCGGCGCCGACCCGGCCCGGGTGCGCGAAGCCCTGATGGGCGGTTTCGCCTCGTCGCGCATTCTGGAGGTTCACGGCGAGCGGATGATCAAGCGGGCGTTCGCGCCGGGGTTCCGCATCTCGCTGCACCAGAAGGATCTTAATCTGGCGCTGCAGGGCGCGAAGGCGCTGGCGCTCAGCCTGCCGAATACCGCCACTTGCCAGGAGTTGTTCAACGTCTGCGCTGCCAATGGCGACGGCGAACTGGATCACTCCGCGCTGGTGCGGGCGCTGGAGATCATGGGCAACCACCGGGTGGCCGGCTAAGAGCGCACCCGGCGCTTCATTCGCCGGCTTATCGTTAGAATCAGAGATGTTCGACATTAATAACGCCCTCTTTATGATAAATAAAGAGGGTCCCCGCCAATCCAATAAAAAATGATTCAGCACAATAAAAAGTAAAAAGCAGGATGCCAACCGAGGAGACACTGAATATGGCAACCGATAATGCTGTTATTGATAAAGATATTCTTACCGCCCCTGACAAAAACCGTTTATATCGAAAAATCGCCTGGCGCATTATGCCCATTTTATTAGTGAGCTATATCGTCGGTTATCTCGATCGGGTTGGCATTTCGTTCTCGAAATTTCAAATGATGCCCGATATTCTGAACGGCAATGTCTCGATGGCCGAAGCCGTTTACGGGCTGGGCGCCGGGGTGTTTTTCATCGGCTATATCATCGCCGGGGTACCCAGTAATATTCTGCTGAGCCGCTACGGCGCCAGAAAGATCATCGCGCTGCTGATGGTGGTGTGGGGGGCGATTTCGATGCTGAGCATCTTTATCACCAACCCCTGGCAATTCTACCTGGCGCGTTTCCTGCTGGGGCTGGCGGAGGCCGGCTTCTACCCCGGCGTGATCCTCTATCTGACGCTGTGGTTCCCGTCCAGCCAGCGCGCCAAGATGACCGCGCTGTTCGTGTGCGGTATCCCGGTCAGCAACATCATCGGCGGCCCGCTGTGCGGGTGGATCATCGAGCACATGAACGGCCTGATGAATCTCTCCGGCTGGCAGTGGCTGTTCTTTATCAGCGGCCCGCGCGCGCTGCTGATCGCCATCGTCATCTTCTGTTTCCTGGATAACACCTATCAGAGCGCCAAGTGGCTAAGCCCGCAGGAGAAGGCGCTGATCAAAGAGGATATGGCGCAGAGCGCGCCGCGCCAGGGCGCCGCCGGCGGGCAGGAGTGGACGATGAAAAGCATGCTGAGATCGTCCGCGTTCACCAAAATGTGGCTGATTTGCTTCTGCACCGTGATGGGCCAGGGCGGGCTGGCGTTTTGGGTGCCGACCATCATTCGCGACACCGGTGTGACCTCGGTGATGGATATCGGCCTGCTGACCATGCTGCCGTACATGCTGGCGGTGGTGGCGATGCTGGTGGCCGCGCGCAGTTCGGACAAGCATCGCGAGCGGCGCTGGCACATCATCGTGCCGTTCTGCATCGCCGCGGTGTCGCTGATCTTCATCGGCCTGTTCCCGGACAACAAGCACGTGGTGATGGCGGCGCTGTGCGTGGCGGTGGCGTCGAGCCTGGTGCCGTCGCCGCTGTTCTGGAGCCTGCCGAACGCCATCTTTACCGGCACCTGCGCCGCGGCGGGCATTGCGCTCATCAATTCCATTGCCAACATCGGCGGTTTTATTTCGCCTTATATCATCGGCTATTTCAAACAGCTGACCCACAGCAATTTGGCGGCGATGTGCGTCTTGTCGACAATGATGATACTGGGGGCGATATTAACCTACAGCGTGCCGGCGAAATGGGTCAATAAATAACGCTTCCCTTCATCTTCATTAAATAGTCGGCAACAGTTTTATTTTATTTCACCATGCATTTCTCATCTGATTATTTCAGCGGGGGAAGGCATGGCCATTTTTATTTCGTCTCGAATAAAGGAGGCAGCATGAAAATTGTTATTGCACCGGATTCATTTAAAGAAAGCGTCAGCGCAGAACGGGCGGCGTGGGCGATCGCGCGCGGCTTCCACGAGGTTTATCCCGATGCCGAGTGCGTCTGCCTGCCGATCGCCGACGGCGGCGAAGGCACGGTGGACGCGCTGGTGGCCGCCACCGGCGGGCGCAAGGTGACGGTATCGGCGACGGGGCCGCTGGGGGAACGGGTGGCGGCGTTTTACGGCATCAGCGGCGACGGCAAGACGGCGGTGATCGAAATGGCGGCGGCCAGCGGATTGATGCTGACGCCGGCGGCGCGCCGTAACCCGCTGCTGGCGACCAGCTACGGCACCGGCGAACTGATCCGGCATGCGTTGGATCAGGGCATTCGCCACCTGATCCTCGGCATCGGCGGCAGCGCTACGGTGGATGGCGGCGTCGGCATGGTGCAGGCGCTGGGCGGGCGCTTCTACCGCCCGGACGGCAAGGCGCTGCCGTGGGGCGGCGGCGAGCTGGCGACGCTGAGCGGCGTCGATCTCGGCACGCTGGACGCACGCCTGCGGCAGTGCCGGATCGAGGTCGCCTGCGACGTAGACAATCCGCTGGTGGGGCCGCGCGGTGCGGCGGCGGTGTTTGGGCCGCAGAAGGGGGCGACGGCGGCGATGGTGGCGCAGTTGGAACAGGGCCTGACGCAGTATGCCGAGGTGATCCGCCAGAGCACCGGGCGCGACGTGCGGCACGTCGCCGGCGGCGGGGCGGCGGGTGGCATGGGGATCGCCTGCCAGGTGTTTCTCGGCGCAACGCTGAAGCCGGGTATCGAGATCGTGATGGCGGCGCTGGGCCTGGAGCAGGCGCTGACGGAGGCCGATTTGCTGGTCACCGGCGAAGGGCGCATCGACAGCCAAACGCTGGGCGGCAAGGCGCTGTCCGGCGTCGCCCGTCTGGCGCGGGCGCGCGGTTTGCCGGTGATCGCGCTGGCCGGCGTGGTGGAGGAAGGGGCGGAGGCGCTGCACGCGCAGGGAATAGACGCGATGTTCAGCATTCTGCCGCGCCTGAGTGCGCTGGAGATCGCGCTGTCGCAAGGGGAACTCAACCTGCAGCGCAGCGCCGCCAACGTCGCCCGCGCGATGCGCATCGGCCGGCGATTGGGATAAAAAAGAAGGCCACGCTGCGCGAGCAGGTGGCCTTGGTTTTGGCGGCGAAGCGCTTACGGCTCGACGTCGCGGTTGCAGTCCTTGGAGTAGATGTAGCTGAAGGTTTCCTGGCCCACCGCATAGCCTGCCTGCTGCACATAGGCACCCATGAAGATATAGTCGCCTTGCTTCACCGGCATCCATTCATTGTCCAGGTTGTACACGCCGGCGCCGCTGAGAATGTAGGCGCCATGCTCCTGCACGTGGGTCTCGATGTAGCCGTGGCTGGCGCCGGGGGCGAAGGAGAGGATGTGCATATTCATGTCGAAGCCCAGATCTTTCGGCAGCAGATCCTGCAGGATCACCTCGCTCATGCCTTCGTAGTGGATCTTTTCCAGGTTGGCGACGTTGTTGCTGACGACGTGCGCCTCGTAACCCTTGATGCGCTGGTAGCGGCGCTTGTAGAGGAACAGGCGGCTGGATTGGCCGCCGTTGGCGTTTTCCAGCCGCAGGGTGACGCCCGCCGGGCAGTAAAGGTAGCCGCCGGCGGTCAGCGGGTAGTCGGTGGCGTCGGCGGAAGCGGTGATGGCGCCGTCGATGACGTACACGAAGGTTTCGATCTCTTCGCCGCCAAAGCCTTTGGTGTTGCGGCCGCAGTCGTGCAGCGTTACCAGATAATCGACGAAGGTGGCGCCCAGTTTCGGCGTCGACAAGATGGTGACGTCGCAGTTTTCAAAACCGGGAATGACGTTGCGCACCAGGCCGTTCGGCGGGATCAGCGCATAGTTGCCGCGTTTGATGATGGCGCGCGTTGACAGAATGTCGGTTGGATATCCGGTTTGATTGTTGAAGTAACCCACGTTGATTCTCCTGATCGTTGAAAGGGCGCCGCGGCGGCGCCCGGTAAAAAAGCGCCGTCAGGCCTCGGTGGCCGTTCGGGTTGGCGTAGTGCGTTTCATCAAGACGTTGACGGTGAAGAAAATGGCGGTGCCCACCAGCAGGATGGCGGCGGAGATGTAAAAGCCCATCACCTTGGAGCCGGTGCTGTCGGAGATCACGCCGGTCAGGAAGGGGGCGATCACCGACGAGGACATGCCGAAGAAGTTGAACACGCCGAAGCTGGTGCCATAGCCTTTCTTCGGCGCGTTGTCGGCGACGAAGGAGATCATGATCGGATCGACCGCCAGCTTGCCCAGCAACCCGTACAGGATCAGGCTGATCAGCAGCATGGTGGAGTCCGGCGAAATGACGGTGCAAACCAGCATCACCGCCGCGCACAGCTCGAGGAAAATGATCAGCTGCACCTTCTTGTTGCGGAAACGGTCGGACATGCGGCTGAAGAACAGCGCGCCCGGCACCGAGGCGAACGCCACCAGGGCGGAGGAGAAGCCGATGGCCACCCCTTCAAAGCCGCGCTCTTGCTGCAGGAACGAGGGCAGCCAGGTGACTATCATGTAGTAGCCGTAGCAGGTGGCGAAGTACATCGCGTAGGCGGAGATCATGCGCAGGCTGAACAGGCCGCTGGGCTGGCCGTCCTCCTCGGGCTCGGCAGCCGTCGGCGCAACGGTCTGGCTGACGGCCGCCGCGGCGTGAGGCTGCGAGCCTTTGATGACCACGGCGAACACCAGCGTCATCACTACCAGCAGGCCGGTGATGATGAACAGCATGATCTGCCAGTTCATGTTGAAGCTTTTCACCAGCAGGCTGGAGGCGATCAGGCCGATGGCCATGCCGAGCGCCGAGCCGCTGTTGATCACCGCGGTTGCCAGGCCACGGCGTTCCAGCGGGATATTCTCCGACGACAGGGAGTAGGCCGAGCCGTAGTAAGAGCCGCAGCCCATGCCCGCCAGCAGGCTGCCGGCATAGACCATGGTCAGGCTGGTGGCGTTGCCGATCAGCAGCGTGGCGATGATGAACAGGCAGAAGCCCGGGATCAGCACCACCTTCTTGCCGAATTTGTCCACCAGGATGCCCGCCGGGATCTGCATCCCGGTGTAGGCGAAGAAGTAGAAGCTGGCGATCAGCCCCATTTCCGCATTGGAGTGCGCGCCGATGGTTTGTTGGATCTCGGGGAAAATCGGCGTCAGGACGGTGCGATAGATCCAGATCACCGCCCAGCCCAGACAGAGCACGACGACGATCTTTTTCCAGTAGCGCGGGTCGATGTCGTTGCTCATGCCTCGGCCCCCTGTTCGGTGTAGGCCAGCTGATACAGCGTCTGCGCCAGGATTTTCACCCCTTCGTTCAAATCGGCGACGGCGGTTTTTTCCGCCGGGTTATGGCTGATGCCGGCGATGCTCGGCACGAACATCATCACCGTCGGCACGCGCGGGGCGAAGATTTGCGAGTCGTGTCCGGCGCCGCTGTGCATCATGCGGTAATTCAGCCGCTGCGTTTCGCACAGGCGGCTGACGCAGGCCACCAGCTGTTCGTTCATCGGGATCGGTGCTTCGTCCATCCACAGATCGATCTCGGCCTCGATGCCCATCTCGGCGCAGATGCGCTGGATATCCTGCTCGATCTCCTGCGTGAAGCGCAGCAGCGCGGCCTGATCGGTGTGGCGGCAGTCGAGGGTGAAGTGGGTGAAGCCCGGCACCACGTTGACGGTGTTCGGCTTCGGCTCCACCTTGCCGAAGGTCAGCACCAGCGGGTCGCCCTCGGCGCGCGCCTTGGCGATCGATTCGCAGCAGATGCGGCTGAAGGCATGCACGGTATCCCGGCGATAGCTCATCGGGGTGGTGCCGGCGTGGTTGGCTTCGCCCTGCAGCCGCACGTCATAACGCCGTTGGCCAACGATGCTGGTCACCACGCCGATGGTTTTGCCTTCGGTTTCCAGCACCTTGCCCTGTTCGATATGGATCTCGACGAAGGCCGCGATGTCGCTGCGCAGCGGCTGATGCGGCGGGGGGAAATCGAAACCGGCGTCGCGCATGGCGTTGACGAAGCCGACCCCCTTGGCGTCCGTAATGTGCTGCACGTCTTCCCGCCGGGCCAGGCCGACGATGTTCTTGCTGCCCCAGAACACATAAGGGAAGCGGCTGCCTTCTTCTTCCGCCAGCGCGATGACTTCCAGGCTGCGCAGCGGCGGGCCGTAGGTGTCCTTGAGGTGTTTGATCGCCATGAAGGCGGCTTCGATACCGAACTGGCCGTCGAGGTTGCCGCCGTTGACCACCGTGTCGATGTGCGAACCGGAGAGAATCACCTGGTCGGGGTATTTGTTGCCCTCCAGCCGGCCGAACAGGTTGCCGACTGCATCAAAATGGGTGCGCAGTCCGGCGGCCTCGAAGGCGTTTTTCAGCGCGTGCTGCGCTTCGATCCATTCCGGGGTATAAAGCAGACGCGTCATGCCGCCGCTGGGGTCGGCGCCGATTTTCGATAACCAGCCGGAAATATCACGGATTTCTTGTTGGAAGTCTTTCATGTTTACCTGCCCGCATGTTGTGTCTCAGCGGCGATGCGGCCAGGGCGGAGGCTATTCGCCGCCGGCCGACCTATTGCGCTGAGCGCGCTGATGAAGGTTTTCTTTTTTCTCCCCGGCTCAGAAATATCAACCGCGAGCCGCGGCGTAAAAAGCCCACGATAATAAGAGTGCGTTAACTGGCGAAGGGATCTTTATGGTCGTAAGAACGCTGGTAAATAGCATTTGAAATTAAGTATTGATAAATATCGTCGACGATTTCGATACCGTTTTTCTCGCTTTCCATTTCACGCGCATGGCTATTCTGCCCCGGGTAAAGCACTTTGCTGACGCCCGGCGCCGGTTTAACGGCATTCAACTCTTTCATGACCTGGCTGATATTTTTACGGAATGCAGATTCGTTGGTGAAATAATCCGGGTTCAGGACGATATGCAATTGCCCCAATTCCCGGCCGGCGCTGAGATCGTGATACATCGAACTGACGTGTTTGCCGAACGGCAGGCCGAGCAAAATGCCCGACAGCACGTCGACCATCATCATCAGGCCGTAGCCTTTCGGCCCGGCGATCGGCAGCAGCCCGCTGACGGCGAACGGATCGGTGGTGTGCTTGCCCTCGGCGTCCACCGCCCAGGTGTCGGGGATGGCGGCGTTGCGCGAGCGGGCGTCCAGCACTTTGCCCCAGGCCTGCACGGTGGTGGCCATATCGAAGGTGATCAGCTCGTCGCCTTCGCCCGGCGCGGAGAAGGCGATGGGGTTGGTGCCGTAGTAGACCTCGGCGCCGCCGTACGGCACCACCATCGGATCGGACTGGCACAGCGAAATGCCGACCATGCCGGCGCGCGCCGCCTGCTGCACGAAGTACGACAGCGCCCCGCTGTGGCCGATGCGGCGCACGCCCACCACCGCCACGCCGTTCTCTTTCGCCATTTCAATGGCGCGATCCATGCTCAGCTTGGCCGCCACGTGCCCGGCGCCGTTGTCGCCGTCGAAAATGGCGCTGCAGGGGCCGGTTTTCTCAAAGGTGAAATGCGGGTGATTATTGGTGCCGCCTTTGCTGATGCGTTCGGAATAGTATTCGACCCTGACCGCGCCGTGAGAATGAATGCCGCGCGCATCGGCATGAACCAGCACGTCGGCGACGATGCCGGCGTGTTCCTGGCTCAAGCCGGCGGCGTGAATTTTTTGCTGGATAAGCTGATGTAATTGTTGTTTAGAGACCTTCATATACAGTCCTTTTATCACTACGGTTTATTTAATTCGCCTCTGCGTTGTAATGTATAAATACCGGGGGGGAATAATGTGATCCAGATGCGTTTTATCCGATTGGATTAAAAATTCGTTGAATTAAATCGCCATTGTTAGAAGTTTTTTTATAAATGCTTTTTCCCTTCTGGATTAACTAATATTCAGGTGATTAAGTTATTTTTTCTAACAATGGATAAAGTGTGACCGTACTCACCTCGGGGCGCGGTTTTAATTTGTAGCTTGATAATTAACCTTTTCGCTGAATTCAATGCGTCGCCGTGCCGCCGGTGCGGGAAATATTGCCGATATTATTAAATGCTGTCTTAAGGATATCACCATGATCCATGCTTTTATTAAAAAGGGGAGCTTTCAGGATTCCGTCAGCCTGATGTTGATCTCCCGCAAACTCAGTGAATCTCCCAAGGTCGAGGAAATATCCGTCATGATGGGGACACCGGCCAATAAATCCTTATTGGAGGTGACCGGTTTCTGGCATCCGCAGTTTAGCGAAGCGACGCCGAACGATATTTGCGTGGCGATCAAGGCGGAGTCCGCCGACGAGACGATCGCCGAGGAGATCGGCGCGGCTCTGGAGACGGCGCTCAAGGCGATTGCGCAGGGGAGCCAGGGCGGCAAAAAACTGCTGCGGGCGCGCAGCTGGCGCACCGCCAGGCAGAAGCTGCCCGCCGCCAATCTGGCGCTGATCTCGATCGCCGGCGAATATGCGGCGGAGCTGGCGGATAGCGCGCTGGAAGACGGCTGCAACGTGATGATGTTCTCCGACAACGTCAGCCCGGCGCAGGAAGTGGCGCTGAAAACCAAGGCGCGCGAGCGCGGGCTGATCGTGATGGGGCCGGACTGTGGCACCGCCTGCATCGCCGGCGTGCCGCTGGCGTTCGCCAACGTGGCGCCCGCCGGATCTATCGGCGTAGTGGGCGCCTCCGGCACCGGCATTCAGGAGCTTATTTCGCAAATTACCCTGGCAGGCCAAGGCATCTCGCACGCCATTGGCCTCGGCGGGCGGGATTTGACGGCGGAGATCGGCGGTATCAGCGCCATCAGCGCGCTGCGCATGCTGGCGGCGGATCCGCAGAGTCTGGTGCTGGCGTTCGTGTCCAAACCGCCGGCACCCGAGGTGCGCCAGCGGGTGATTGACGAGATGAAAGCGCTCGGCAAGCCGGTGGTGGCGTTGTTCCTCGGCGCGCAGTCCGCCGTGCGTCAGGAGGGCAACATCACGTTCGCCGCCACGCTGGATGAAGCGGCGCGGCTGGCGGCGATGCTGGGCTACGTGCAGCAACAGGCGGCGCAACAGCCCGCGGTGCCCGGCGGCAAAATCGCCGGGCTGTATGCCGGCGGCACGCTGGCGGCCGAATGCGCGATGTTGCTGGCGGAAAAACTGTCCCTGCCGGTGGATAGCGAGCACCCGCGCGGCGCCATGCTGGTGGCCGACGGCCATCGCATCATCGACATGGGCGATGACTTTTATACCCAGGGGCGACCGCACCCGATGATTGACCCGACCGCCCGCAATCAAGAAATCGCCCGCCTGGCGCAGCAGCCGCAGACCGGCGTGTTGCTGCTGGATGTGGTGATCGGCTTCGGCGCTCAGGACGATCCGGCGGCGTCGCTGGCGGTCGAGGTGGCCAACGTGCGTGCGGTGCGCGGCGCGGCCCACCCGCTGGCGGCGATCGCCACCGTCACCGGCACCGAACAGGATCCACAGCAGCGCTCGCGGCAAATCGCCACCCTGCAGGAAGCCGGCATCGCGGTGATGCCGTCGCTGCCGGCGGCGGTCGCGTTGGCGCACCAGCTGATTACCCCCGTCTTACCCGCACCTGAACGCGAACGGCCGGCCTTGCTGGACGGCGTCGCGGTGATCAACGCCGGGCTGCGCAGCTTCGCCGATGACCTGCAAACCAGCGACATTCCGGTGGTGCATTACCAGTGGGCGCCGGTGGCCGGTGGCGATCAACGATTAGCCAACATCTTGAAAAAATTAAAGTAAGGAACCGCTATGTACGCAACGATTGAGCAAGCAAACGCCGCCGTTATCGCCCGTATCCGCGAGGCGCGCCCGCACTGGCAGGATGTGGATCTGGCGCACCGTTTGATCCCGCAGCTGGCCGAAGGACGCAAGCTGCTGCACGCCGGCCCGCCGGTCACCTGGCAAGAGATGAGCGGCCCGGTGCGCGGCGCCTGCATCGGCGCCTGCCTGTTCGAAGGCTGGGCGCAGGATGAGCAGCAGGCGCTGGCGCTGCTGGAGCAGGGGGAGATCGAGTTCATCCCGTGCCACAGCGTGAGCGCGGTGGGGCCGATGGGCGGCATCACCTCGGCCCACATGCCGATGGTGGTGGTCAGGAACACCGTTCACGGCAATTACGCCTACTGCAACATGAACGAAGGCATCGGTAAAGTGATGCGCTTCGGCGCCTACGGCGAGGATGTGCAGCAGCGCCTGCGCTGGATGCGCGACTCGCTGGCCCCGGTGCTGAAAGCGGTGTTGGCGACGCTGGAGGAAGGGATCGATCTGACCGCGCTGATGGCGCAGGCGATCAGCATGGGGGACGAATTCCACCAGCGCAATATCGCGGCCTCGGCGCTGCTGATGCGCAGGCTGGCGCCGGAGATTAGCCTGCTGCCGCGCGATAAGGCGGAGCTGGCGCAGGTGATGCAGTTTCTCAGTATCACCGATCAGTTCTTCCTCAATCTGGCGATGGCCTACTGCAAGGCGGCGATGGACGCCGGGGCGGAGATTGAGCAGGGCACCATCGTCACGGTAATGACCCGCAACGGCAAGAACTTCGGCATCAAGATCAGCGGGATGGGCGATCGTTGGTTCACTGCCCCCGTCAATACGCCGGAAGGGCTGTTCTTCTCCGGCTTCAGCCAGGCGGACGCCAACCCGGACATCGGCGACAGCGCGATCACCGAAACCTTCGGCATTGGCGGCGCGGCGATGGTGGCGGCACCGGGCGTGACGCGCTTCGTCGGAGCTTCCGGCGGCATGAGCGCCGCCACCGACATCTCCGAGGAAATGGCGGAGATCTACCTCGAGCGCAACATGATGCTGCAGATCCCGACCTGGGACTTCCAGGGCGCCTGCCTGGGGCTGGATGCGCGGCGGGTGGTGGAAACCGGCATCACGCCGCTGATCAACACCGGCATCGCCCACCGCGAAGCCGGGGTCGGGCAAATTGGCGCCGGCACGGTGCGCGCGCCGCTCGGCTGCTTCGAGAAAGCGATCGAAGCGCTGGCCGATAAGCTCGGCATCACGGCGTAAGCGAACGGAGGGGCGTATGGACATTATCGCGTTGGCCGGCAGCCGCCATGCGACGCAAGACTACGACGCGCTGCGCTGCGTCGGCAGCTTCAACAACGCGATCAATTTCCTGACGGAACGCGCGCGGCTGCTGACGCTGCACCGCGCCGGCAGCGGCCTGAGCCCGATGGGGTGGCAGCTCAGCGCGCGGGATTTCGATCGCGTGCGGCGTGCGGTGCCGTCTGTACGACGCTGCGCCTTCTCCGCCGCAGGCATCACGTTGGATGGGTTCCTGGTGCGGCCCGCCGCCGCGGCGCGGGATCTGGCGCTGACACCGCGCGCGGCCATTGCCGATCGGCCGCTGACGGCGGTATTGCAGCGCTGCACGGCGCAGTGCGGGTTACACGGCGAGCTGGGCCGATTGGTGAAGCGGCCGTTAACGCCGGAGCCGGCCGCGCTGGCGCGGGATTTTTCCCGTTGGCTGCGGGGCGACACGGTCGACTGGCGCCAGGCGCTGGGCAAGGGGCCGGGGCTGACGCCGAGCAGCGACGACACCTTGCTCGGCCTGCTGCTGAGCGCCTACCTCGACAGCCGCATCCCGGTTACCGGGCTGGCGCCGTTTTTCGCCCAGACGCCACCGCTGGACGCGCTGACCACGCTGGTGAGTGCGCACTACCTGCGTTACGCCGAACAGGGCGTGTTCGCCACGCCGCTGCATGCGCTGGCGCGGGGGCTGCGGGCGCCTGAAGAGGTATCGGCGGCGGTGGCGGCGGTGCTGAGCCTGGGGCACTTTTCGGGAGCGGACACGCTGCTGGGCGTGTGGCTGGGGGTGACGACGATTAACGCACTGTGCGGCGCGCGGTGTGAACACGAGGGCCGGATCGCGGATCCGGCCGGAACGGTATGATTTCAACTACGGGTGCAAACCATGAAAACTTTGGTCATTGCGTTGGGCGGCAACGCCCTGTTGCAGCGCGGAGCCGTGCTCTCTGCGGAAAATCAGTATAAGAGCATCGCCCTCATCGCCGACGCCATCGGCAAGCTGGCGCAGAAATACCGCATTGCCATCGTACACGGCAACGGGCCGCAGGTGGGGCTGCTGGCGTTGCAGAACCTGGCGTACCGCGACGTGCCGCCCTATCCGCTGGATATTCTGGTGGCCGAAAGCCAGGGCATGATCGGCTATATGCTGGCGCAGCAGTTGAGCGCCAGCCATCCGCAGCAGCCGGTGTCCACGCTGCTGACGCGGGTGCTGGTGGATGCGCAGGATACGGATTATCAGGCGCCGAGCAAGTTCATCGGGCCGGTGTATGCGCCGGAACAGCGGCAGGCGCTGGAGGCCAAATACGGCTGGACGCTGAAGACGGACGGCAACTACATCCGCCGGGTGGTGCCTTCGCCGGCGCCGCAAAAGATCCTCGACATCGAGGCGATCACGCTGCTGCTGTCGCAGCGGCACATCGTGATCTGCAACGGCGGCGGCGGCATCCCGATGATCGCCGGCGAGCGTGGGCTGACGGGTAGCGAAGCGGTGATCGACAAAGATCTGGCGGCGGCGCTGTTGGCGGAGCAGGTGGGAGCCGATCATCTGGTGATCCTCACCGACGCCGACGCGGTGTATCAGGAGTGGGGCACGCCGCGCCAGCGCGCCATTCGGCGCGCCACCACGCAGGAGCTGGCGCCGATGGCGGTGGCGGACGGCGCCATGGGGCCGAAGATCATGGCGGTCAGCCGCTTCGTCGATCGCACCGGGCGGACGGCCCATATCGGTGGCCTGCAGGATATCGACGCGGTGCTGGCGGGCCAGGCCGGCACCTCTATTTTGCCTTAGCCGCCGTCGGTTTATCCGCGCCCGCGCTGGCGCGGATAAGTATGCCTAAATGGCATGATTTCAATAAATTTTATTCATTTCATGATGTTGCTCGCCTTGGCTAGAGTAAAAACACCCCGGTATTTACCGTCAAAAATTTGTCATTTTTATTTGCGACTATGCTTTTTGAAATGACATTTCGGCCAAGGATTGTTATGGATTCGCTCAGTGTTGATGAACTCGCCCAGAAGAAGGATCGCTGGTATCGCATTGTGGAGGAGATGTTGGCGGAAGCCGGCGTCGCCATCAACGGCCCGCGCGCCTGGGATATCCGGGTGCACAACCCGGCGCTGTTCAAACGCATTTTGCAGGAAGGCTCGCTCGGTTTCGGCGAAGGCTATATGGACGGCTGGTGGGAGTGCGAACGGCTGGACATGCTGTTCACCCGCATTCTGCAGGCCGGCGTCGATGAGCGGCTGCCGAAAAGCCTGAGCGACATCGCGCGCATCGCCTATGCCCGGCTGTTCAACCGCCAATCGCGCAAGCGCGCCTGGCAGGTGGGCAAAGAGCACTACGACATCGGCAACGACCTGTTCCGGGCGATGCTCGATCCCTACATGCAATACTCCTGCGGTTACTGGAAAGAGGCGCAGACGCTGGAGCAGGCGCAGCAGGCCAAGCTGCGGATGATCTGCGAAAAACTGCAGCTGAAACCGGGCATGACGCTGCTGGATATCGGCTGCGGCTGGGGCGGGCTGGCGCAGTTTGCGGCGCAAAACTACGGCGTCTCGGTGCACGGCGTGACCATTTCGGCCGAGCAGCAGAAGCTGGCGCAGGCACGCTGCGCCGGGCTGGACGTCGAGATCTTGCTGCAGGATTACCGCGATCTGGATCGCCAGTTCGATCGCATCGTGTCGGTCGGCATGTTCGAGCACGTCGGGCCGAAAAACTACGAGACCTATTTCAGCGTCGCGGCGCGCAACCTGAAGCCCGACGGCCTGTTCCTGCTGCACACCATCGGTTCCAATCAGACCGATCTCAACGTCGACGCCTGGATAGACAAATACATCTTCCCCAACGGCTGCCTGCCTTCGGTGCGGCATATCGCCGAGGCCAGCGAAGGGCGTTTCGTGATGGAGGATTGGCACAACTTTGGCGCCGATTACGATCGCACGCTGATGGCCTGGCTGGAGAACTTCAAACGGGCATGGCCAGAGTTGGCCGGCGGCTATTCCGAGCGCTTCGAACGCATGTTCACTTATTACCTGAACGCCTGCGCCGGCGCGTTCCGTTCGCGCAACATTCAGCTGTGGCAGGTGTTGTTCAGCCCGGCGGGCGTGGAAGGCGGGGTGCGGGTCTATCGCTGATATCCCCGTCATATTTCAAGCTGCATCTGTGTTGGCTGCGTTTGCGCGCCCCGGTCGCTTACTTGAGTAAGTTCCCGGGGACTTACAAACTTGCCGCCTTGATGCAACTCGAACTATTTAGGGGATACCCTTCAATATTTACTTTGGGACAACACATATACCCAATGGATTTCCAGTTGCGTCTAGGCGGCAAACGTGAGAAACCCCAGGAGCTTAGATAACTAAGTGACTGGGGTTCGAACGTGCAGCCAACAACGATGCGGCTGGAAAGACGAAGGGTATATCAGTACAGCAGGGAGTACAGCTGGCGGCGATACTTAGCGGCCAGCGCGTCGCCGGTGCCGAGCGCGGCCAGAATGTCCATCAGGGTCTTGCGCGCGTTGCCGTTGGCGGCGGCCAGATCTTTCTTCAGATGCCCCATCAGCAGTTCCAGCGCTTCTTCGTTACGCCCGACCTGATGCAGCTGCAGCGCCAGCTGCACCGCCAGCTCGACGTTGCCCGGCTGCTGCTGCACCTGCTGTTGCAGCTGTTGGATTTCCGGCGTGTCCGCCGCCTGCTTCAACAGTTCAATCTGCGCCACCAGGCCCTGATAGCGGGTATCGCGATCCTGCAGCGGGATGGTTGCCAGCACCGCTTCGGCGTCTTCGCTGCGGCTGAGCGCGATCTGAGTTTCGGCCAGGGTCAGGCCGATATCGCTGCGCTGTTGGCTGCTCTGCCAGGCGTCTTTCAGCAGCGGCAGCGCTTCGGCAGCGTTGCCGGCGGCCAGCAGTTCCTGCGCCTGCGCCAGTTTCAGATCTTCTTCCTTCGGCAGGAAACGCTGCAGCAAGTCGCGGATCGCTTCTTCCGGCTGCGGGCCCTGGAAGCCGTCGACCGGCTGACCGTCTTTGAACAGGTAGACGGTCGGAATGGAACGCAGCCCGAATTGGGAGGCGATCATCTGTTCGGCGTCGCAGTCCACCTTGGCCAGAATGAACTGGCCGGCGTATTCCGCCGCCAGTTTGTCGAGCACCGGCGTGAGCTGCAGGCAGTGTTGGCTGCGCTCGGACCAGAAGTAGAACAGCACCGGAATGGACATCGACTGTTCCAGCGTCTGGTGCAGGTTAGTTTCGTTAATATCAACAACAGCTTGAGCTAGCATCTTTTTTCTCTCTGATCGTGCGGAGCCATGGGGTGTAGATGGGGGCGCGCCGCCATTCTTCAACCCCGGCGGGCGAATTAAGCGTTGCTGCGCAGCAGCCAATCCAGACAGCGGCCCGGCAGAATGCGGCGCAGCACGCTCATGGCGTGCGCCAGCAGGGTCACCGGGTAGCGCAGTTTGGCGCGCGGGCTTTCCAGCGCGTGGCGCAGCTTGGGCAGAATGGCCTCCGGCGGCAGCGTCAGGCGCTTGGCGATGCCGGGGTTATGCACCGGTTTGTCGCTCTGCGTCTGATTGACGTTCTGGCTAAAGTGGGTGGAAATCGGCCCCGGTTCGATCAGGCTGACCTGAATGCCGCTGCCGTGCAGCTCCATGCGCAGCGCGTCTGACCAGGCTTCCAGCGCGAATTTGCTGGCGGCGTAGGCGCCGCGCCCGGCGCTGGAGACCAGGCCCATCACCGAGCTGGTCTGGATAATGCGCCCTTCGCCGTGCGGCAACATCGCCGGCAGCAGCAGCTGGGTCAACTGGTGGGTGCCGAACAGGTTGGTGGCGAACTGCCGCTCCAGCTGGCTGCGCGAGATGCCGCTGAGCGGGCCGTAAACGCCGAAGCCGCCGTTGTTGAACAGGCCGTACAGACGGCCGCCGGTCAGCGCGATCACCTCGGCGGCGGCGCGCCCGACGCTGGCGCTGTCGTCCAGATCCAGCTCGATGCCTTCCAGCCCGAGCTGGCGCATGTTTTCCACGTCCTGCGGCTTGCGGCAGGCGGCCAGCACCCGGTAGCCGCGGTTGCGCAGATCCTGCGCCGCAATCAATCCAATTCCGCTGGAGCAGCCGGTTATCAATACTGCTTTTTGCATAACTTTACCTAGTGTACGACCCTAATTTAGTTAGACTCATGTTTTACTAGCGGTTCCAGGCGCTCCGCCATCCAGGTGGCGATAAACGGCTGGGCGTCCCCATTGGGGTGCAATCCGTCATCCTGCATCCATTCCGGCTTCACCACCACCTGTTCCATATAGAACGGCAGCAGCGGAATGTTGAACTGCCTGGCCAGCGCCGGGTAGACGGCGCTGAACGCTTCGGTATAGCGGCGGCCGTAGTTCGGCGGGATGCGGATCTGCATCAGCAGCGGCTGTGCGCCGGCCTGCTGCACCCGCGTGATGATCTGGCCGAGATCGCGCTGCATGTCCGGTGCCGGGAAACCGCGCAGGCCGTCGTTGGCGCCCAGCTCGATCAGCACCCAGCGTGGCTGATGCTGTTTCAGCAGCGCGGGCAGACGCGCCAGCCCCTGTGCGGCGGTGTCGCCGCTGATGCTGGCGTTGACCAGCTGCGGCGCGCCCGGTTTTTTCTGCCACTGTTCGGCCAACAGCGTCGGCCAGGCCCGCTCGATCGGCAGGCGGTAGCCGGCGCTTAAACTGTCGCCCAAAATCAACAAGGTATCGGCAGCGACAGCGCGTAAACTGAATAATCCCAACAGCAAAAGGAAGGGAAGATGCCAGCGGAAAACGTTCTTGAAGTTCATCATCTTAGTAAACACGTTGGTCAGGGTGAGCATCAGCTCACCATCCTTACCGGAGTCGAGCTGCTTGTCAAACCCGCGCAGACGATCGCCCTGATCGGCGAATCCGGATCGGGGAAATCGACCCTGCTGGGCATTTTGGCCGGGCTGGATGACGGCAGCGAGGGCGAGGTGCGCCTGCTCGGCGAGTCGCTGACCGCGCTGGACGAAGAAGGCCGCGCCGCGCTGCGCGCCAGGAACGTCGGCTTCGTGTTTCAGTCGTTCATGCTGGTGCCGACGCTGAACGCGCTGGAAAACGTGCAGCTGCCGGCGCTGCTGCGCGGCGAGAGCGACAGGCAGAGCCGCGAGCAGGCGGTGCAGCTGCTGGAACAGCTGGGATTGGGCAAACGGCTCGATCACCTGCCGGCGCAGCTGTCCGGCGGCGAGCAGCAGCGCGTGGCGCTGGCGCGCGCCTTCAGCGGCCGGCCGCGGGTGCTGTTCGCCGATGAACCGACCGGCAACCTCGATCGCCAGACCGGCGATCGCATCGCCGACCTGTTGTTCTCTCTCAACCGCGATTTTGACACCACCCTGATCCTGGTGACCCATGACGAAACCCTGGCGGCGCGCTGCCAGCGGCGGCTGCGGCTGCGCGAAGGCAAGCTGTGGGAGGAAGCATGATCTGGCGCTGGTTCTGGCGCGAATGGCGCTCGCCGTCGCTGCTGATCGTTTGGCTGGCGTTGACGCTCTCCGTGGCCTGCGTGCTGGCGCTGGGCAGCATCAGCGATCGCATGGACAAAGGGCTCAGCCAGCAGAGCCGCGATTTTATCGCCGGCGATCGGGTGCTGCGCAGTGCGCATCCGGTGCCGGAAGGCTGGCTGCTGGACGCGCAGCAGCAGGGGCTGACGCTGAGCCGCCAGCTGTCGTTCACCACCATGACCTATGCCGGCGACCGGCCGCAGCTGGCGGACGTGAAAGCCACCGATCTGGCCTATCCGCTGTATGGCAAGCTGGAAACGCGCCCGGCCAACATCAAGCCCGAACCGGGCAGCGTGCTGGTGGCGCCGCGTCTGCTGGCGCTGCTGAACGTGAAAGTGGGGGATTCGCTCGAGGTGGGCGACACCACGCTGCGCATCGCCGGTGAAATCATTCAGGAGCCGGACGCCGGCTTCAACCCGTTCCAGACCGCGCCGCGCATCATGATCAACCTGGCGGACGTCGATAAGACCGGCGCGGTGCAGCCGGGCAGTCGCCTGACCTACCGCTACATGTTCGCCGGCGCCGAGCCGGATATTCAGCGTTACGAGGAGCGGCTGACGCCGCAGTTGACGCCGGATCAGCGCTGGTTCGGGCTGCAGGAGTCCGGCAGCGCGCTCGGCAAGTCGCTGCAGCGATCCCAACAGTTCCTGCTGCTGTCGGCCCTGCTGACGCTGCTGTTGTCGATCGCCGCCGTGGCGGTGGCGATGAGCCACTATTGTCGCAGCCGCTACGATCTGATCGCGGTGCTGAAAACCCTCGGCGCCGGGCGCGGCGCGCTGCGTAAACTGATCGTCGGCCAGTGGCTGGCGGTGATGGCGTTGGCGGCGGTGTGCGGCGGGGCGATCGGGCTGGCGTTCGAAGCGCTGTTGATTCGCCTGCTGAAGCCGGTGTTGCCGGCCGCGTTGCCCGCCGCCGGCGCCTGGCCGTGGCTGTGGGCGCTCGGCGCGCTGGTGCTGATTTCGCT
Source organism: Serratia sp. CY27727 (assembly GCF_052169275.1). Taxonomy (NCBI): domain Bacteria; kingdom Pseudomonadati; phylum Pseudomonadota; class Gammaproteobacteria; order Enterobacterales; family Yersiniaceae; genus Serratia; species Serratia sp. CY27727. Next base: position 120,392 of record NZ_JBJNLB010000007.1, on the reverse strand, counting down.
GCTGGTCGGGCTGCGGCCGTACCGTCAGCTGCTGGCCACCCAACCGCTGCGGGTGCTGCGCCGCGATGTGGTGGCCAACGTCTGGCCGCTGCGCTACTTCCTGCCGGTGACGGCGGCGATCGTGGTGGCGCTGCTGGTGACGCTGATGGGAGCCAGCACGCTGCTGTGGGCGATCCTGGCGGGCATGGCGGTGCTGGCGCTGCTGCTGGGCGGCATCGGCTGGGGCAGCCTGCAGCTGCTGCGCCGCATCACGCTCAAGAGCCTGGCGCTGCGGCTGGCGGTCAACCGCCTGCTGCATCAGCCGTGGGTGACCATCAGCCAGCTGGCGGCGTTCTCGCTGTCGTTTATGCTGCTGGCGCTGTTGCTGGTGCTGCGCGGCGATTTGCTCGACCGCTGGCAGCAACAGTTGCCGCCGGATAGCCCGAACTATTTCCTGCTCAACATGACCGAGGCGCAGGTGCCGCAGGTGAAAACCTTCCTGCAGCAGCACCAGATCAAGCCGGAAACCTATTATCCGATCGTCCGGGTGCGCCTGACCGAGATTAACCAGCAGCTGGCGACCGAGCGGGTGCATGAAGACGATCCGGGCGGCGAGGCGGTGAACCGCGAGCTGAACCTGACCTGGTTGGCCGATCTGCCGGATCACAATCCGCTGGTGGCGGGCAATTGGCCGCCGAAAGCCGGCGAGGTTTCGATGGATGAAGGCATTGCCGGGCGGCTGAAGATCAAGTTGGGCGACACGCTGACCTTCAGCGGCGATACCCAGGCGTTCAGCGCCAAAGTCACCAGCCTGCGCCAGGTGGATTGGGAAAGCCTGAAGCCGAACTTTTACTTTATCTTCCCGCCGGGCGCGCTGGACGGCCAGCCGCAGACCTGGCTTACCAGCTTCCGCTACGACGGCGACGGTCAGATGCTAACCCAGCTCAACCGCCAGTTCCCGACGCTCAGCCTGATGGACATCGGCGCGATCCTGAAACAGGTCGGCGGCGTGCTGCAGCAGGTCAGCCGCGCGCTGGAGGTGATGGTGGTGCTGGTGGTGCTGTGCGGCGGCCTGCTGCTGCTGGCACAGGTGCAGGTCGGCATGCGTCAGCGCCGCCAGGAGCTGGTGGTGTATCGCACGCTGGGCGCCGGCAAACGGCTGCTGCGCCGCACGCTGTGGTGCGAGTTCGCCCTGCTGGGGCTGGTGGCGGGCATCGCGGCGGCGGTGGGCGCCGAGGCGGCGCTGTGGCTGCTGCAGAGCCGGGTGTTCGACTTCCCATGGACGCCGACGCCGGTGCTGTGGTGGGCGTTGCCGCTGGCCAGCGCGCTGCTGCTGTCGCTGTGCGGCGGCTGGCTGGGCGTGCGCCTGCTGCGCGGCCGGGCGTTGTTCCGCAGTTATGATGGCTGAGGTAAAGCAAGATTAGGGGCAGCTCTCGGGCTGCCGTAATCTTGCCAAAACCCAGACTGTTCAATTGCAAAGGGCGTGGCGCTGCCTTGGTTGTTAGCGCTTACGATGGCCGATTGAACTTTAAAGTAAGTTGTATAAAGCAACTATATGGTTGTATATTGCAACTATTTGGGCGTTCATCGGCTCTCTGCGAGATACATAAACATGAATGAAGACTCTCTGATAGAAACGATACGTACGGCTTCCCGAACCATAGTGCGGGAATTAGGATTCATGCGTACGACGTTGGCAGGCACTGAATTTTCCCCATCCGCTGTACATGCGCTTCTTGAAATCGAGCGGCAGGAAATGATGACCGCCGCTCAGCTGGTACTGGTACTCGGTCTGGATAAATCCAGCGTCAGTCGGATGGTCGGTAAACTGATGCGGGCAGGATTGCTGATTGAAACCGCCGGAGAAGATGACACCCGTTTGAAACCACTCTGTCTTTCAGCAACCGGCAGACAGACGGTGGCCAGGATCCACGCCTATGGGCGGCAACAGGTTACGACGGCGCTGGCGCATCTGCACCCATTGCAGCAACAAACCGTTGCTCAGGGACTGAGCGCCTATGCCGGTGCCCTGCAAACGCACCGTCTTGCCACCGGACAAACTTTGCAGACGCCTTTCACCATTCGTTCCGGTTATCAGACAGGTATGATTGGTCGAATCACTGAAATGCATGCCGAGTTTTACTCCCGCCACGCCGGTTTCGGGGCGTTCTTCGAGAGTCAGGTGGCTGCAGGCCTCGCGGAATTCACCGGCCGTCTGGACCCGCCAGGTAATCAGATTTGGCTGGCCATGCTCAATGACCGTATCGTGGGATCGGTGGCCATTGATGGGCAGGCTTTGGGGCAGAACGCTGCCCATCTGCGTTGGTTCATACTGGATGAAGGATGCCGTGGAAGCGGCGTAGGGCGCCAACTGCTCAGTAACGCGATGGCTTTCTGCGATCGCTTGGGTTTTTCGGCCGTTCATCTCTGGACGTTCAAGGGACTGGATGCCGCACGTCGGCTGTATGAATCTTTTGGCTTTGAGCTGATGCAGGAAGAAATCGGCAATCAATGGGGAACGATCGTCACTGAACAGAAATTTACCCGTTCTTGTCGCCCGGGGAATTAGTGTTCTGAAAACAAAGCGCGGCTGTAAAACACAAAGAAAGGATAGCGGACATGAAAGGCCGGGTGCCGGTATCGCGAAATGGGCACATCAATCTCAGGAAGATGAAAAGGGGCGCCTGAATGAACAGGGCCCCTTTTGCTTTCTGCTGCTGCGGCAGCAGCCTTAGAGCAGCTTCTGCTGCGCCCAGGCCAGCCCGCTTTGGTACTCGCCCGGCAGCAGCGGCGCCAGCGCCTGCAGCGCCTGGCGCAGATCGGCGGCGCTCGGGTCGTTCAGATTGAGATGGCCGACCTTGCGGCCCGGGCGCACCTCTTTCTCATACCAGTGCAGATGCACCAGCGGCAGCGACAGCCACTGTTCGTTGACGGCGGTGCCGATCAGGTTGACCATCACCGACGGCGTGCTCACCACCGGCTGCGGCAACGGCAGGCCGAGAATGGCGCGCAGGTGCAGCTCGAACTGGCTGATGGACGCGCCGTTTTGCGTCCAGTGGCCGCTGTTGTGCACGCGCGGCGCCAGTTCGTTGATCAGCAGCCGATCGCCGACGATAAAGCACTCCATCGCCATCACGCCGACGTAGTTCAGCTCGTTCAGGATCGCCGCCAGCATCTGCTCGGCCTGTTGCTGCAGCGCCGGGTTGGGCTGCGGCAGCGCCACGCTGGTGCGCAGGATGCCGTCTTCATGCAGGTTGTGGGTCAGCGGGTAGAATACCGAACGGCCGTCGTGGCCGCGCGCGCCCACCAGCGACACTTCGCCGGAGAAATTGATGCCTTGCTCGACGATGCACTCGCCATAGGCATCGGCCGGCAGTTCGGCTTCCTGCCCCGGGCGCAAGCGCCACTGGCCGCGGCCGTCATAACCGCCGACCCGGCGTTTGACGATCGCCAGCTCGCCCAGCGAAGCGAATACTTGCGGCCATTCGGCGGCGCTCGCCAGCAGCTGCCACGGCGCGGTCGCCAGGCCGAGCTGATCGAGCAGCTGTTTTTGCGTCAGGCGATCCGCCAGGCGCGGGAAAATGTCGCGGTTGACGAAGGCGCTGTGGGTCGCCAGCTCGCGCGTCAGCGCGGTTTCCGGCCAGCGTTCGATCTCGGCGGTAATGACGCTATTCTGATACGGCACCGCTTCGGGCTCGGCATCGATGCCGACAGGGTAAACGGCGATGCCCAGCGGTTCGCCGGCCTGGCGCAGCATGCGCCCCAGCTGGCCGTTGCCCAGTACGCAAACCGGCTTCATGCATCCTCCCGTGGATCGGGGTGGTTCAAGACGTCTTCGGTCTGCGCCTGACGCCAGTCCGCCAAACGCTGCGCCAGCGCGGCGTCGTGCAGCGCCAGGATCTGCATCGCCAACAGCCCGGCGTTGGCGGCGCCGGCTTTGCCGATCGCCAGCGTGCCCACCGGAATGCCGCGCGGCATCTGCACGATGGAGTACAGGCTGTCTACGCCGCTCAGCGCGGCGCTTTGCACCGGCACACCCAGCACCGGCACCAGGGTTTTCGCCGCCAGCATGCCCGGCAGGTGCGCCGCACCGCCGGCGCCGGCGATGATCACGTCAAAACCGTTGGCGGTAGCCTGCTCGGCGAAGCTGAACAGCTTGTCCGGCGTGCGGTGGGCGGAAACGACTTCGACATGGAAGGGGACATCGAGCTGGGTCAGGACTTCGGCGGCGAACTGCATGGTGGCCCAGTCACTTTTCGATCCCATTACAATTGCGATTTTCGCCCCGGTAGTGGCGGCTGAAGCGGCGTTGGCTCCCATGGGTGTAAGGCTCCTGTGATTTGTCTGGCGTCGGCTGAGGGCCGAATGAGGGCGTAGAGCATACCATGAGCGCACGGCGAGGAAAACGGTTGCGTCGCCGGTTTTCACCGTCGAAAGCGCGAATTTTCACTCGCGCGCCAGTCCGGAATTCAGAATGGGAATTGGATCAGCTCGACGGCGTCGGCGCTGACTTTGATCATCGATCCTTCGACGTGCCAGGCCCCCAGCACCGCGCGATGGGCTTCGCCGTTGCTCAACGCCAGCCGGTGCACCGCCGGGCGATGGGTATGGCCGTGGATCATCCAGTGCACGTCGTGGCGCAGCATGGTTTGCTCGACCGCCTGCGGGTTGACGTCCATGATGGCTTCCGACTTGTCCTGGTTGGATTGCTGGCTGCGGGCGCGCATTTTGGCGGCGATCTTCAATCGCCAGCGCAGCGGCAGCGCCAGGAACAATTTTTGAATCAGCGGGTTGTGCACTTTACGGCGGAATTGCTGATAGGCGTGATCGTCGGTGCACAGGGTGTCGCCGTGCAGGATCAGGATCCTGCGGCCGTACAGCTCCAGCACTTTCTCTTCCGGCAGCAGCTGCATGCCGCTGGCGCGGGCGAAGCGCTTGCCGAGCAGAAAATCGCGGTTGCCGTGGATGAAGTAGCAGGGCACGCCGGCCTGTTGCAGCGCTTTCAGCGCCGCGGCGATCTCCGCGTGCAGCGGCTCGGGATCGTCGTCGCCGATCCAGGCTTCAAACAGGTCGCCAAGGATGTACAGCGCGTCGGCGTGCACCGCTTCGCGCCGTAAAAAACGCAGAAAACCGGCAGTGATTGCCGGTTCCTGTGCGCACAAGTGCAGATCTGCGATGAACAGCGTACTCATGCAGCCGCGATTACTCGCTGACGGTCACGCTGTTGATCACCACGTCTTCTACCGGTACGTCCTGGTGCATACCGCTGCGGCCGGTTTTCACGCCTTTGATCTTGTTGACCACGTCCATGCCTTCAACCACTTCAGCAAACACGCAGTAGCCCCAGCCCTGCACGTTTTCGCCGCGGAAGTTCAGGAAGTCGTTGTCAGCCACGTTGATGAAAAATTGTGCGGTGGCGGAGTGCGGATCGTTGGTGCGCGCCATTGCCAGGGTGCCGATGGTGTTTTTCAGACCGTTGTTGGCTTCGTTTTTGATGGTCGCGTTGGTCGCTTTCTGGTTCATGCCCGGCTCGAAACCGCCGCCCTGGATCATGAAGCCGTTGATCACACGGTGGAAGATGGTGTTGTCGTAGAAACCGGCGCGGCAGTAGTTCAGGAAGTTTTCAACGGTAACCGGCGCTTTGTCAGCAAAGGTCTTGATAACGATATCGCCGTGATTGGTGTGGAAAGTAACCATAGTTTTAATCCTAACAAGGTGAAGTGAGACGTCACGTAAAGCGAGTGAACATTCAGACCGCCCTTATAACATATCCGCCCCAGCGAGTCAGCAGCGGCTCAACCGCGCACTGTCTGTGGTAATCGCATTTGTGTTATATTATAACAATTGCGCCAGCCGCCGAATTTCGCGCATTTTATTCGCGTGAAATCAGCAAAGCATGGCCTTAACCTTGCAATAGATCAGGCTTCAGGTTTCAATACGCTACCGGGCGGAAACCTGAAGCCCGGTTATCTTTTTTGTTATCACGCACACCACGGAATCTCCCGATGCTAAAGATTTTTAATACCCTGAGTCGTCAAAAAGAGGAATTCAAACCCATTCATGCCGGGAAAGTGGGCATGTACGTGTGCGGGGTAACCATCTATGACCTGTGTCACATCGGGCACGGTCGTACCTTTGTCGCTTTCGACGTGGTGGCGCGTTACCTGCGCTATCTCGGCTATTCGCTGAACTACGTGCGCAACGTCACCGACGTGGACGACAAAATCATCCGCCGCGCGGCGGAAAATCATGAGACCTGCGACCAGCTGACCGAACGCATGCTGGCGGAAATGCACGCCGACTTCGACGCGCTGCTGATCGATCGCCCGGATCAAGAGCCGCGCGCGACCCAGCACATCGCCGAGATCATCGAGATCACCCAGCGCCTGATCGATCGCGATCACGCCTACGTGGCCAGCAACGGCGACGTGATGTTCTCCATCGACAGCGATCCGCAATACGGCCTGCTGTCGCGTCAGGATCTGGATCAGCTGCAGGCCGGCGCGCGCGTGGAGATCGACGACGTGAAGCGCAACCCGATGGACTTCGTGCTGTGGAAGATGTCCAAGCCGGGCGAGCCGAGCTGGCAGTCGCCGTGGGGGCCGGGCCGTCCGGGCTGGCACATCGAATGCTCTGCCATGAACTGCAAACAGCTGGGCACCCACTTCGACATTCACGGCGGCGGTTCCGATCTGATGTTCCCGCACCACGAGAACGAGATCGCACAGTCGAGCTGCGCCCACGACGGCCCGTACGTCAATTACTGGATGCACTCCGGCATGGTGATGATCGACAAAGAGAAGATGTCCAAATCGCTGGATAACTTCTTCACCATCCGCGACGTGCTCGGCCATTACGATGCGGAGACGGTGCGTTACTTCCTGATGTCCGGCCACTATCGCAGCCAGCTGAACTACAGCGAAGAGAACCTCAAACAGGCGCGTACCGCGCTGGAGCGCCTCTATACCGCGCTGCGCGGCACCGACGCCGACGCCGCGCCGGCCGGCGGCGAAGCGTTCGAAGCCCGCTTCCGCGAAGCGATGGACGACGACTTCAACACCCCGGAAGCCTACTCGGCGCTGTTCGATCTGGCGCGCGAGGTTAACCGCCTCAAGGGTGAAGACATGGCGGCGGCCAACGGCATGGCGGCGGAACTGCGCAAGCTGGCGAAGGTGCTCGGCCTGCTGCAGCAGGAGCCGGAGCAGTTCCTGCAAGGGGGCGCTCAGGTTGACGACGGCGAAGTGGCGGAGATCGAAGCGCTGATCAAACAGCGTAACGAAGCGCGCGCCGCGAAGGATTGGGCGCTGGCGGATGCCGCCCGCGATCGGTTGAACGAGATGAACATCGTGCTGGAAGACGGCCCGCAGGGCACCACCTGGCGCCGTAAGTAATCCAGCCGCAGGAAAAAACAAAAAAGGCGCTGAATTCAGCGCCTTTTTCTATGGCTGCGGGTCAGGGTTTAACCATGACCTTGCCGCCGTTGAACTCCACCACCTGATCGGCGACGATCTTGCAGCGCTTGCGGGTTTCGACCTTGCCGTCGACTTTCACCCGCCCTTCAGCGATGACTTCTTTGGCGGCGCCGCCGCTTTCACTCCAGCCCTGGAACTTCAGCAGATCGCACAGTTCGACGTGGGGATGATTGTCCAGATTGAAAATTTCCATACTGCCTTACTTATTTAGGTTGAACGTCGTGATATTCCTCGCAGGCCTGCAAGGTATTTTGGATCAGTGTAGCAACGGTCATCGGGCCAACGCCACCCGGCACCGGGGTGATGTAGGCGGCGCGCTCGCTGGCGGCGTCGAAATCGACGTCGCCCACCACTTTACCGCTTTCCAAGCGGTTGATGCCGACGTCCACCACGATGGCGCCCGGTTTGATCCAGTCGCCCGGAATGAAGCCCGGTTTGCCAACTGCTACTACCAGCAGATCGGCGTTCTCGACGTGGTGACGCAGATTCTTGGTGAAGCGGTGGGTGACGGTGGTGGTGCAGCCGGCCAGCAGCAGCTCCATGCTCATCGGGCGGCCGACGATGTTGGAGGCGCCGACCACCACGGCGTTCAGGCCGTAGGTATCGATGTTATAACGCTCCAGCAGGGTGACGATACCGCGCGGCGTGCACGGGCGCAGCTTAGGGGCGCGTTGGCACAGGCGGCCGACGTTGTACGGGTGGAAGCCGTCGACGTCTTTGTCCGGGTGGATGCGTTCCAGCACCTTGACGTTATCGATGCCGGCCGGCAGCGGCAGCTGCACCAGAATGCCGTCGATTTCCTCATCGGCGTTCAGCTGGTCGATCAACGCCAGCAGCTCGGCTTCACTGGTGGCAGCGGGCAGGTCGTAGGAGCGGGAAAGGAAGCCGACTTCATCGCAGGCGCGGCGCTTGCTGGCGACGTAAATTTGCGAAGCCGGGTTCTCGCCGACCAGCACAACCGCCAGCCCTGGGGCGCGTTTGCCGGCCGCCAGACGTTGTTTCACTTGCTCAGCCACTTCGTTTCTAACCTGCTGCGCAATCGTTTTACCATCAATAATCTTTGCTGACATCAGTGTGGAAATCCATCAATTAAGAAAAGCGGGGATGCCGCTATTCTGGCAGAAGCTGAGCGCGCTGTCAGGCGCAGAATCACCCTCGCGGCCGTTGCCGACGCCGATTTACGCTTTTTTTATGCCGGCCTCAGGATCCTCTACGCCATTTTTACCGGCACTTGGATACGCTGGGGCGGTTCACTGGGCGAAAGAGGGCAGGATCATGAGGGCGATAACCCGGCTTTACCCGTTGCATCATCAGCCTGACGAGCAACCGGCGGAGCCTAAACGCATAGGGGAAACGGTGTTCGATTCTTCTCTGCATCCGGCGGACAGCGCGCAACTCACCGCGCTGCATCGGCTCGGCAAGCACTCAGGAGCGCCGTCGTGGCGGGCGCGCCTGAGTGCGCTGTGGCGGAGGCTGTGCGCATGAAAGGCTGTGCCTGGGCAGGCTGCGCGCTGTTGCTGGTTTGGGCATCGGGGAGCCAGGCTTCTTTAAACAGCGCACGCCCTGACTCCGCTCTGGGGAAAAGAGGGGAGGCGACCTGCAACATGCAGGTGGTTGAGCATGCCGATTGGGGCGACATTACGGCGGTCGTTCAGTCCGTGCGCCTTTGCCTGCGGCGGGGCGATGGGCGGCAAGGGGCTGAGCGTGCGCCGATTTACATAGGCTTTGGCCTGGCTCAGCATGGCGGCGCCCGGTTGACGGGAACCCTCGCCGCGCGGGCGCTGGCGGAAAAAACGCCATAAAGCACGGCCGCCGCCGTAACGCCATGAAAAGGCATTGACTCGCTAACCTCTGACCGTATAATCCCAACCCGCAGCCGCAGGTTGCCGCATCTCAATGCGCCCTTAGCTCAGTTGGATAGAGCAACGGCCTTCTAAGCCGTAGGTCATAGGTTCGAATCCTATAGGGCGTGCCATTACTCCCTTGATTTTCTTCCCCCTACTTGTTCCCTTGAAAACTCGACTGCGCTACCCGTACTCCCGTTGGCTCGCCGCTGAACGTCATGCTATGTTCATGCGTTAACTTTCAGTGAGTAGTAGAGAGAAAAATGCAAAGCTTATTCGTTTACGGCACCCTGGGGCCGGGCAGGCCCAACGCGCACATTATGGAAGCCATCGGCGGCAGCTGGGAAGAGGGTAGCGTCGGCGGCTCGCTGCTTAACGAAGGCTGGGGCGCCGAGATGGGCTACCCGGGCATCGTGCTGGATAACAGTGGCAATCGGGTGAACGGGTTTCTGTTCCGTTCAGCTAACCTCGTCAACCACTGGCCGACTCTCGATGCGTTTGAAGGTGAGGGTTATGAACGAGTGGCGGTCAGCGTCACCACCGCCGGCGGCGAAACCGTCGATTCGTTTATCTACATGCTGAAGAAATGATATGAAGCCGCCTCGCCGAGTGAGTGCGAGGCGCTTGACCCACCGGCAATTGAACCTTCGTTTATTTTGCCGCGCTACAATAGGCGAAAATTTCTCCACGGAGCCTATCGTGCGCAAATCCAGATTCCTGCTCGTGACCTTGCTGTGCCTGTGCGCCGCCGCCGTGCTATACGTTATGGCTTACCGGGCGTTGGGGCATTACCTCAGCGACGGCGAGCAAGCTTACCCGGATATCACTGTTGAAATCCGCTGAGGGCCGTGCGGCGCCGCGCTGATTGCGCCGATTTTTCGAACTTCGGCCGTTCGTCGCCGGGGGGGGGGGGCAATACCGGCATCTTCAAGAGCGGCGGTTTGAGTCGCGCCTGTTCGTGATGCGTTGAGAAAAATGTCATATTTCCCATTCGGCGTTACATCTGGCCGAGCAAACTTACGCGGGGATGACAGTTCTATACATTGGGATTGGTACTGTAGCTCTACCCGATGATGTTGTGTGTTATCCATTCCCTGTAGTGTATTACCCCATCCCTGTTAAGTTTATCCCGCCTTGCGCGGGATTTTTTTTATCTGCGCATGCCTGGCAGAGTAACGCGATTTTTTTGAATAACACCGTCAGTTTTATTTGGTATTCAGCCGCTGCGCGCTTGATTAGATTGAACGCGAGAGGGGCGCCGTCGGCGCCTTTGTGCAATGAGTGGAGAATTTCTATGGCGAAGACAGTAGTGGTGTTTCATTCCGGCTACGGCCATACCGAGCGTTTGGCGAAAGTCGTGGCGGAAGGCGCCGGGGCCGAACTGATCGCCATCGATCAGAACGGCGATATCAGCGACGAAGCCTGGCAGACGCTGGATGAGGCGGACGCCATCATCTTTGGTTCGCCGACCTATATGGGCGGCCCGTCGTGGCAGTTCAAGAAATTCGCCGACGCCAGCTCCAAGGCCTGGTTCGGCCGCAAGTGGCAGGACAAAGTGTTCGGCGGCTTTACCAACAGCGCCAGCCTGAACGGCGACAAGCAGGTAACGCTGATCGCGCTGCAGACGCTGGCTTCACAACATGGCGGCCTGTGGGTCAGCCTGGGGCTGATGCCGGCCAACACCAAATCGGCGCAGCGCACCGACGTCAATAACCTGGGCGGTTCGGTGGGGCTGCTGGTGCAGACCCCGGCGGATGCCGGCGTGGATGAGATGCTGTCGGGCGATCTGGCGACCGCCAAGCTCTATGGCCAGCGCGTAGCGGGCTTTGCCGCCAAACTGGCGTAAGCCCTTCCGTGCAGAGAGGGCGGCGGTGCGGTTGAGCGGATGCCGCGTTCATTTTCTCTGCACAATTGGCGTGTAAGCTGCGAAATGTTATTAGCCTGCTTGGGCTAACACTGCATTTCGTACAAATATTCCCGGTTCCTAGGCCGGGTTTTTTGTTGCTAAGGTCTGCTTAAGCTTGCACCGCTATACTGCGCGGCAGCACGGGCATGCAAGGCATGGCCGTGTTGTAACTGTCGATTTGCTGTTGTTCAGGCAAGCCCGCGCTATGCGGGCTTTTTTGGGGTTGTTATTGCACGGGCGGCCCAGTTGCAGGAAAATAATCGCGCAGTTATTCAAACAGCATTCAACGACCAATAACCATAAACTTATTAATGTAATTAACGCCCTCGGCGGCCTATTACGCTATGCGCTATGCTGACAGCAGAGTGGGCATTATTTGCTGACGCTATGCGGGGGGAGTCCGCCGCAGCCGCATCAGGCTAAGAAAAGTCTGTTAATTAAATGTTAATGCTTTTTTCTTATTGATTTGTCTGGCTTTTTTGGTTGAAATTCGGATTGACTATCCCTCACTGGCCGGGCGAGAGAGTATGCACATTATTATTCTGGTTATTATCAAAATATGGGCGAGGCGATGAACGCCAGAATAAACGCCAGGCATGGCCTGCCGCTAACGGTTCAGCTGATCAATCTTTTCATGCTGGCCTTTTTACTTTCCCTGGTGGGTATTCTTAGCCGGCCGATTGGCTCGCTTTCCTTATTTTGGCCGGTGAATGCGATTCTGCTCGGCCTGCTGCTGCGAAAACCCGTTTACGCCACGCCGCTCGGATGGTTCACCACCTATCTGGGCATGGTCGCCGCCGATCTCAGCACCGGCGAAGGCTGGTCTCTGGCGCTGTGGCTGAACGCCTGCAACATGTCGCTGATCGCCGTCGGTTACGGCATCATGCTGATGCTGCCCCAATCTCAACGGCGCATGGGCAAACCCCAGGCGATACTCTATATGTTCAGCGCCAGCCTGGCCGGCGCGGCAGTGGCGTCGACGCTGTCGGTGTTGCGCAACGACAGCCTGTACAACAACACGGTGGTGGTTGCCTGGCTGGCCTGGTTCAGCGAGCAGTTTTCGACGACCTTGCTGCTGTTGCCGGTGCTGATGGCGGCGCCGCGGCTGAAGCAACTGCTGCGCATGCAGGTGCGTTGGCGCCTGAAGGGCTGCCTGCCTTTGCTGGCGCTGCTGCTGTCGCTGGTGTTCAGCGTCTATATCGGCGGGCCGGGCGCCATCGCCTTCCCGATCCCGGCGCTGCTGTGGTGCGCGGTGCGCTACCCGCTGTTCCCCGTGACGTTGCTGACGCTGTTGACCGGCATGACCGAAATCAGCAGCATTTCCGCCAACCTGGTGCTGTACGAAACGCCGAACAACCACAACGCCTTCCTCGACACGCTGATGTCCGCCCGCTTGGGCATCGCCATGCTGGTGATGGGGCCGCTAATCCTCGCCAGCTCCATCGCCGCCAACCGCAAGCTGATGCGGCGTCTGGAGCACAGCGCCAACCACGATTTTCTGACCGGGGTGCTGGCGCGCAGCGCGATGACGCGCAAAGCGGGCGAGCTGCTGGAACACAAGCACCGCTCGAAAGAGGCGGTGTCGCTACTGCTGATCGACATCGACCATTTTAAGCAGATCAATGATACGCACGGCCACAGCGCCGGCGATCAGGTTTTGGCGTCGTTCGCGCACATCGTGCGGCGCGAGCTGCGGCACGATCAGCTGTTCGGCCGCCTGGGCGGAGAAGAGTTCGCCATCATGCTGCCGCGCGCGCTGGCGGCGCAGGGCGTGGCGCTGGGGGAACATCTGCGCCGGCTGGTGGAGCAGGCGGAACTGCAGGCGGAAGGCAAACAGACGCTGAAAATCACCATCAGCGTCGGCGTCGCCAGCCTGGCGATGAATGAAGTGAAATCGCTGGAGCAACTGATGAATATGGCGGATATCGCGCTGTATCGCGCCAAATCGCAGGGGCGTAATCGGGTGGAGTCGTTCAACGTGGTGAGCGGCAACAGCGTCGAGCATATCCTGTTCCGCTAGGGCTCGACGCTGGGCAACCGGCGCTTACAGGCTTTTCAGCGCCTTAATGGTCTCATCCATATCGATCTCGTGCTCGGAGAAAGTATGGGTGGTGTTCTGGAAGGTGGTAATGGTCAGCATGCGCAGCGTTTGCATGGTCTGCGCCTGATCTTCTGACTGCGGGCGAATGCGGTTCATCAGCAGGCCGACCGACAGCACGGTGTTCTCTTTATCCACGTCGGCTTTGGCCGGCACTTCCTTGGTGAAGGTATTGAAAGACTTGATGCTGGCGATCTTGATTCTTTCATTGGCGATGATGATGTATTTGCTGGGCGCCAACACTTTGACCGCATAAGCCGACGGGCCTTTGGTGTTGTTGGTCGGTTCGAAGGTCACCGCCGCGTTTTTCTTAATCAGCTCCGGGTTTTGCACTTTAATCACGTGAAAATAACGATTTTCTCCGTTCTCGTCGGTAATAAAGCCGAAGCCTTTGTCTTCAAAAAAAGTCGTTATCTTGCCGTTCATCGCTATTCTCACAAAAGGGTTCTATACAGCGCTTATGATAGCGCGGAATGCCTTGCAGCGACAGATTGCGCGGCCGGCATTTCGTCATGCGATAACGGCATTTAGCGGCTTTCCCCCCACATGCTATGTTCATGCTGACTTCATTCAATGCGTAAAGGAATAGCGATGGGCATCAAACGTCTCAATCACGCCGTGCTGTATGTCAGCGACGTGCGGCAGAGCGCCGACTTTTATCATCAGGTGTTGGGGTTCAAGCTCAAGCCGTCCGACAGCCCCGATCGGGCGGTGTTTACCCAGGCCGCCGATTCGGACAACGATCACGATTTGGCGCTGTTCAGCAAGAACCTGGGCCAGCAGCGCGCCGGGGTGTTTCGTGCCAACAACGAGCCGCCGGCGGAGCATGAGCCAGCGGCCGGGCTGTACCATCTGGCCTGGGAAGTGGACAGCCTGGAAGAGTTGGAGCGCATTCGCCATCAGCTGGCCGAACGCGGCATTCTCGGGCTGGAAGAGGATCACGGCGTGCACAAAAGCATTTATGGCCACGATCCGGACGGGCTGCTGTTCGAGGTAACCTGGTTTATTCCGCCGGCGTTGCTGACTGAAGAGGACAAAAACCAGCAGGGGATCCGCCCGCTGGATTTCGCCGCCGAGAAGCGGCGCTTCGCCGGCCGGTAAGCAGCTCGGGTACGGGGCGCTGCAGCGCCCCGACGATCACAGCACTTTGTTGAGAAAGTTGACGGTGCGCGGATGCTGCGGCTGAGCCAGCACTTGCCTGGCGTCGCCCTGCTCGACGATCTGCCCATCGACCATAAACACCACCCGATCCGCCGCTTCGCGCGCAAAGCCGATTTCATGCGTGACCACCACCAGCGTGACGCCCAGATCCGCCAACCCCTTTATCACATCCAGCACTTCGCCGACCAGCTCGGGATCGAGCGCGGAGGTCGGTTCATCGAACAGGATCACCTTCGGGTTCAGCGCCAGCGCGCGCGCGATGGCGATGCGCTGTTGTTGGCCGCCGGAGAGGTGGCGCGGGTAGGCGTCCGCTTTGTGGCGTAGCCCGACGGTATCCAGCAGTTCATAGGCCACCGCTTTCGCCCGTTCGCGAGAGTGGATCTTATGCACCACCGGCGCTTCGATGATGTTTTCCAGCACCGTCAGGTGCGGGAACAGGTTGAAATTCTGGAATACGTAGCCGACGTTGATGCGTTGCCGAAGGATGGCCTTTTCCTTCAGCTCATACAGCCGGTTGCCCTTGCGGCGATAGCCGACGTAGTCGCCGTCGATGCGGATAAAGCCTTCGTCCACGCGCTCCAGGTGGTTGATCGCCCGCAGCAGCGTCGATTTACCGGAGCCGGAAGGGCCGAGGATCACGGTGACGGTGCCCGGCTGCAGCGTCAGGCTGACGTCGTCCAGCGCCTTGTGTTTGCCGAAGAACTTGCTGACGTTGCTGATTTCGATCAGGCCGCGTGCCGGCACCGGGGTGAGATTGCGCGCCGGCTGCTCGGGCAAGGCATAATAATCAATGGCTTCAGACATGCGGGTCTCCTAACGTTTTAGCCAGCCGGCCAGTTGCTGCCAGGGCGTCGGCGGCAGTTCGCGCACCGCGCCCCGGGCGAAATAGCGCTCGATGTAGTATTGGATCACCGACAGCGCGGTGGTGATAAACAGATACCAGACGGTGGCGACCATCAGCAGCGGTATCACCTGCTGGGTGCGGTTATAGATAACCTGAATGGTGTAAAACAGCTCCGGCAGCGCCAGCACGTAAACGATCGAGGTGCCTTTCGCCAGGCTGATGATCTCGTTGAAGCCGGTCGGAATAATGGAGCGCAGCGCCTGCGGCAGAATGATGCGGAAGGTGCGGCGATAGCCCGGCAACCCCAGCGCCGCCGCCGCTTCGTGCTGGCCGTAATCCACGCCCAGGATGCCGCCGCGGATGATCTCGGCGGTGTAGGCGGACTGCACCAGCGTCAGGCCCAGCACCGCCACGGCGAACTGGCCGAGAATGTCGATGGTCGGGTAGCTGGCGAACACCACGGAGGTGAAGGGAATGCCCAGCGAGATGGCGTCATACAGATAGGAAAAGTTGTACAGGATGATCAGCACCAGAATCAGCGGCAGCGAGCGAAACAGCCAGATATAACCCCAGGCCAGCGACGCCAGCAGGTAAGAGCGCGACAGTCGCGCCAGCGCCAGCAGGGTGCCGAACAGGATGCTGAACAGCGTGCCGAGCAGCGTCAGCAGCAGGGTTTGCCCCAGCCCTGCCAGCACCGCCGGCGCGAAGAACCACTCGGCGAACACGCCCCATTCCCAGCGCGCGTTGCCCGCCACCGATTGCACGATGGCGGCCAGAATAAACAGCGAAAACAGCGCGCCGATCAGCCGCAGCGGATAGCGGGCGGGCACCACTTTCAAGACTTCTTGTTTGGACATGTCATGTCTCCTGATACAGATAAAGGGGCCTTAGGCGATTTTCCTTTCCGACGCGCAACAACACGCGTCCTCTGCAATCAGGCTTTTGCGGAACGGCAGGCGGCCATCGTAGGGTGGGCGACTGTATATCTCGCTGTCGACGGTGGGATCGAACTGCGGCTGATACCCGTTGCTCAGATACAGGCCCACCGCTTCGGGCTGGCGAAAGCCGGTGGTTAGATAGAGCCGGCGATATCCCTGCGCCAGCGCCAGCGTTTCCAGCTGCTGCAGCACCCGCTGCGCCAGGCCTTGGCGCCGCAGGTCGCCCCGCGTCCAGATGCGCTTCAGCTCGGCGGTTAGCGCGTCATAGCGTTTGAAGGCGCCCATGGCGATCGGCGCACCGGCGCGCAGCAGCACGATGAAGGCTCCTTGCGGTGGCGCGTACAGATCCAGCGCTTCCGGTTCCTGGTCACCAAAATAGTCGCCGTAGCGCTGACGATATTCTCCGAACAGCCCTTCGATCACCGGGGCGATCAGCGGGTCGGTCGGTAGCGTCTGAATGAAGGTGTCTTGCGTCATCGCGCGCTCCTAATCGCCCTGGCCGGGCGGGTTGATTTCCGACTGCGCAAGGCGTTCGGCGCTCTCGCCCCAGCGGTTGACCATGGCGTTCGCCTGCGGGTTCTTCGGCGCGTGAATAGGGGGGCATAGGCCTGCAAATCGATGCCGGTGCCCGCCTGCGCGGCGCCGGTCAGGCTCGGCAAGGCCGCCACGAGGGCGGCGGTAACGGTTTTCTGCATAGCGGGTATCCCTGGCAGCGATCTTGTTATTGGGTGAATCTGTTCAACGGGCGCTTCAGGCCTAGATGTTCACGCAGCGTGTCGCCGTGGTACGCCTGGCGGAACAGGCCACGTTGCTGCAGGACGGGCACCACCCGATCGACGAAGTGGCCGAAGGCGTTGGGCGTACCGCCGCTGATGATGAAACCGTCGGCGGCCTCGCCGTCGAACCAGCGTTGCAGGCCATCCGCCACCGCTTCCGGCGTGCCGCTGAACACCGGGCGCGGCGAGGCGGCTTCCAGCGCCACCTGGCGCAGCGTGAGGTTGCGCTCGCGGGCGCTGCGCTTGATGGCGTCGGTGGTGCTGCGGAAGCTGTTTTGCCCCAGATCGCCGATGTCCGGGAAGGGGGCGTCCAGCGGATGACGGGCGAAGTCGTAATGCTCGAAGTAGCGGCCGAGGTAGTTGAGGGCGTTCTCGATGCTGACCAGGCGGGCTGTCTCCTGGTACTGGCGCTCGACGTCCGCGTCGTCGTCGCCGACGATCACGCTGACGCCCTGGAAGATGCGCAGATCGTCCGGTTCGCGCCCCTGTTCCACCAGCTGCCGCTTCACGTCCTGGTAGAAATCCTGCGCCTGCTCCAGCGTGTCGTGATGGGTGAAGATCGCATCGGCGTGTTGGGCCGCCAGCCGTTTGCCGTCTTCGGAGGCGCCGGCCTGGAACAGGATCGGGCGCCCCTGCGGCGTGCGGCCGATGTTCAGCGGCCCCTGCACCGAGAAGAACTCCCCCTGGTGATTGAGAGTGTGCAGTTTGCCGGCGCGGAAAAATTCGCCGCTGGCCTTATTACGCACGAAGGCGTCGTCTTCCCAGGAGTCCCACAGCCCTTTGGCAACGTCGAGAAACTCGCCGGCGATGCGGTAACGCAGGCTGTGCTCCGGGTGTTCTTTGCGCGAGAAATTTTTGGCCGAGCCTTCCAGCGGCGAGGTCACCACGTTCCAGCCGGCGCGGCCGTTGCTCAGGTGATCGAGGCTGGCGAACTGGCGGGCGACGGTGAACGGATCGCTGTAGGAGGTGGAGAGGGTGCCCACCAGGCCGATTTTATCGGTGGCGGCGGACAACGCGGCCAGCAGGGTGAGCGGTTCGAAACGATTAAGAAAATGCGGAATGGACTTTTCGTTGATATATAGCCCATCGGCGACAAACACGAAATCGAATTTCCCCTGTTCGGCTTTTTTCGCCGTGGCGATATTAAATTCGAGGTTGATGCTGGCGTCGGCGGTGGCGTCCGGGTGGCGCCAGGCGGACATATTTCCCGATGCACCATGCAGAATGGCGCCCAGCCGCAATTGCCGTTGATTAGTCGCGTTGTCGCTCATCGTGATTATCCTGTCATGCGCCGCAGAGGCGCGCGGTGTCTGATGTGCCCACTATTGATGAGCGGCGGCGGGATGTAAAACAACAAAACAGCATATTCAAATGTTGAAAATTGCAAATATCACGGCGAGCGAAAAAATAATCCCCGACGCGGCATCCGCGGCGTCGGGGAAATACGCTTTACCGTTATTCAGGCGTTGCTGAGGGCTTTTTCCGGTGCGGTGGTTAATTGTTGCAGCGTGCGTTCCGCCAGCAGCGTGAAATATTGCGCGGCGGGGAACAGGGCGCGTTCATCGGGATTGAAACGCGGATGATGCAGGCCGAATTCGCTGGCGGAGCCGATGCTGACGAATACGCCCGGCACATGGTGCAGATACAGCGCGAAATCTTCACCGCCCATCTGCAGTTCCGCCTCTTCGACCCGGTAGCCGGCCTCGGCGGCGACGGTTTTGCTGAACGCCGCCCAATGCGGATCATTGATCACCGCCGGCGGCCCCGGCTGCCAGCGGAGTTCGGCCTGCGCGCCCAGCGCGGCGGCAACGCCGTCGATCACCTGGCGAATTTTGTCCGGCACCTGGCGGCGCACCGCGTCGCTGTGGGTGCGCACCGTGCCTTCCAGCTCCACGGTTTGCGGCAGCACGTTCCAGGTATTGCCGCCTTCGATGCGCGTTACGCTCACCACCAGCGATTCCAGCGAGCTGAAGCTGCGGCTGGGCAGCGTCTGCAGTGCGCCGACGATCTGGCTGGCGGTGACGATGGTGTCGACGCCCTGTTCCGGTTTGGCGGCGTGCGCGCCTTTGCCGGTGATGAGGATCTGGAAGCGATCGACGTTGGCGTAGAACGGCCCGGCGCGGGTGGCGAAGGTGCCGGTGGGCAGCTCCGGCGCGTTATGCAGGCCAAATACCGCCGCAACGTTATCCAGCGCGCCAGCGTCGATCAGATGCCGGGCACCGTTGAAGGTCTCTTCCGCCGGCTGGAAGAAGATGCGCACCATGCCGGGCAGGTCGGCCTCACGCGCTTTGAGCAGGTGTGCGGCGCCGAGCATCACCGAGGTGTGAAAGTCGTGGCCGCAGGCGTGCATCACGCCGCGGTTTTGCGAGCTGAAGGGCACGTCGGCGATTTCGTCGATCGGCAGGGCGTCAATGTCACCGCGCAGCGCGATGATCGGGCCCTTGCCGCTGCCAATCTCCGCCACGACGCCGGTTTTCAGCGCCAACGGCAGCAGGCGAATGCCCGCCTCTTGCAGCCAGCGGGTCAGCCGGGCGGTGGTGGCGAATTCGTGATTGGAAAGCTCCGGGTTTTGGTGCAGCTCACGCCGATAGGCGATGATTTTGTCTGCCAACTGGCTGGTCATAGGCTTGGCTCACAGTGGGAAATAAACCCTAACCCTAGTGCAGCGGCCGCCGAAGCAAAAAGACCATCTGGTTATATTTCATAGCGATTGCGTCTGCATGGGGGCGTCAACGCTGGGGTAAGCGGGCGGGTTTGGCCGTTCGCACATTGTTCGCCGGCGCGTGGAGAGGATTGACCTGGAACGGGAGCTTATCGCAACCGGTGCAATCCATTTACACCGGGCTACACGGATTTTTTCACTCTTTATCGGATTTCTGTGATCGCGGTGGTGGACAAAATCCTGCCTGCTTGCTGTACTGTAATCGACACAGGTTTTGTGTCTTTCATTCACGTTAAAGGTAAGTTTGATGTCTAAGATTAAAGGTAGCGTTAAGTGGTTTAATGAATCCAAAGGCTTCGGTTTCATTACTCCGGAAGATGGTAGCAAGGACGTTTTCGTTCACTTCTCTGCCATCGTTAGCAACGGTTTCAAAACGCTTGCTGAAGGCCAGCGTGTAGAGTTTGAAATCACGAACGGTGCCAAAGGCCCATCTGCCGCTAACGTTACTGCTATCTAAGCTGCGTAGCTGAATTTCTTAAAACCCGCTCATTGAGCGGGTTTTTTATTGGGCGCGTTATGCCTCGCTGCGGCGGGCCAACAGGCTGAACAGCAGGATGGCGATGGCGTAACAGCCGACGATGGTCAGCGCCATCGACAGGCCCGAGGTGCCCCCCAGCCCGGTGAGCGGCACGGCGCAGGCGCCGAGGGCGAACATGCATACGCCGATCAAGGCCGAGGCGCTGCCCGCTTTGTCACCCTGGCTTTGCATGGCCAGCGAAGAGGCGGTCGGGCCGACGATGCCGATCACCGCCACCGAGAAGAACAGCGGCACCAGCAATACGACCAGCGGCGCATGCAGCGCGGCGGCCAACAGCAGCAACAGCGATGCGACGGCCGCCAGCGTTAGCCCGCTCTTCAATACCCGACGCTCCCCCCAACGCGAACTGAGGCGGCTGGCCAGCTGCGCCGCAATGATCAGCCCGACGCCGTTAATGGCGAAGCACAGGCTGAACATCTGCGGGCTGAGGCCGTAGATCTGCTGCAAGACGAAAGGCGAGGCGCCGATATAGGCGAACATGCCGGCCATCACGAAGCCTTGCGTCAGGCACAGGCCCATAAAATAGCGCTGGGTCAGCAACCCGCCCAGCGACATCAGCATCGCCAGGATACCGCCCTGGCTGCGGCGTTCTACCGGCAAGGATTCGCGCAGCTTCAGCGCCGACAGGCTGAACAGCAGCACGGCGATGGCCGCCAGCACGCCGAAGATGCCGCGCCAGTTCATTACCTGCAGCATCACGCCGCCCAGCACCGGCGCGACGATCGGCGCCAGGCCGTTGACCAGCATCAGCAGGGCGAAGAAGCGGGTCAGCTCATGGCCGGCGTACAGATCGCGGGCGATGGCGCGAGAAATCACCGCGCCACCGGCGCCGGCGATGCCCTGCAGCAGACGGGCGATCAGCAACTGGTCGATGGTGGGCGCGAGGGCGCACCACAGCGAAGCGCCCAGCAGCAGGATCAGCGACAGCAACAGCGGGCGCATGCGGCCCAGTTTGTCGCTGTAAGGGCCGAAAATCAGCTGGCCGACGCCCAGGCCGAGCAGCCCGGCGGTCAGGCTGAGCTGTGCGGCGGCGGTGGAGGTATTCAGTTCGCCCGCCATTTCCGGCAGGGCGGGTAGATAGAGATCGGTGCACAGCGGCCCCAGCGCGGCCAACAGGCCAAGCACGACGGCGTACACCAGACGTTGTCTGGCTATGTGTTTGGTCATGGGAGATTAGCGTTTCCTGAACAGGTGAGAAATGGCCTGCTGATACAGATCGCGCAGCAGGGACGCATCGGCTTTTTGCGTGGTAAGGATACGGTAACCGGTGCCTTCGCTCATGACGGCGATAAACTCCACCCTCGCGGCGATCTCTTCCGCGCTGAAATCGGGATACAGCCGCTGCAGGTTGTGGCACACGTGGCGAAACAGCCGCGCTTCCGCATCGCTGAGCATTTTGGCTACCACCGGGTTGCGCGTGGCCTCGGCGGTCACTTCCAGCATCAGCATGTGATCGGTTTCGCTCTCGCCCGGCTGCTGAAACAGCGTGCGCGCCGCCAGCGTGCCGGCGATCAGGTTGATGTGATCGCCAAGGTTTTCCAGCCGCTGCATCTTGCTGGCGATGATGCGGTTGACGATCTCTTCGATAATCGCGTCTTTATTGGCGAAATAGCGATAGATTTGCCCGACGCTGAGCTGCGAGCCCTGGGCGATCTCCGCCATGCTGGCGGCGTGGAAGCCGTGGCGGCGGAAGCTGGTTTTCGCCGCTTCGACGATCTGATCGCGGCGGGCCTGCACCTTGGCCTGTTTACTGTCGTTGGGGGAGAGCATCTGCCCGATCCTTTGCTACGCGTGAGCCGGGTTCACATTTTTGGGTGTGAACGTTCATTCTCAATTGTAGTGTAACCGGCGGGAAAGACGCAACATGAACGCGTGCTGCGGGAAAAAGCGCTTAAGCGAACAGGTAGGATTTGATAAAGGCGGCGACGATCAGCACGCACAGCGCAACGGAAATCGCTTCGGCGGCGGTTTTCGGCAGGCTAAACATAGCGGTTTCTCATCCAGTCAGGAGTACTGGATGAGATTATGCGCATGCAAGATTAAGGAAACATTAAGGGCTTAGCGCCCGTTGGCCCACATCACCAGCATGAAAGCCAGCAGCGTCATCGCCAGCGAGCCGGCCAGGTTGAGCAGCATGTTGGCCAGCGCCCAGCCGAAGCGGCCATCCTGCATCAGGTATACCACCTCCAGCGAAAAGGTGGAGAAGGTGGTCAGGCCGCCGCAGAACCCGGTGGTGATCAGCAATTTCCAGGTGGGATCCAGATGCGTCATGCGGGTGAAAATCGCCATCGCCAGGCCGATGATAAAACCGCCGATCAGATTGACCATCAGCGTACCGAGCGGAATGTGGGCGTTCAGCGGGTTCATTTTCATGCTTACCGCCCAGCGCAAAACGCTGCCGACGCCGCCGCCGATAAATACGGCCAGTAAAGAGCTCAACATGGGGCAACTCCCTTTCAATCAGAGAAATTCACGGGGCTCGGAAAGGGACAGGCGTAACGCTACGCGCCTCTCTCCGAGAGGTTACGTAGACATCATCAGCCTGTGAAGGCGGTTAGGGAGGAATGTCATCTCCAGCGTGCCGCACGGCCTTTTTCGCCGCACCGGATGGATGTTACACCTAACGCCGCCTATTTTGTAGTATCGACAATCTGCGAGGTCACCCCATGGAAATCAGAACGGCGTGCCTGAGCGATCGCCGAATTAATGACGGCGCTGGATTATCCCGGCACCGAGGCGCTGCTGGTGGCGGTGGAAAGCGAGCGGGCGCATGCGTTTTACCGGCGCGAAGGCTTTGTCGAAGCGCCGAAGTATTTTGCCAAGTTATTAAACCAGTCAGTTAGTCGCCCGTCGGCGCCGCCGTTTCCAGGCGGTTACGGCCATTTTGCTTCGCCCGGTAAAGCGCGCCGTCGGCCGCTTTCAGCCAGTCCAGATAACCGCCCAGCGCGGGGTGGTAGTTGGCGATGCCGGCGCTGATCTGCAGCCGCAGCTGTGGCGCCTCTTTGAAGATGACGGCGTCCAGCCGCTGCTGGATGCGCCGCAGGACGGTTACCGCCTGTTCGGCGCTGGTGTTCGGCAGCACCGCGCCAAACTCGTCGCCGCCGTAGCGCCCGACGATATCCACGTTGCGCAAGCCGATCAGCAGCTCTTCCGCCAGCGCCGCCAGGGCCTCATCCCCTAAAGCGTGGCCGAAGGTGTCGTTGATGGTTTTGAAGCGATCGATATCCATCAGGATCAGCGTGGCGTTGTCCTGGTAGCGGCGGCAGCTGTCAAACTGGCGATGCAGCAGGTGCTCCCAGTGACGGCGGTTGTACAAGCCGGTCAGCCCATCGCGAGTGCTGATGCGTTGCAGCTCCTGTTTCTTTTCCGCCAGCCGCTTGGCGGTGCGGTAGGTCACCAGCCCGAGCAGCGTCGGGTACAGGTAGATCATCGGCAGGCACAGATAGATTTGCAGCGGCGTGCTGTGCGGGTGGAACGGGAAGCCGAGCAGCGCGCCGGTCAGCGCCGCCGTGGCCAATTGAATCGCCAACCCTTTGACAAACAGCGCTTTGCCGGCAGAAGCGATGTTGTTCATGCTCATCATCGACAGGATGACGATCGCCGGCAGCGCATTGAACGCCATCATCGCGGCCCAGAAGCCACCGAAGGCGGAGTCGATCAGCAGGTTGCGGATCTCGGCTTTGAACGGATCTTTGGCGCGGCGGGCCAGGCGGTAGGCAAGATGCGGCCAGAGAAAGCCGTGAAAGGCCAGCAATAGCCAGACCGCCGTGGGCGGAGCCAAGGGGTAGAGCGCGGCGCAGACGCAGATAAAGCCGAGTCCCAGGCCGGCGACGCGGGGCAGATAGGTGCGTTTGGCGAAGCTGAGGCCGGATTTTCGGGCATCGAAAATGGGTGGAGCAATATACATCCGGCATCTCCCTGATAAGTATCACGGCAGCGTATCATGCGGGCGATAAACTAAGAATAGTCTGGAATCCGTGCCGTGCGGCCGCGTGGCATTCCTGCGACGGATCTCACTCTGTTACATGTTGCGGTTGTGCGAGCCGAAGGAAAGTCGCTAAATATTCGCAGGCAAGGTCAGTTTTTCTCGCTGTTCACGCAGCGCTCTATGATAAGAAGGTGAGTATGGAAGGTATCAGCATTACCAAACTTCTGGTGATTGCCGTGTTGGTGATTTTACTGTTCGGCACCAGCAAACTGCGCACGCTCGGCGCCGATCTTGGCGCGGCGCTGAAAGGCTTTAAAAAAGCCGTGGGCGACGACAGCACGCCGCCGGCCGCCGGCAACAACGCCGCCGAAAGCCAGTCCGCTCAGCAGAGCGTCGAAAAGAAAGACGTTTAACCCCGCCTGGTGGCACGCAATAAAAAACGGATGCCTTGCGGACATCCGTTTTTTGGCGTTTTTGCCGTCTTTAGCGTAACAAACTATTACGCGTTATTTCACTTCCATCCCTTTGGCCTGCAGATCGGCGTGGTAAGACGAACGCACGAACGGGCCGCAGGCGGCGTGGGTGAAGCCCATCGCCATCGCTTCTTCTTTCATTTCGTCGAACTCGGCCGGGCTGACGTAGCGCTGCACCGGCAGGTGGTGACGGCTCGGCTGCAGGTATTGCCCCAGCGTCAGCATGGTCACGCCGTGGCGGCGCAGATCGCGCATGACTTCGACGATTTCCGCGTTGGTTTCGCCCAGGCCGACCATCAGGCCTGATTTGGTCGGGATATCCGGGTGCGCTTCTTTAAAGCGCTCCAGCAGCTTCAGCGACCACTCGTAGTTGGCGCCCGGGCGCACCTGGCGATATACGCGCGGCACGTTTTCCAGGTTGTGGTTGAATACGTCCGGCGGCGTGGCGGTGAGGATCTCCAGCGCGCGATCCATACGGCCGCGGAAGTCCGGCACCAGCGTTTCAATTTTGATGTTCGGGCTCTTGGCGCGGATGGCCGAGATGCAGTCGGCAAAGTGTTGAGCGCCGCCGTCGCGCAGATCGTCGCGGTCAACCGAGGTGATCACCACATAACGCAGCGCCATGTCGGCGATGGTTTGCGCCAGCTTTTCCGGCTCGTTGGCGTCTGGCGCGATCGGGCGGCCGTGGGCCACGTCGCAGAACGGGCAGCGGCGGGTGCAGATAGCACCGAGGATCATGAAGGTGGCGGTGCCGTGGTTGAAACACTCGGACAGGTTAGGGCACGAGGCTTCCTCACAGACGGAGTGCAGGCCGTTCTTGCGCATGGCGGCTTTGATGCCCTGAATGCGCGTTGAGTCGGCAGGCAGTTTGATCTTCATCCACTCGGGTTTACGCAACAGCTCCTGCCGTTCGGTGACCACCGTTTTGACCGGGATCAGCGCCATTTTGTCAGCATCGCGGTATTTGACGCCGCGTTCCATCTGAATTGGTTTACTCATAATCGTGCAGGTTCCAGTTACGAAGCTCGACCGTCTGGTAGCCGAGTAAATGAACAAATTCCTGTACCAGGATTGGGTGTACGTCTTCAATGCCAACGCCGGGCGCCAGCGCGCTGACCTGCGTCATTTGCATGCCGGCGTAACCGCAAGGGTTGATGCGTTGGAAGGGGCTGAGATCCATCGCCACATTCAGGGCCAGGCCGTGGAATGAGCTGCCTTTGCGGATCCGCAAACCCAACGAACAGATTTTCTGCTCCCCCACGTACACGCCTGGCGCATCCGGACGGGCGCGCGATTCGAGGCGGAAGTGGGCGAGGGTGTTGATAACCGTATCTTCTATCGCCGTGACCAATTGGCGTACGCCGACCTTGTTGCGTTTCAGATCGACCATCACGTACATCACCTGCTGGCCCGGCCCGTGGTAGGTCACCTGGCCGCCGCGATCGCTCTGAATCACCGGGATATCGCCGGGCATCAGCACATGCTCGGCTTTGCCAGCCTGGCCCTGGGTGAACACCGGGTGATGCTGCACCAGCCACAGCTCGTCCGGCGTGGTCTCGGTACGACTGTCGGTGAAGTTATGCATGGCTTGGGATACAGGCGCGTAGGGCTGCAACCCCAGCTGACGCAAAATGATCTTGTCTGGTTGCAAAAGAGTCATCGTCAGGTTACAGAAGTGGTAAAGCCATTATACCGGGCGCTCCGGTCTGCGGCCAGCCTTTCGCTGACCAAAAATGCGCAACCCGGGAAGACGCTGCGCCGTCCCGGGTTGATAAGCAGGGGTTTATGCTGGAATTACAGCACCATGCGAACAATTTCAATGTTGCCCAACTCTTCGTACAGGGTTTCGACCTGCTCGATGTGAGTGGCGTTGATGGTGATGGAGACCGAGTGGTAGTTGCCTTTGCTGCTCGGCTTGACCTGCGGGTTGTAGTCGCCCGGCGCATGGCGCTGCACCACTTCAACTACCTGGTCAACCAGCTCAGGCTGCGCCAGGCCCATCACCTTGTAGGTAAACGGGCAAGGGAATTCGAGCAGTTCGTTCAGTTTAGTTTTTTGCATGTGCGTGCGCTCCAGAGTGCTAGCTAATCTATAAAGTATAACTCCCGCCGGGGCGGGAGTTAGTGTTATTCACTATATGGGGCCAATTTCGCCCGTTTCAACCGTTAACCGAACCAGTGGTGGAACATCAGTTTGATGTAGTCCACGATGCGGCTGAAGAAACCGCCTTCTTTCACTTCGTTCATCACCACCAGCGGACGCTGGTCGATGGTTTTGCCGTCCAGCTGGAAGTTGATGCTGCCGACCACCTGGTTTTTCGCCAGCGGCGCGTGAATTTCCGGCGTGTTCAGCACATAGCTGGCCTTCAGATCTTTCATGCGGCCGCGCGGGATGGTCAGGTAGACGTCTTTGTCCACGCCCAGCTCAACGCGGTCGGCATCGCCGAACCAGACCGGCTCGGAAGCGAACTCTTTACCGACCTTCAGCGGCGCCACGGTTTCGAAGAAGCGGAAGCCCCAGGTCAGCAGTTTCTTGCTCTCGGCTTCGCGGCCTTTGTAGGTGCGCCCGCCCATCACGGCGGAGATCAGGCGCATCTGGCCTTCGGTCGCCGAAGCCACCAGGTTGTAACCCGCCGCGTCGGTGTGGCCGGTTTTGATGCCGTCGACGTTCAGGCTGTTATCCCACAGCAGACCGTTGCGGTTCATCTGGCGGATATTGTTGAAGGTGAACTCTTTTTCTTTGTAAATCGCGTACTCGTCCGGCACGTCGCGGATCAGCGCCTGGCCGATCAGCGCCATGTCGCGCGCCGAGCTGTACTGGCCCTGGGCATCAAGGCCGTGTACCGTCTGGAAGTGGGTGTTCTGCAGGCCCAGCTTGCTGACGTAGGTGTTCATCAGGTTAACGAACGCGTCCTGGCTGCCGGCGACGTAGTCGGCCATCGCCACGCAGGCGTCGTTACCGGATTGCAGGTTGATGCCGCGGGTCAGCTTGGAGACCGGCACGCGATCGCCCGGCTTCAGGAACATCAGCGAGGAGCCTTTGAACACCGGGTTGCCGGTCGCCCAGGCGTCCTGACCGACGGTCACCAGATCGTCCTGGCCGATTTTACCCGCTTTCAGCGCCTGGCCGATGACGTAGCTGGTCATCATTTTGGTCAGGCTGGCCGGATCGCGACGCGCGTCGGCGTTCATCTCGGCCAGCACCTTGCCGGAGTTGTAATCAATCAGGATGTACGCTTCCGCATCGATCTGCGGGACACCTGGGATCATGGTTTTGATGTTAACGTCATCGGCATGTGCAACGGAGGCTGCGCTCATTGCGATAACGGTGCCGAGTGCGATGCTTTTGATTAAGCGAAAAGAAGTTACTTGTTTCATGATCGGGACTACAACATCCGTGAAAGTAAAGTTAAAAAACGAGCCACACTATAGCAGATGCGATCCCGGCAGGCATTATCCATTCATCTGACTAATTGCGGTTAAAGACCTTTTAGCTGCAAGAAAATGTTTCAGCTAAATAACCGCTTATCAGCCGCGAATGCCCGCCGGGCATAACGCTTAGGGTGCAGCAGTAACGAAAGACTGTTGTTGCGCTTCGCTGGCCAGGCGTTGCTGCAGCTGGGCCGCCTGCTGACGGCTGCTGAATGGGCCGAGCTGGACGCGATAAACGTTGCCGTTGGCTGCCACTTTGCCCGGCACGCCAAACTGTTGGCTCAGGCTTTGCTGCCAGCTCTGGGCGCGCTCGGCGCTGCTCAGCGCACCGACCTGCACCACGTAACCGCCGGAGGAAGAAGCGGCCGCCATACCGGCCGCCGCAGCGCCGGCCGCAACCGGAGCGGCCACGGCGGCGGCTTCAGGTTCGGAACCTTCCAGTACGCCGGCCGGTACTGCGCTTGGCGCGCCGAGGAAACCGCTGCGGCCGTTGCCGGCGTTTGCCGGAGCGCCATCGTCGGTGCGCAGGGTGCTGTTATCGATCGGGCGCACCGCCGCGCCGCCGGCGACCGGCACGTCCTGTTGGATCGGGGTGCCCATGCCGCTGGCGCCGAGATCCGGGCGTGCCGGCAGGGCGTAACTCTGTTTCGCCACGATGGTGCCGATGGTGCCCGGGCCGCTCAGCGTGCCGTCCGGCGCCACGTTGATGAAATCGACTTTGACCTTGGTGTTGTTGGACAGGTTGAGGCGGTCGGCGGCGGCTTTCGACAGATCGATGATGCGGCCCTTGGTGTATGGCCCGCGATCGTTGACGCGCACCACCAGCTGACGGCCGTTGGCCAGGTTGGTGACGCGCACATAGCTTGGGATTGGCAGCGTTGGGTGCGCCGCGGTCAGGCCGTTGGGATCGAACTGCTCACCCAGCGCCGTGGTGTTGCCGTTGGCCTCTTCGCCATACCAGGACGCCAGGCCGGTCTGCGAGAAGTTCTGCGGATCTTTTACGATGCGGTAAGTATCGCCATTAACCTTATAATCCTGCATGTTGTTAGGGTTATAGGGTTCATATTGAGGCTCGACGCCACCGATTTCCACCACCGGGCCGTTGTACGGCTGCTGTGGCGCCTGCTGTTCCGTGGTCGGGGCGGTACAGGCGGAGAGCAACACCGCCGCGACGCCGATCCAAAGCCATTCCTTACGCATTACTCACCTCTTATAAACTTTTAGACAGCATTTTCCGATGCGTGTGGATCGACATGATGATGCCGAAACCGGCCATCAACACTATCAGCGCCGAACCCCCGTAACTGACCAGAGGCAAAGGTACGCCAACTACCGGCAAAATGCCACTGACCATACCGATGTTAACAAAGACATAAACGAACAAAATCAGCATCAAGCCGCCAACCATCACGCGGCCGAAGGTGGTTTGCGCCTTGGCGGCGATCATCAGCCCGCGAATGATCACCAGCAGGTAGAGCGCCAGCAGCACCAATACCCCGATCAGCCCGAGCTCTTCGGCCAACACGGCAAAGATAAAGTCGGTATGGCGCTCCGGCAGGAACTCCAGCTGCGACTGGGTGCCGTGCAGCCAGCCCTTGCCGGACAGGCCGCCGGAGCCGATGGCGATCTTCGACTGAATGATGTGGTAGCCGGCGCCGAGCGGGTCGCTTTCCGGATCGAGCAGCATCATTACGCGGTCGCGTTGATAACCGTGCATCAGGAAGAACCACAGCACCGGGATAAAGGCCGCCAGCGCGACGGCGGCGACGGCGATCAGTTTCCAGCTCATGCCCGACAGGAACAGCACGAACAACCCGGAGGCGGCGATCAGGATCGAGGTGCCCAGATCCGGCTGTGCGGCCACCAGCAGCGTCGGCAGGAAGATCAGCACCAGCGCGATGGCGGTGTTTTTCAGCGAAGGCGGGCAGACGTCGCGGTTCATAAAGCGCGCCACCATCAGCGGCACGGCGATCTTGGCGATTTCCGACGGCTGGAAGCGCACCACGCCCAGATCCAGCCAGCGCTGCGCGCCTTTACTGATCTGCCCGAAGGCGTCTACCAGGATCAGCAAAATCACGCAGAAGATATAGAGATAGGGCGCCCAGCTTTCGTACACGCGCGGCGGGATTTGCGCCATGACGGCCATCACGATCAGCCCCATGACGATCTGCCCGATCTTGCGCTCCATCATGCCGATGTCCTGGCCGCTGGCGCTCCACATCACGAAGGCGCTGTAGACCAGCAGGGCCAGGATCAGCAGCAGGAACGTCGGGTCGATGTGGATTTTGGTCCAGATCGAGCCTTTTTGTTGGCTTTCAGTCATGTTCTACCTTAGTCACCTTCTACGCCAGGCGGCAGCGGGGCCTCGCTTGGCAATTGCGTATTGTTGTCGCCCAGCATGATATGGTCGAGGATCTGGCGGGTGATGGTGCCCACCGCCGGACCGGAGCCGCCGTTTTCCAGAATGATGGCGACCGACACCGTCGGGTTGTTGAACGGCGCGAAGGCGGTCATCAGCTTGTGATCGCGCAGGTGCTCCGCCAGTTTGTGGGCGTTGTAGGTTTCGTAGCCGAATACCTGTGCGGTACCCGATTTCGCCGCGGCTTTATAAGGTGCGTCCGCAAAGTACTTGCGCGCCGTCCCGTTCGGACGGTTGGCCACCCCGTACATGCCGTCTTTGGCGATTTCCCAGAAGCCGGAGTGAATATCGCCGATCTGCGTGCTCTCTTCCTGTTTGAACGGCACCAGCGCGCCGTTGACGCGGGTGCTCTGCAGCAGGTGCGGCGTTTTGACGGTGCCGTCGTTGATCAGGGTGTTCAGCGCCTTGGCCATCTGGATCGGTGTGGCGGTCCAGTAGCCCTGGCCGATGCCCACCGGAATGGTGTCGCCCTGATACCACGGTTTTTTATAGCGTTTCAGCTTCCATTCGCGCGTCGGCATCAGGCCGGAACGCTCTTCGGCCAGATCGATGCCGGTGTACTGGCCATAACCGAATTTGGTCAGCCAGCTCGACAGCCGATCGATCCCCATGTCATAGGCGACCTGATAGAAGTAGGTATCCGCGGACTCTTCCAGCGCCTTGGTGACGTTCAGGCGGCCGTGGCCCCATTTTTTCCAGTCGCGGAAGCGTTTTTCCGAGCCGGGCAGCTGCCACCAGCCAGGATCGAACACCACGGTGTTCTTGGTGATCACGCCGGCGCTGAGCGCCGACACTGCGATATAAGGTTTCACCGTCGACGCGGGCGGGTAAACCCCCTGCGTGGCGCGGTTGATCAGCGGGCGATTCGGATCGTTCAGCAACCCCTGATAATCCTTGCTGGAAATGCCGTCCACGAACAGGTTCGGATCGTAGCTCGGGTTGGACACCATCGCCAGGATGGCGCCGGTGCGCGGATCGCTCACCACCACCGCGGCGCGGCTGCCTACCAGCAGCTGCTCGATGTAGCGCTGCAGCTCAAGATCGAGCGTCAGGTAGACGTCCTGACCGGCGGAAGGCGGCTGCTCGTGCAATTGGCGGATCACCCGGCCGCGGTTGTTGACTTCAACCTCTTCGTAACCGGTTTTGCCGTGCAGCGTGTCTTCGTAATAGCGTTCGATGCCCAGTTTGCCGATATCGTGGGTGGCGGCGTAGTTGGCCAGTTTGCCGTCTTTGTCCAGGCGTTCGACGTCGCGGTCGTTGATCTTCGACACGTAGCCGGTGACGTGGGTGAGGGCGGAGCCGTAAGGGTAGTAGCGGCGCTGGTAACCTTTCACTTCCACGCCGGGGAAGCGGAACTGATTGACCGCAAAGCGGGCGACCTGCACCTCGGTCAGCGCGGTTTTCACCGGAATGGAGACGAAGCGGCGCGAACGCTTGCGCTCTTTTTCGAAATTGGTGATGTCGTCGTCGGTCAGATCGACCACCGTGCGCAGCGCCTGCAGCGTGGCCTTGAGATCGTCGACCTTCTCCGGCATCAGCTCCAGCTGATAAATGGTGCGGTTGAGCGCCAGCGGGGTGCCGTTGCGATCGTAGATAATGCCGCGGCTGGGCGCGATGGGCACCAGCTTGATGCGGTTTTCGTTGGAGCGGGTGCGGTAATCCTCGACGCGGAGCACTTGCAGATTATACAGGTTGGCGATCAGGATGCCGGACAGCACCAGGATGCCCAGAAACGCCACCAGGGCGCGGCGTACAAACAGGGCGGATTCAGCCGTATAGTCGCGAAAAGGGTTACGTTCTATTTTCATCCCGCTGCTTTATTTCACTCTGTCACGGTCACCACCGGCTATTCCCGGTGGTAAGGATGATTTGTAGTAATACTCCAGGCGCGGTAGAGGCTTTCGGCCACCAGGACGCGCACCAAAGGATGCGGCAGCGTCAGCGGAGACAGTGACCAGCTCTGCTCGGCAGCGGCTTTGCAGGCGGGTGCCAGCCCTTCCGGGCCGCCGATCAGCAAGCTGACGTTGCGGCCATCCTGCTTCCAGCGTTCAAGCTGCTGCGCCAGCTGCGGCGTTTCCCACGGCGTGCCTGGGATGTCCAGCGTAACGATGCGGTTGCCTTTGCCCACCGCCGCCAGCATCTGTTCGCCTTCCTTGTCCAGAATGCGCTTGATGTCGGCGTTTTTGCCGCGTTTGCCCGCCGGGATCTCGGTCAGCTCAAACGGCATATCTTTGGGAAAGCGGTGCAGGTAATCCATAAAGCCGGTTTGCACCCAGTCTGGCATTTTGGTGCCGACCGCCACCAATTGCAGTTTCACCGCTTAGCTCCAGAGTTTTTCCAGCTCGTACAGGCGACGGCTCTCTTCCTGCATCACGTGCACGATCACTTCGCCCAGATCGACCACGATCCAGTCGGAGGCTTCCTGGCCTTTCATGCCGTACAGCTCCATGCCCGCGGCACGGGATTCCTGCACCACGTGGCTGGCGATCGACATCACGTGGCGAGTCGAGGTGCCGGTGCAGATGATCATGCAGTCGGTGATGCTGGATTTGCCCTGGACGTCCAGAGCGATAATGTCTTGGCCTTTCAGATCATCGATTTTATCGATGACGAAATCTTGGAGCGCTTTACCTTGCAAAGGTTCCCCCTCGGGTGTGTTCTGTTCAGTCGGCTGCGGCGGGCAAAATGCGCGCGCCGCGGCGTAACCGGATAATGGTTTCGGCAGGCTGCCGCTGAAAGCCAGCTAACTGGTGACTGCCCGGCCAGCTAAGGTTTCCGGGGTTTTCAGCGGATACCTGAAAAATAGCGGCGCAGTATATCACGCACCTTTCGCTAGCGATATAAACCCTGCAACTCGATATAGCGCTGCACCGGGCGTGGCAGCAGGTCGTCGCAGTTGAGGCCCTGATGGCGGCGCTGACGGATCTCGGTGGCGGAAATTTCCAGCTCCGGCGTATCGGCCAAATAGATATGGCCGTGCGGGCGACGGCTGAGCAGCGCCGGGTCGGCGGTGCGATGGCGTTCCAGCCACTGCTGCAGTTCCGGCGTGTCCATGCGATCGTTATAGCCCGGGCGCGCCAGCACCAGCAGATGACACACGTCCAGCAGCGCCTGCCAGCGGTGCCACTTATGCAGCGTCAGCAGCGAGTCCTGACCAATGATAAACGCCAGCGGCTGGGCGGCGCCACGCTCTTTACGAATCGTTTCCAACGTCTCGATGGTGTAGGAGGGGGTGGTGCGGTGCAGTTCGCGATCGTCGACGGCAAACAGCGGATTGCAGGCGATCGCCAGCTCGACCATCTTCAGGCGCTGCTGCGCATTGGCCTCCGGCTGCGGGCGGTGCGGCGGCACGTGGTTAGGCAGCAGCGTGACGCGATTCAGGCCCACTTCGGCGGCCAACGCTTCCACAGGCCGCAGGTGGCCGTAGTGGATCGGGTCAAAGGTGCCGCCGAACAGCGCGTGCAAAACGGTGGGGTGTTCCGGGTTAGTGGGCATCGGTAAAACTCGTGGCCAGGGGTTTGCCGCACAGCAGCATCGACAGGGTTTCCAGTTCCGGCCAGACCGACTGGCCATAGTCCTGCTTGAGGGTCAGCTCGATTTGCGTCAGCAGCTGTACTGCCTGCTGCAGCTGGGGGCCGGACAAGCGTTGCAGCGCCTGGGTCACCAGCGGGCGGCGGTTCTGCCAGACCTTGTGCTGATCGAACAGCGTGCGCAGCGGCGCGGAAGCCATGCGGCGCTGCAGCGTCAGCAACAGCAGCAGTTCGCGCTGCAGGGTGCGCAGCAGGATCACCGGCTCCACGTCTTCTTGCTGCAGCTGCTGCAAAATATGCCAGGCGCGCTTGCTCTTGCCGGCCAGCAGGGCATCCAGCCAGTGGAACGGCGTGAAGTGGGCGGCGTCGTTCACCGCCTGTTCGACGCGCGGCAGCGTGAGCTTGCCGTCCGGGTGCAGCAGCGACAGCCGCTCCAGCGCCTGCGACAGCGCCAGCAGGTTGCCTTCGTAGCAGTAGCACAGCAGCTGATTGGCGGCGTCGTCCAACTCCAGCTTCATCACCTTGGCGCGCGTGGCGACCCAGCGCGGCAGCTGTGCCTGTTCCGGCGTCTGGCAACTGACGAGGGCGCCGTGCGGGCTGAGCGCCTTGAACCAGGCGCTGTTTTCCTGCGCTTTGGTGAGGCGCGGGCCGCGCAGGATCAGCAGGATATCCTCGTGCAGCAGCGTGGCGAGCTTGGTCAGCTGTTCGCCGATCGGCGCCGTTGGGCCGTTTTCCGGGAAGATCAGCAGCAGCGTCTGGCGGCTGGCGAACAGGCTCATCGCCTGGCAGATGCCGAAGATGGCGTCCCAGTCGGTATGGGCGTCGAGGGAAATGCTGTAGTGCTCGCTGAACTGCTGCTGTTGCGCGGCCTGCCGGAGCAAATCCTGGCTCTCCTGCAGCAGCAGCGGTTCATTGCCGCTCAATAAATAACAAGCGCGCAGCCCCTCTCGGAGCTGCGCGGCAAGTTGTTCCGGATAAATGCGGATCATTGTGCGGTTTGGCTTGCCGCTCGTTCGCCGGCGGCAGCGGCTTTCTGCCGGTTATCTTCTTCCGCCGCATGCACGGCCAGCAGTTTGCGCACCAGCTGTTGCGCCGCCTGCTCACGCATTTCCTGGCGAATGATCTCCTGTTCGGAGTCCTTGGCCAGCGCGGTCAACGGGTTGTCGAAGAAGGAACGGAACACTTTCACCGACAGCGGATACAGGTCATGGCCCGGGATCAGCACCTGCGCCTGCACGGTCAGCACCATCTGGTACTCGGCGGTTTTACCGTCCTGGAAGATCGAAGCGGTATCCTGGCTTTCCGTCGCGCCGACAATGCGCAGGGAAGGCACGTCTTTACGCTTCGGATCGCTGACGATAGTCACGTCGTTCAGACGCAGCTGTTCGCGCACCGAGCGCGTCAACGGGCCGTAAGGGTCAGCGCTGTCCAGGATCAGCGTTTTCATTTCATTAGGCACCTGCGTGGTGCCGCGCAGGTGAAAACCGCAGCCGGCGGTGACCAGCACCGCCAACCCCAGCAACAGCGTCAGAATGCGTTGTCGCACAATTCCTCCTTGTGTTAACCCACAACCAGGTTAAGCAGTTTGCCCGGAACGTAGATCACTTTGCGAATCGTGACGCCGTCCAGATATTTAGCCACCAGATGCTCTTCGGCAGCGCGCGCGCGCACCTGCTCTTCGGTCGCATCGGCGGATACGGTGATTTTAGCGCGAACCTTGCCGTTCACCTGCACCACCACCAGTTTGGAGTCTTCGACCATCGCCTGCTCGTCGGCAACCGGCCATGGCGCAGTGTCCACGTCGCCTTCGCCGCCCAGCGCCTGCCACAGCGTGAAGCATACGTGCGGGGTGAACGGATACAGCATGCGAACCACGGCCAGCAGCGCTTCCTGCAGCAGCGCGCGATCCTGCTCGCTCTCCTGCGGTGCGCGGGCCAGCTTGTTCATCAGCTCCATCACGGCGGCGATCGCGGTGTTGAAGGTCTGACGGCGGCCGATGTCATCGGTCACCTTGGCGATGGTTTTGTGCAGATCGCGGCGCAGCGCTTTCTGATCTTCGTTCAGCGCCGCTACGTCGAGCGGCTGCACCGCGCCTTTTTCCACGTGATCGTAGGCCAGTTTCCACACGCGTTTCAGGAAGCGGTTAGCCCCTTCCACGCCGGATTCCTGCCACTCCAGCGTCATTTCTGCCGGTGAAGCGAACATCATGAACAGACGCACGGTGTCCGCGCCGTATTTTTCCACCATCTCCTGCGGGTCGATGCCGTTGTTTTTCGACTTCGACATTTTGCTCATGCCAGCATAGACCAGTTCACGGCCTTGCGGATCGGTGGCCTTGATGATGCGACCCTTGTCGTCGCGCTCGACGGTGGCGTCAACCGGGGACACCCAGACGCGCTCGCCGCTGTTGCCGGTGTAGTAGAAGGCGTCGGCCAGCACCATGCCCTGACACAGCAGGCGCTTGGCCGGCTCGTCGGAATCCACCAGGCCCGCATCGCGCATCAGCTTGTGGAAGAAGCGGAAGTACATCAGGTGCATGATGGCGTGTTCGATGCCGCCGATATATTGATCGACCGGCAGCCAGTAGTTGGCGGCGGCCGGATCCAGCATGCCTTGGTCATACTGCGGGCAGGTGTAGCGCGCGTAGTACCAGGAAGACTCCATAAAGGTGTCGAAAGTATCGGTTTCACGCAGCGCCGGCTGGCCGTCGACGGTGGTCTTCGCCCACTCAGGATCGGCCTTGATCGGGCTGGTGATGCCGTCCATGACCACGTCTTCCGGCAGGATCACCGGCAACTGGTCTTCCGGCGTCGGCATCACGGTGCCGTCTTCCAGCGTCACCATCGGGATTGGCGCGCCCCAGTAACGCTGACGGGAAACGCCCCAGTCGCGCAGACGGTAGTTGACCTTGCGCTGGCCTACGCCCTTGGCGACCAGTTTGTCGGCGATGGCGTTGAAGCCCGCTTCATTGTCCAGGCCGTCGAACTCGCCGGAGTTGAACAGCGCGCCTTTGTCGGTCATCGCTTCGGCGCTCACGTCAGGCTGGCTGCCGTCGAGGTTCAGGATCACCGGCTTGATCGGCAAATCGTATTTGGTGGCGAATTCCCAGTCGCGCTGGTCGTGCGCCGGTACCGCCATCACGGCGCCGGTGCCGTATTCCATCAGCACGAAGTTGGCGACCCACACCGGCAGCTTCTCGCCGCTCAGCGGGTGGACAACGAACAGGCCGGTCGGCATGCCTTTCTTCTCCATCGTCGCCATTTCGGCTTCGGCAACTTTGGTGTTGCGGCATTCGTCGATGAAGTCGGTCAGCGCCGGGTTGTTGCGCGCGCCCTGTTGCGCCAGCGGGTGGCCCGCGGCGACCGCCACGTAGGTGGCGCCCATGAAGGTGTCGGGACGGGTGGTGTAAACCGTCAGCTTCTCTTCGCTGTCCGCCACGTCGAAGGTGATTTCCACGCCTTCGGAGCGGCCAATCCAGTTACGCTGCATGGTTTTCACCTGCTCCGGCCAGCTTTCAAGCGTGTCCAGATCGTTCAGCAGCTGATCGGCGTAGGCGGTGATTTTGATGAACCACTGCGGGATCTCTTTACGCTCGACCTTGGTGTCGCAGCGCCAGCAGCAGCCGTCGATAACCTGTTCGTTGGCCAGCACGGTCAGATCGTGCGGGCACCAGTTCACCGCCGAGGTCTTCTTGTAGACCAGGCCTTTTTCATACAGCTTGGTGAAGAACCACTGTTCCCAGCGGTAGTATTCCGGCTGGCAGGTGGCGATTTCGCGATCCCAGTCGTAGCCGAAGCCCAGCAATTTCAGCTGGTTCTTCATGTATTCGATGTTGTCGTAGGTCCACGGGGCCGGTGCGGTGTTGTTTTTCACCGCCGCGCCTTCCGCCGGCAGGCCGAACGCATCCCAGCCGATCGGCTGCAGCACGTTTTTGCCCAGCATGCGCTGATAGCGCGAGATCACGTCGCCGATAGTGTAGTTACGAACGTGGCCCATGTGCAGTCGGCCGGACGGGTAAGGCAGCATGGATAGGCAGTAGTACTTTTCCTTGCTGTCGTCTTCGGTAACTTTGAAAGTCTGCTTCTCTTGCCAGTGAAGCTGTACGTTCGATTCTATGTCTTCTGGACGGTATTGCTCTTGCATGGCGGCCGGTGGTCCTGTAGGTGTAAACCGTTGCCCCGGTCAGAGGCAACGCAATGAACATTTAGTATTCGTAGATCCGCATAGCATAGCTGATAAGACCTCCCGGCAACAACTCCAAGCGCCTGACTCGGCGCATTTAAAAAAAGCGTCGTCATGACGCGGCTCACAACCTGCGGATCCCGCGTCTTGCCAAGTGACATCAGTCATTTACGGCTAAAATAAGAACAAGTAGCTTAGGGGTATCCCTACAGCCAAGTCCGGCGCAGCGTTTATCGAGGAGAGTCTATGAACAAGGTTGCTCAGTATTACCGCGAATTGGTGGCATCGCTGACCGAACGCCTGAAAAACGGTGAACGCGATATCGACGAACTGGTGGCCAGCGCGGAGCGGCGGTTGAACGAGGCCGAGGATCTGACCCGCGATGAGGTGCGGCAGGTGACGCAGGCGGTGCGGCGCGATCTGGAAGAGTTCGCCCGCAGCTATCAGGAGAGCCGGGACGAGTTTACCGACAGCGTGTTTATGCGGGTGATCAAAGAGAGCCTGTGGCAGGAACTGGCGGATATCACCGACAAAACCCAGCTGGAGTGGCGCGAGGTGTTCAAGGATGTCAGCCACCACGGCGTTTACCACAGCGGTGAAGTGGTGGGGCTGGGCAATCTGGTGTGCGAGCAGTGTCACTACCACCTGGCGTTCTACACGCCGGAGGTGCTGCCGCTGTGCCCGAAATGCGGCCACGACCAGTTCCAGCGGCGGCCGTTTGAACCTTGATGGCGCTCCCCGGCAGGGCGGGGAACGCTAAGGCCGGCGTTTAGCGGAACAGTTTCTTCAGCAGGTTGCTGAGGAAACCGCCGCTGACGGTGGCCGGGGCGGCTTGCGCCTGCGCCGGTGCGCTGGCCGGTACGGCGACGCCGGCCGGGATTTTCTGCGCGACCGCGATGCGGCTGTCCTGGGCGGCTTTCTCCGCCGCTTCCGGGCCGTAGGCGAAGCCTTCCGCCAGCACGAATTCAACGTCGGTGATGCCGATAAAGGCCAGGAACAGCTTCACGTACGGCGTGATCAGATCCGTCGGCGTGTCGGCGTGGATGCCGCCGCGGCTGGAGATGACGATCGCTTTCTTGCCTGTCACCAGCCCTTCGGCGCCGGCGGAAGTATAGCGGAACGTCTGACCGGCGCGGGCGATCAGATCGAAGTAGATCTTCAGCTGCGTCGGGATGTTGAAGTTGTACATCGGGGCGCTGATGATCAGTGTGTCGTGCGACTTCAGCTCGGCAATCAGCTCATCGGACAGCGCCAGGGTGCTTTGCTGGTGCGGCGTCAGCGGTTTATCGCCGGCGGTAAAACCGGCCATCACTTCACCATCCAGCTCCGGCAGCGTCGGGTTGGCCAAATCGCGCACGGTGAACCTGTCTTCAGGGTGAGTTTCACGCCATTGTTCAACAAAAAAATCGACTAATTTTCCAGACTGGGAATATTCACCCAGAATACTTGATTTCAGGACCAGTACGCGGCTCATTGGCTTATCTCCAGGCGAAGTCTAATCGGTGACGATGTCAGTCGGTGTAAACGCATGGTAGAGGCAAGCCAGGAACAGTGATAGCGCAAAAATTCGCTGAGTTAAATCAAAAAAATTGAACTAGGGGCGCAAATGCGCCCCGATGGGATCAATAACGCGCTACGCGCTCGGCCAGCAGATCGATAAAGCCTTCGCGGTTGATGCCGGTCAGCACTTCCACGTTGGCCGCGTTGCCGGTTTGCTGGAAATAGTCCACCACCGTCATGCCGGCGGTGTATTCCCCCTTGGTTTCTACCCCCACCCAGCGCTCTACGCCGGTAAACAGCTGCGGTGCCAGCAGCCAGGCGATGGTGCAGGGATCGTGCATCGCCGCGCCGGGCAGGCCGCGCGGGTGGCTGAGATACAGCGGCAGGTAAAAATCGAGCATCTCCGCGACCGCCTGCGCGACCGGATTGGCTATCTGCCGAATGCGTTCGATATCCTGCGGCAACACCAGCGCCTGATGGGTGACGTTCAGGCCGGCCATGGTCAGCGGCACGCCGGATTTCAGCACCATTTCGGCGGCTTCGGGATCGACGAAGATGTTGAACTCCGCGACCGGCGTGGTATTGCCGGCGTTCATGCCGCCGCCCATAAATACGATGCGTTCGATGCGGCTTTTCAGCTCGGCATGCTGGGCCAACAGCAGGGCGATATTGGTCATCGGGCCGGTCACCACCAGGGTTATCGGCTGCGGGCTGGCGCGCAGCAGGTCGGCGATCAGCTCGATGGCGCCGCGGGGATCGGGTTTGAGGGTCGGCGTCGGCAGGTGGGTGTTGCCCATGCCGGTTTTGCCGTGGACATAGTCGGCGATCACCAGCTCGCGCATCAGCGGGCCGCCGGCGCCGGCGGCGACCGGTATGTCCTCGCGCCGCATCAGGGTCAACAGGCCCAGCGCGTTATGCAGGGTTTTCTCCGGCGTCTGGTTGCCGGCGGAGGTGGTGATGGCTTTGACGTCCAGCTCCGGCGAACGCAGCGCCATGGCCAGCGCGATGGCGTCGTCGAGGCCGGGATCGCAATCGATGATAATAGGGCGGGGCATGTTCTTTCTCCTCTGTTTGTTATCCAGCGAGCATCGGATCAAAACCGGGGAGAAACAAGCGCTTTTAGTGCCGGGAGAAAAGATGCGCCCCTGGGGGGCGCATAGGCAAAGCGTTTAGTGCAGGATCTTGGCCAGGAAGTCCTTGGCGCGATCGGACTCGGGGTTGTTGAAGAAATCGTCTTTGTTGCGGTCTTCGACGATTTTGCCTTCGTCCATAAAGATCACGCGATTCGCCACCTTGCGGGCGAAGCCCATTTCGTGGGTCACCACCATCATGGTCATGCCTTCGTTCGCCAGTTCGACCATTACGTCCAGCACTTCGTTGATCATTTCCGGATCGAGCGCCGAGGTCGGCTCATCGAACAGCATGGCGATCGGATCCATGCACAGCGCGCGGGCGATGGCGACGCGCTGCTGCTGGCCGCCGGACAACTGACCGGGGAATTTGTTGGCATGGGCGGTGAGGCCGACGCGCTCCAGCAGCTTCAGGCCCTTCTCGCGCGAGGCGGTCTTATCGCGCTTGAGCACTTTTACCTGCGCCAGCGTCAGGTTGTCGATGATGGACAGGTGCGGGAACAGTTCAAAGTGTTGGAACACCATGCCGACCTTGGCGCGCAGCTGCGCCAGGTTGGTTTTCTTGTCGTTGACCGGCGTGCCGTTCACCAGGATGCTTCCCTGCTGGATCGGCTCCAGGCCGTTGACGGTTTTGATCAGGGTGGACTTGCCGGAACCTGAAGGACCGCAGACGACGACCACTTCGCCTTTTTTCACTTCGGTGGTGCAATCGGTCAACACTTGAAAGTGACCGTACCACTTGGAAACATTTTTCAGGGATATCATCAAACAGTCCTTTTCTTCAAATAGCTTACCAGCGCCGAGGCGGCGAGGCTGATAACAAAATAGACAAAGCCAGCGAACAGGATCATTTCAACCTGGGTGCCGTCGCGTTCGCCGATGGTCGACGCGGTGCGGAAGAAGTCGGCCAGGCTCAGTACGTAAACCAGCGAGGTATCCTGGAACAGCACGATGCCCTGGGTCAGCAGCAGCGGCACCATGGCGCGGAACGCCTGCGGCAGGATCACCAGCCGCATGGATTGCCAGTGGGTCATGCCCAGCGCCAGCGCGGCGGAAGATTGGCCGCGCGAGATGCTGATAATGCCGGCGCGGATGATTTCCGAATAATAAGCCGCTTCAAACAGGGAAAAGGCTACCATAGCCGAGATCAGGCGAATATCGGTTTTCGGCGACAGCCCTAGAACCTGTTGTAATAAGCTTGGAACCACCAGATAGAACCACAGCAGCACCATCACCAGCGGCACCGAACGGAACAGGTTGACGTACAGGGTGGCGAACCAGCTGATCGGTTTGAACGGCGACAGGCGCATCACCGCCAGCACGGTGCCCCACAGGATGCCGACCACGACGGCGGTCACGGTGATCTTCAGCGTGATCACCATGCCCTGCAGCAGATAAGGGAAGCTTGGAACGATCGACGCCCAGTCAAATTCGTACATTATTTACTCCCCAGGTTGCCAGGCAACTGCACTTTCTTTTCGACCAGACGCATAAACAGCATGATAACGGCGTTGATGCCGATATAAGCCAGCGTGATGGCGGTAAAGGATTCATAGG
The DNA here is from genome assembly GCF_052169275.1 of Serratia sp. CY27727. Classification (NCBI taxonomy): domain Bacteria; kingdom Pseudomonadati; phylum Pseudomonadota; class Gammaproteobacteria; order Enterobacterales; family Yersiniaceae; genus Serratia; species Serratia sp. CY27727. The sequence continues at coordinate 77,964 of NZ_JBJNLB010000007.1, read as the reverse complement.
CGTGTGCGGAGTAATCCAACAGCTTGCCGGCCTGCGCGGCCATGTCCACCAGCCCGATGGTGGAGGCGATGGCGGAGTTTTTGACCAGGTTGAGCATCTCCGAGGTCATCGGCGGCACGATCACCCGATAGGCGTTCGGCAACAGCACGTAGCGGTAGGTTTGCGGCAGCGTCAGGCCCATCGCCAGCCCGGCGGCTTTCTGGCCGCGCGGCAGGGATTGAATGGCGGCGCGCACCTGCTCGCAAACGCGGGCGGCGGTAAACAGCCCCAGACAAAGCATGGAAGAGACGAAGAACTGCACGTTGGGATCCAGCTCGGTCTTGAACCAGGTGCCGATATTGACCGGCAGCAGCTCGGGGATCACCAGATACCAGGTAAAGAATTGCACGATCAGCGGCACGTTGCGGAACAGCTCGACGTAACAGGTGCCGAGAGTGGAAAGAAAGCGGTTGGGCACGGTACGCAAGATACCGAACAGCGAACCGACGAAGAAAGCGATAATCCATGCACAGACGGAGAGGGCCACCGTGACCTGAAAGCCGGACCAGATCCAGCCGAGGTAAGTGGTGTTCCCAAACGGGGCCTGCTGCAGGAAGATACCCCAGTTCCAATCTATTGACATAACAAACTCCGATAAACGGGCGCAGGGCGCCGAAGATTGATGACTTGATGAGCGCCGATCGCCGCGCGGCCAGTCTGGCTGGCTTGTTGTGTACGGATGTCGGTGGCGCGCCTTGGGGAAAATGAGGGAGGGGAACGGCCCCCCTCATTCCTGTCTGTCCCAGTCATCAACTGGGCCGGTTTGGCCTGGCGGCCGCCCCGGCTTTTGTTCTATTTAGTTCAACGCTTTGTCGTTAGGCTCTTTGAACAGTTGCTTCATGTCGTCCGACAGTTCGAAGTTCATGTTGAGCTGTTTTGGTGGGATAGGCTGTTTGAACCATTTGTCAAACCACTTGGCCGCTTCACCGGAAGTTTGCGCCTGGGCGATGGTGTCATCGACCAGTTTTTTGAACTCAGGGTCGTCTTTACGCAGCATGCAGCCGTAGGCCTCTTTCGATTGCGGCGTGCCGATGATTTCCCACTGCTCCGGTTTCTTGGCCTTGGCGCGCTCGCCCGCCAGCAGGGCGTCATCCATCATGAAGGCTACGGCGCGGCCGCTTTCCAGAGTGCGGAAGGAATCGCCGTGATCTTTGGCGCTGATGATGCGCATGTTCATCTTGCCGCTGTCGTTCAGCTTGTTCAGCAGCACTTCGGAGGTGGTGCCGGAGGTGACCACCACCGGTTTGCCTGCCAGGTCTTTAAAGTCTTTGATGTCGGAGCCTTTTTTCACCAGCAAGCGGGTGCCGACCACGAAAATGGTGTCGGAGAAGGCGGCCTGTTTCTGGCGCTCGAGGTTATTGGTGGTGGAGCCGCACTCGAAATCATAGGTGCCGTTTTGCAGCAGCGGGATGCGGTTCTGCGAGGTAATCGGCAGCATTTTCACCTGCAGATTCGGTGCATTCAGCTTTTTCTTAACGGCTTCAACGATTTGGTTGGAGTAGTCCTGAGAGTAGCCCACAACTTTTTGTTGGTTGTCGTAGTAGGAGAACGGCACTGACGATTCGCGGTGGCCGACAACGATCACGCCATTGTCTTTGATTTTCTTCAGCGTACCGGTCAGGTCTTCCGCATGCGCCACGCTACCTGCCATACCGAGCAGCAGTAACGATAACGCCAATTTACGCATTTGCATGGTCCAACTCCTTTGCTGTTGTGGTGGCTCTGACTAAAGAGCGTCAGGTTAAACCGACTATTTATTGCTCAAGTTATAAAGATAGTCTTAGAACGGATAGCCGTTAAAAAATAACCGATTGTGAATATCTTGAAACTAAAATGTTTCATTTTTTGAGACGCCGCGCGCACCAAATCAATGCAACAAAACGCTGACGCACTCGTGCGGTGCGCTCGACGCACCCAAAATGTGCGCAGGTGCGACAAAACGTCAGCAAAAGTAAACCGGCGCGCGAGGTCGCCATAGATAAAAGCAAGGAGTGTGCCAGCCGCGTTGATTTAACGGCATTTTCTGACTGAGGTGGGGATATTGACGGGAAAGTGGGGCGCGGCGGGCGCGCCCCGACGGAGAGGATTATTTGCGGCGCAGGCCCAACATCAGCGCCCAGCCGCCCAGCAGCAGGGTAATCACCCACAGCGGCGTGGCGCCGAAGCGCGCATAAGGCGTGACGCCGGTGGTCGGCGTGACCTTCACTTCGAGCACCTGACGGGTGAACTGCGGGATTTCGGCGATCACCTCGCCGTTCGCGTCCACCGCGGCGGTGACGCCGTTATTGGTGCTGCGCAGCAGCGGCCGGCCGAGCTCCAGCGCCCGCATGCGCGCCATCTGGAAGTGTTGCCACGGGCCGATGGAGTGGCCGAACCAGGCATCGTTGGAGATGGTCAGCAGGAAGTTGGTGTCCGGGCGGAAGTTATCGCGCACCTGCTGGCCCAGCACGATTTCGTAGCAGATGGCCGCCGTCAGGTTGTACCCGCGCACGCTGAGCTGCGGCTGCACATAGTCGCCGCGGCTGAAGGAAGACATCGGCAGATCGAAGAACGGCGCCAGCGGCCGCAGCAGCGTCTCCAGCGGCACGAATTCGCCGAACGGCACCAGGTGGTGCTTGTTGTAGCGATTCTTGTCCGGGTAGCTGTACGGCGTCGGTTCGCCGAGCACGATGGCGCTGTTGTAGATCTGCTGGCCCTGTGGCGTGGCGCGCACGTCGACGATGCCGGTGATCAGGCTGCTGTTCTTCGCCCGCATCAGGTCGTCCATCATGGTCAGGAAGCCGTTCTGGTTGGCTTCATAATCCGGGATGGCGGACTCCGGCCAGATGACGATCGGCGCCTTGCCCACGTACGGACGGGTTTCGTCCAGATAGGTTTGCAGCGTGCTGACCAGCGCTTTCGGATCCCATTTCATCGACTGGGCGATGTTGCCTTGCACCATGGCGACGTTTACCGCTTTCTCCGGCTGCGGGGTAAACCACTGCAGCTGGCGCAGCGGCCACGGCAACAGCAGCAGCGCGGCGGCGATGACCGCAGCCGACAGGCGGCGCTGATTGACGGCGTACACCAGCAGGCCGGCGATGGCCATCAGCACAAAGGTGATGGCGTCGACGCCCAGCAGCGGCGCGATGCCCTTCAGCGGGCCGTTGATCTGGCTGTAGCCGAACTGCAGCCAGGGGAAGCCGGTCAACACCCAGCCGCGCAGGAATTCGGTCACCTGCCACAGCGCCGGCGCGGCGATGGCCAGCCGCCACCAGCGGGTGGCCGGGCACAGGCGCGTCAACAGCCCGGCGAACAGCCCGGTATACAGCGACAGGTAAGCGGCGAGCAGCACCACCAGGAAGACGTTGACGGCGAAAGGCATGCCGCCGAAATCGGCGATGCTGACATACACCCAGTTGATGCCGCTGCCGAACAGCCCGAAGCCCCAGACAAAGCCGAGCAGGGCAGACTGTTTGGCGGTGCGATTGAGGGTAACGGCCAGCAGGCCGAATAGGGATACGATGGCCGCGGGCCAGAAGTCGTAGGGCGAGAACGCCAGCGTCCCGCCGGCACCTGACAACAGCGCCAGCAGGGCGCGAACCCGCTGGCGTTCAAGTAATGAGGCTTTAGCCATGTTGGATTTAATCTTCCAGTTTCGGTGGTGGAGAATCGTCCGGAATTTTTACATGAACCTGGATAATACGTCGACTGTCGGCCATGGCAACTTTAAATAGGTAACCTTCGATTTCAATGGTTTCCCCGCGCGCCGGCAAGTGACCGAAGGCCTGCATCACCAGACCGCCGATGGTATCGACCTCGTCGTCGCTGAAATGGGTGCCGAAGGCTTCGTTAAAGTCTTCGATCGGGGCCAGCGCGCGCACGGTGTACATGTGGCGGCTGAGCTGGCGGATATCCAGATCGTCTTCGTCGTCGTATTCGTCTTCGATCTCGCCGACGATCAGTTCCAGAATGTCTTCGATGGTGACCAGGCCGGATACGCCGCCGAATTCGTCAATGACAATCGCCATGTGATAGCGCTGGGAGCGGAACTCTTTCAGCATCCGGTCGACGCGTTTGCTTTCCGGCACCACCACCGCGGTGCGCAGCACCTTGTCGATGCTGAACGGCTCGGAGTCTGCGCGCATGAACGGCAGCAGATCCTTGGCCATCAGGATGCCTTCGATGTGATCTTTGTCTTCGCTGATCACCGGGAAGCGCGAGTGGGCGGAGTCGATAATCACGTCCAGGCACTCTTCCAGCGTCTGGTTGCGCTTGAGCGTCACCATCTGGGAGCGGGGGATCATGATGTCGCGCACGCGCTGCTCGGCGATATCCATCACGCCTTCCAGCATGTCGCGAGTATCGGGATCGATCAGGTCGTTTTGTTCGGAATCACGGATCAGCTCGACCAGATCGCCACGGTTTTTGGGCTCGCCGTGGAACAGCTGGTTAAGGATAAGAGTAAAGAACCCCTTCTTGGGACTGGGGCTGTCATTGCTTTGTGAATGGTCGTCGCTCATGGCGTTTTCGTTACTGTCACTCATGTCAGAGTTAAGGGGCGTCAGCGACAGCCCCGCAGGGGGCTGTAGGGTAAACGGCTGACGTCAGACGGGGTCTTTTTCCGCCAGGTACGGATCAGGATAGCCCAGTCCGTGCATGATTTCGGTTTCCAAAGACTCCATTTCTTCGGCTTCATCGTCTTCGATGTGGTCATACCCTAGCAGATGAAGACTGCCGTGGACAACCATATGCGCCCAGTGGGCCTCCAGCGCCTTGCCTTGCTCAATCGCTTCCTGTTCAACCACCTGGCGGCAGATGATCAGATCGCCGAGCAGCGGCAGCTCGATGCCCGGCGGGGCCTCGAACGGGAAAGAGAGCACGTTGGTCGGCTTGTCTTTGCCGCGGTAGGTCAGGTTCAGCTCGTGGCTTTCCGCTTCGTCAACCAGACGCACGGTCACCTCGGCCTCTTCCTGAAATTGCGGCAGCACGCCTTCCAGCCAGCGCTGGAAGGTGGCCTCATCCGGCAGGCCGTCGCCGCTTTCACAGGCAATCTGCAGATCCAAAATCACCTGGCTCATGGTGTCTCCTGCTCGGAGGCGGCGAGCGCCTCGCGCTTACGTTGTTCGGCAATCGCGTCTTTGCGTTTCTGTTCGGCCGCTTCCCAGGCCTCATAGGCGATGACCACGCGGGCCACCACCGGGTGGCGCACCACGTCTTCGCTGTGGAAGAAGTTGAAGCTCAGTTCTTCCACGTCCGACAGCACTTCCACCGCGTGGCGCAGGCCGGATTTCTGGTTGCGCGGCAGGTCGATCTGGGTGACGTCGCCGGTGATGACCGCCTTCGAGTTGAAGCCGATGCGCGTCAGGAACATCTTCATCTGTTCGATGGTGGTGTTCTGGCTCTCATCCAGAATGATAAAGGCGTCGTTCAGCGTGCGGCCGCGCATATAGGCCAGCGGCGCGACTTCGATCACGTTGCGCTCGATGAGCTTCTCCACGCGCTCGAAGCCCAGCATTTCGAACAGGGCGTCGTACAGCGGGCGCAGATAGGGATCGACCTTCTGGCTCAGATCGCCCGGCAGGAAGCCCAGCTTTTCGCCGGCTTCGACCGCGGGGCGGGTCAGCAGAATGCGGCGAATTTCCTGGCGCTCCAGCGCATCTACCGCGGCGGCGACCGCCAGGTAGGTCTTGCCGGTGCCCGCCGGGCCGATGCCGAAGGTGATGTCGTGATCGAGAATGTTGGCGATGTACTGCGCCTGGTTGGGCGTGCGCGGTTTCACCATGCCGCGCTTGGTTTTGATGGTGACCGCCTTGCCGTAATCCGGCACGCTGTCGGCTACCTGTTCCAGCACCCGGCTCTCTTTGATGGCCAGATGGATTTGCTCCGGATCGATATCCGGGATCACGCCGCGAATCGGCGCGGTATCCACGTACAGATGGCGCAGGATATCGGCGGCGGCGGCCACGCACAGGTTTTTGCCGACCAGCTTGAAACGGTTGTCGCGGCGATTGATTTCGATGCCCAATCGGCGCTCGAGTTGTTTGATGTTGTCATCAAACGGGCCGCACAGGCTGAGCAAACGCTTGTTGTCTGCGGGCTCTAACAAAATTTCTTGTGTTGCGACGTTCAAACTATTCCTCTAGGTCACATCGGGCCTGGTTGATGTCACATAGCGCGTCCGGGACGCGCGCGTTCAGGGCGAGCCTGAATACTCTCTTTCTTGAATTATTCATGGTGCGCCGCAACGGCGCAAGTTTACCGCTGATCTATCTGTGCGCCGTCGGCGAAATTCAAGGGAAGATAAGGAAAAAACGCGGCGGGGCGCAAAGCCCGCCGCGTCATCACAGAACAAGGCCGCTGGGAATCAGTTCTTTTTCACGAACTCGGATTTCAGCTTCATCGGGCCGAAGCCATCGATTTTGCAGTCGATGTTGTGATCGCCTTCGACCAGGCGAATGTTTTTCACCTTAGTGCCGATCTTGAGCATCGAGGAGCTGCCTTTGACCTTCAGGTCTTTGATCACGGTGACCGCGTCGCCGTCCGCCAGCAGGTTGCCGTTGGCGTCTTTGACGATCAGCGCGTCCTGATCTTCCGCCGGGGCGCTGTCGCTCCACTCGTGGGCGCACTCAGGGCAGATGAACAGGGCATTGTCCTGGTAGGTGTATTCGGAGTTGCACTTTGGGCAGTGTGGGAGTTGCATGGTATGTCGCCTCTTCAACAATAAAAAAATAAAAAAGCAAATCACCGGGCGCGGACGCCCGGCGGAGAAACGGTAAGGAGTAGCGCGAATGGGCGGCGATAAGGCGGCCGCCGCGGCGTCAGGGCTGGTAAATGCCGACGCCCAGCGCGTTTTCTTTGCGGGTACGGGCGATCACCGACTGCGGGGATTCATGTACGCGCAGATCCATCTGCTGTTCGGTGCGCACCACTGCGCCACGCAGGGTGTTGGTCAGCACCTCGGTAATTTCCACGTCGACGAACTGGCCGATCATGTCGGGGGTGCCCTCGAAGTTTACCACACGGTTGCACTCCGTGCGCCCGGCCAGCTCCATCACGCTTTTGCGCGAGGTGCCCTCCACCAGAATGCGCTGGACGGTGCCGAGCATGCGGCGGCTGAACTGCAGCGCCTGCTGGTTGATGCGGTCCTGCAGAATATACAGCCGCTGTTTTTTCTCTTCTTCGCTGACGTCGTCGACCATGTCCGCCGCCGGGGTGCCCGGGCGCGACGAATAGATGAAGCTGAAGCTGACGTCGAAATTGACGTCGGCGATCAGGTTCATGGTCTGTTCGAAATCGGCCTGGCTTTCGCCCGGGAAACCGACGATGAAATCGGAGCTGAGCTGGATGGCCGGCCGCGCCTTGCGCAGCTTGCGGATAATCGCCTTGTACTCCAGCGCGGTGTGCGCGCGTTTCATCATGGTCAGGATGCGATCCGAACCGCTCTGCACCGGCAGGTGCAGGAAGCTGACCAGCTCCGGCGTGTCTTCGTACACCGCGATGATATCATCGGTGAACTCGATCGGGTGGCTGGTGGTGAAGCGAATGCGATCGATGCCGTCGATGGCCGCCACCAGGCGCAGCAGTTCGGCGAACGAGCAGATATCGCCGTCATGCGTGGCGCCGCGGTAAGCGTTGACGTTTTGGCCGAGCAGGTTGACCTCGCGTACGCCCTGCGCCGCCAGTTGGGCGATTTCGAACAGCACGTCGTCGCTCGGGCGGCTCACTTCCTCGCCGCGGGTGTAAGGCACCACGCAGAAGGTGCAGTATTTGTTGCAGCCTTCCATGATCGACACGAATGCGGTCGGGCCTTCGGCGCGCGGTTCCGGCAGACGGTCGAACTTTTCGATCTCCGGGAAGCTGATGTCGACCACCGGGCTGCGGGTGCCCTGAACGTGATTGATCATTTCCGGCAGGCGGTGCAGGGTCTGCGGGCCGAATACCACGTCAACGCAGGGCGCGCGGCTGCGGATCAGTTCACCTTCTTGCGAGGCCACGCAACCGCCGACGCCGATGATCACCGACGGGTTCTTTTCTTTCAGCAAGCGCCAGCGCCCCAGCATGGCGAAAACTTTCTCCTGCGCCTTTTCACGGATCGAGCAGGTGTTCAGCAGCAGCACGTCCGCCTCTTCGGCGTTATCGGTCCACTCGAAGCCGTGCGTGCTGTTCAACAGGTCGGCCATTTTCGATGAATCGTACTCATTCATCTGGCAGCCCCAGGTTTTGATATGTAGTTTTTTCGTCATTGACTTGCCATTACTCAGTGCGGAGCGAAAGTTGCGTTACGCGACATGCAGGGCGCGTATTGTAATCATTTGCCGCCGTTGTGACCAGCGCGGGGGAAAATGGCACGCAACCTGAAGCCGGAGCGAAAATCCGGTACACTGCGCAAAACGCCATACCGGGTGGGATGGCGAGCATTCACACAGAAAACATAGCCAATATGAAGACATCTCAAAATCGGTATGACGCGGTGGTGGTCGGCGGCGGCATGGTCGGCGCGGCGGCGGCCCTGGGGCTGGCGCAGGCGGGCAGGTCGGTGGCGTTGCTGGAACATCAGGCGCCGCAGGCGTTCGAGGCGCAAAGCCCGCCGGATCTGCGCATTTCCGCTATCGGCTGCACCTCGGTGGGGCTGCTGAAACAGCTCGGCGCCTGGCAGGCCGTGACGGCGATGCGCACGGCGCCGTATCGCCAGCTGGAGACCTGGGAGTGGGCGTCGTCGCGCGTGGCGTTCGACGCGGTGTCCCTGGGGCTGCCGGAGCTGGGCTTTATGGTGGAAAACCGCATTCTGCAGCTGGCGCTGTGGCAGCAGTTCGCGCAGTGCGCCAATTTGACGCTGCTGTGCCCCGCCAGGCTGCAATCGCTGCAGCGGGCGGACAATGCCTGGCAACTTACGCTGGACGGCGGTGAGACGCTGCAGACGCGTTTGGTTGTCGGCGCCGACGGCGCCAACTCGCAGGTGCGCAAGCTGGCGGCGATCGGCACCAACGGCTGGCAGTATCGTCAGGCGTGCATGTTGATCACCGTCGATACCGGCGCGCCGCAGCAGGATGTGACCTGGCAGCGCTTCTTCCCATCCGGGCCGCGTGCCTTCCTGCCGCTGTACGACAGCTGGGCGTCGCTGGTGTGGTATGACAGCCCGCAGCGCATTCGCCAGCTGCAGGCGATGCCGCCGGCGCAACTGGAGCGCGAGATCGCCGCCGCTTTCCCGGCGCGACTGGGCCCGGTTAAGGTGCACGCCGCCGGTTCGTTCCCGCTGACGCGGCGTCATGCGCAGCGCTACGTGTTGCCGGGGCTGGCGCTATTGGGTGATGCGGCGCATACCATCAATCCGCTGGCCGGGCAGGGCGTCAATCTGGGGTATCGCGACGTGGATGCCTTGCTGAACGTATTAAGCGATGCGCGGGAGCAGGGAGAGGACTGGAGCAGCGAGGCGGTACTGCTGCGCTATCAGCGCCGCCGCCGTACCGACAATCTGCTGATGCAGAGCGGCATGGATCTGTTCTATACCGCTTTCAGCAATAACCTGGCGCCGCTGAACGTGGCGCGCAATCTGGCGCTGATGGCCGCGCAGCGGGCGGGCAAGCTGAAAGAGCATGCGTTGAAATACGCGTTGGGATTGTAACCGACAGGGCTCGGCTGCGGCTGGGCTCGTTAGGATTGGCCGAGCGCCGAAAAGCAAAAAGCCCGCCGAAGCGGGCTTTTCTAAATATGGCTGGGGTGCCAGGATTCGAACCTGGGTATGCTGGTATCAGAAACCAGAGCCTTACCGCTTGGCGACACCCCAATTATGGTGGCTACGACGGGATTTGAACCTGTGACCCCATCATTATGAGTGATGTGCTCTAACCAGCTGAGCTACGTAGCCGATGGTGCTTTTTACTTCTTTGATTTGCAAGCAGTTTGTTATGGCTGGGGTACCTGGATTCGAACCAGGGAATGCCGGTATCAAAAACCGGTGCCTTACCGCTTGGCGATACCCCACCTGCAAACAAATCTTATGTTGAAACCCCATTCCCGAAAGAATATGGCTGGGGTACCTGGATTCGAACCAGGGAATGCCGGTATCAAAAACCGGTGCCTTACCGCTTGGCGATACCCCATCAACATACTGCGCCGACGATGAAGAGAAATGGTGCGGGAGGCGAGACTTGAACTCGCACACCTTGCGGCGCCAGAACCTAAATCTGGTGCGTCTACCAATTTCGCCACTCCCGCAAATGCAAAAAAGAGATGGTGGCTACGACGGGATTCGAACCTGTGACCCCATCATTATGAGTGATGTGCTCTAACCAGCTGAGCTACGTAGCCCTCTTTTTTTGCTTTGCCTTCATCGGCGTTGCGGGGCGCATTATGCGTATATGACCGATTTGCGTCAACAAGTTTTTTCCCGAAAAAGTGCTCGGAAGCGCCGTTTGTCTGGGTTGTGAACATTATGGCGATAAAATCGGCAATTCAGGCAGTTGGCGGGGGGAAAAGGCAACAAAAAGGCGGGCCAAAAGGCCCGCCCCGAGGGAAAGCGCCGCGCGATTATTTATAGGCGGCCTGGTGTACGCCGACGGCGCGGCCGGAAGGATCGTCCATCTTCTTGAACGATTCGTCCCATTCGATGGCCTTGGCGGACGAGCAGGCGACAGACGGGCCGCCCGGCACGCATTCGGCGGCGCTCGGCAGCGGGAACAGCTCCTCGAAGATTTCGCGGTACAGGTAGCCTTCTTTCGAAGTCGGCGTGTTGTACGGGAAGCGGAAACGCGCAGTTTCGAGCTGTTGATCGCTGATTTGCTGCGCAGCGACCTCTTTTAGCGTGTCGATCCAGCTGTAGCCGACGCCGTCGGAGAACTGCTCTTTCTGGCGCCAGGCCACGCTGGCCGGCAAATAGGACTCGAAACATTCGCGGACGATGTGTTTTTCCATTTTGCCGTTGCCGCACATTTTATCTTTCGGGTTGATGCGCATCGCCACGTCGAGGAATTTCTTGTCCAGGAACGGTACGCGGGCCTCAACGCCCCAGGCGGACATCGCCTTGTTGGCGCGCGCGCAGTCGAACATATGCAGCGCCAGCAGCTTGCGCACGGTCTCTTCGTGGAATTCGCGGGCGTCCGGCGCCTTATGGAAGTAGAGGTAGCCGCCGAACACTTCGTCCGCGCCTTCACCGGAGAGCACCATCTTGATGCCCATCGCCTTGATTTTACGCGACATCAGGTACATCGGCGTCGAGGCGCGGATGGTGGTGACGTCGTAGGTTTCGATGTGGTAAATCACGTCGCGGATGGCGTCCAGGCCTTCCTGCACGGTGAAGTGGATTTCATGGTGCACGGTGCCCAGATGGTTGGCCACCTCCTGCGCGGCGCGCAGATCCGGCGAGCCTTCCAGGCCGACGGCGAAGGAGTGCAGCTGTGGCCACCAGGCCTCGCTGCGTTCCTGATCTTCCACGCGGCGCGCGGCGTACTTCTTGGTGATCGCCGAGATGACCGAGGAATCCAGCCCGCCCGACAGCAGCACGCCGTAAGGCACGTCGGACATCAGGTGGCTTTTCACCGATTCTTCCAGCGCGGTGCGCAGGGCAGTGGCGTCGGTCACGTTGTCTTTGACGCTGTCGTAATCGAACCAGTCGCGGCGATAGTATTCGCGGATCTCACCGTCCTGGCTCCACAGGTAGCTGCCGGCCGGAAATTCCTTGATGGTGCGGCACACCGGCACCAGCGCTTTCATTTCCGAGGCGACGTACAGGTTGCCGTGCTCGTCGTGGCCCATGTACAGCGGGATGATGCCCAGATGATCGCGGCCGATCAGGTAGGCGTCTTTTTCGGTGTCGTACAGGGCGAAGGCGAACATGCCTTGCAGATCGTCAAGGAAGTCCGGGCCTTTCTCCTGATACAGCGCCAGAATCACTTCACAGTCGGAACCGGTCTGGAACGCGTAGCGGTCGCTCAGCTGTTGGCGCAGCGCCTGGTGGTTGTAAATTTCGCCGTTGACCGCCAAAACGTGGGTGTGCGCAGCGTTGTACAGCGGTTGAGCGCCGTTGTTGACGTCGACGATCGACAGGCGTTCGTGGGCCAAAATGGCTTTGTCGCTGGCGTAAACGCCGGACCAATCCGGGCCGCGGTGGCGCATCAGGCGCGACAGCTCCAGCGCTTTCTTACGCAGTTCAACGGGATCGGACTTCAGATCGAGCACACCGAAAATAGAACACATACAACTCTCCTAACGGGCTTTTATGACTGTGATGTTGTTTTTACTGTTATGGGCAGCATTGCCGATTCATCAGCGATAACGCGGTTTTGCTGCGCTGTGGTTATGAAAATGCGCCTAAAGCTGCATGAGATGCAAGCGTTTTAGCCATACGCTGAGAAATAGTTGTTTGCCTGGGCGCGGTTTTTGACGGATTTTCAGTTATCGGCGGGGAAAATTAGCGATTATGCAATTTTTAGCGTAATGACGGGATTGCCGGCCGGTTTGACCGGCAATCGATTAGCGATTAGGCGATGAGCTGCCACAGGGTGAAGGCGGCGTCCGGCGTCCAGCCGGCGTTGGAGGTGTGCGCCTGAATACAGGTGTATTTCTTGCCTTTATAACTCACCACGTCGCCGGCTTGGTAGCTGTGGTTGTTCTGCCACTCGGGCGCGCTCGGATCGGGCGGCGTGCCGTCGTTGGCGGTTTTGACCGCCAGCGCGCTGCTCGGCAGCGAGGTATTGCCCTGGCTGTCGGTTGCGGTAACGAAGTAGCTGTACTGGGTGGCCGGAGCCAGGCCGCTGTCGGCCAACGACAGGCCGGCAGTCTGGCCGATCGGGTTGCCGTTGCGGTAAACGGTGTAACTGGCGATCGGTAAGGCACCGGTGGCGGCGGCCCAGCTCAGCTTCAGCGAGGTGGCGCCCAACTCGGAGACCGTCAGCGCCGTCGGCGCATTAGGCTTTCCCGGCGGCGGGGTGACTCCGCCCTGAATCAGCGGCGCGTAGCGGGTTTTGAACTCCCAGCTGTAGGCCACGCCGGCTTTGCTCTTGCCGTTGTCCCAGTTGATTGACCAGGTCATCAGGCCCTTGATCGACAGGTTTTTGGCGTCGAGACGCGAGAAGGCGTTATACACCGCTTGTTTGTCGATCACGTAGCCGGTGGCGGCGGCATCGTTGTTGCTCGGCAGACCGATGACGAATTTTGCTGCAGGGATCTTTGCATAGCCGCGGGTGCCGGTGACCAGGCTTTCCGTCAGGTAGTAGAGGAAGTCCTCTTTCATGGCGTCGTTATTTTGCGTGATCCAGGCGTTGAGCTCGTCCACCCAAATACCGTCGCCACCCTGGTTATAATATTGCGGCGCGATAAAGTCATAATAGCCTTCGAGGGCGTTGATATAATCCAGGTAGGTGCCATTGGTGCGTAAATATGGGAATTCCGGCGCCATGCTGATAATAAAGTTTTTCCCCTGCGCGGCGTAATGGTCTTTTACTTTTTTCAACGCCGCAGGCAAGACGGTTTTATTATTGGCGGCGCCGATCGCCGCCTGTTCCAGATCGATATCCAGGCCGTCGAAGCCGTAGACTTCCACCAGGCGAATAATCTCATCTTTCAGCCGGTCTTCGTCGCCGGTTTTCAGTTCGATGTGCGCGTCTGCGCCGCCGAGGGAGATCAGCACCGCGCGGCCCTGGCTGTTCAGCACGCCCACCTGGCGGCGGAACTCGGCGTCGGACAGGTTGTAAGGCTTGAAGGTCGGGATGCCCTGGCCTTTCATAAAGGCGACGGCCACCACGTTATATTCGGCGGGAATGTCGGTCAGGTTCATATTGGCGAACTGGCCTTGTTGATAACCGTCACTGGCGCCGGCGGCCCAGTTGTGCCAGAACCCCATCAGGATTTTTTTATTGGCGATAGTCGGCATAATGGCTGCGTCATCGGCGGCATTAATAATGTTATTTGTGCTCATGGTAGCCTCATTAATTAGGGTAAGGGATTTTCGCCTGCCGGCAATATCAGCTATTGGCGGGGCGTAAGGTTATAATGAGGGTTTTTAGCGCGGGCAGGCTGAAACCTTTTGCGGCCATGAACGAATTAAATTCAAACTGGGGTCAGGAAGAGGGAAATAATGGCGGCCGGGCAGCCGCCATAAATGCATCAGAAAATAGTGATATCGGCAACGGAAGGGTAGACGTAGCTCGGGCGGAACGGCATGGTTTCGATGTCGCTCAGCGTGGAGACGCCGGACAGCACCAGCACGGTTTCCAGGCCGGCCTGGAAGCCCGCCAGAATGTCGGTGCGCAGGTTGTCGCCGACGATCACCGTCTCTTCCGAGTGCGCCTGCATTTTGTTCAATGCGGCGCGAATGATCCACGGGCTGGGCTTGCCGACGTAAAACGGCTTGCGGCCGGTGATCTTCTCGATGGGGGCGCACAGCGCGCCGCAGGCCGGCGAGAAGCCGTGGCCGTGGCTATCCGGGTTGGTGGCGATAAAGCGCGCGCCGTTACTGACGAAGTAGGCGGCCTTGTGCATCATGTCCCAGTTGTAAGAGCGGGTTTCCCCGACGATCACGAAATCCGGGTTGATGTCGGTGATGGTGAAACCGGCTTTGTACAGCTCATGGATCAGCGCGCCTTCGCCGACCACGTAGGCTTTTTTGCCTTCCTGGCGGCGCAGGAAATCGGCGGTGGCCATCGCCGAGGTATAGAACGCGCTCTCCGGCACTTCCAGCCCGGCGGCGGCGAAGCGGTTCGCCAGATCCTGCGCGGTCTGTGACGGGTAGTTGGTCAGCACCACCAGCGGCATGCCTTGTTCCTGGATGCGCGCCAGGAACAGATCGGCGCCGGGCACCGGCGTATTGTCATGCAGCAGCACGCCGTCGATATCGCATATAACGTTTTTGATTTTCATTTGTCGCTGTTTCTCATGATTACGGCAGGCAAGGGGTGACGATAACACACCTGCCAGAAGCGGCGGATCAGCTTTCCAGCAATCGCTGCAAGAGCACGCCGTTGAGCATCGCGCGTTTGGCCAGGGCGAAAGCGCCGATCGCCGAGCGATGATTGAGTTCGGAGGTCACCACCGGTAGATTCTTGCGGAAGTCCTTCAGCACCTGGGTATTGATGCAGCTCTGGATCGCCGGCAGCAGCACTTTGTCCGCTTCGGTGATCTCACCGGCGATCACCACCTTCTGCGGATTGAACAGGTTGATGGCGATGGCCACCGCCTTGCCCAGATAGCGGCCGACGTGTTCGATCACTTCGCTGGCCAGCAGATCGCCGCGGTTGGCGGCCTTGCAGATGGCGTTGATGCCGCAGTCTTCCAGAGTCAGTTTGCTCGGGTAGCCCTGGCTCAGCAGCTGGCGCACGCGCTGTTCGATCGCCGCGTTGGCGGCCACCGTTTCCAGGCAGCCGAAGTTGCCGCAGTGGCAGCGTTCGCCGAGCGGATCGATCTGGATATGGCCGATCTCGCCGACGTTGCCGTTGTTGCCGAGAAAAATCTGCCCGTTGACGATGATGCCGGCGCCGGTGCCGCGGTGCAGGCGCACCAGAATCGAGTCTTCGCAGTCGCGGGTGGCACCGAAGTAGTGCTCCGCCAGCGCCAGGCTGCGGATGTCGTGGCCGACGAAGCTGGTGACGTTGAAGCGCTGCTGCAGGTTGTCCACCAGCGCCCAGTTGCTGACGCTGATGTGCGGCATGTAGCGCACCACGCCCAGCGCCGGATCCACCAGGCCGGGCAAGATCACCGCGATGGCGATCAGCTCGCGCAGGCGGCGCTGATTCGCTTCGATGAATTGGGCGATGGCGGCGAACAGCGCATTCTCCAGCGTTTCCTGGGTGCGTTCCGGCAGCGGATAGTGTTCTTCGCCGAGCGATTTGCCGCTCATGTCATACAGGGTGATGGTAGCGTCGTGGCGGCCGAGACGCACCGCGACGGTATGGAAATGACGGGTTTCCGACACGATGGAGATCGCGCGGCGGCCGCCGGTGGAGGCTTGCTGATCGACTTCTTTGATCAGCCCGCGCTCCAGCAGCTGGCGAGTAATTTTGGTGACGCTGGCGGGGGCAAGCTGGCTGAGTTCGGCAATTTGAATGCGCGAGATCGGGCCCTGCTGGTCGATCAGGCGGTAAACTGCCGCGCCGTTAAGTTGTTTGACTAAGTCAACGTTCCCTATTTGTGCTTGTCCGCCGGTGCTCATCAATAATGTTACTCGCTGTTCATTGAATTAAACCTCGTTACCGTTAACGAGCGTTTTGGTGATTTTAAAATCACGGGTGAAGGCGGTCAGGTTAGCCACCTTGCCGGCTTCGATGGTGCCCAGACGGTGCTCGACGCCGATGGCGCGCGCCGGGTACAGCGTCGCCATGCGCAGCGCTTCGTCTAGCGCGATGCCGATATGTTCGACGCTGTTTTGCACCGCTTCGATCATGGTCAGCGCGGAACCGCTCAGGGTGCCGTTCTCATCCACGCACAGCCCATCCCGATAGTATATTGTTTTACCGGCGAAAATAAATTGGTCAATATCTGCACCTGCCGGTGCGGTCGCGTCGGTGACCAATACCAATTTATCACCTTTCAGGCGTTTGGCGTTACGGATACTCGCCCAGGCCACGTGATGGCCGTCGGCGATGATGCCGGTATAGACCTCCGGCGTGTCGAAGATCGCTCCCATCAGCCCCGGTTCGCGGCCGGTGATATACGGCATGGCGTTGTACAGGTGGGTGGCGAAGCTGATGCCGGCGGCGAAGCCGGTGCGAGCCTGATCGTAGGTGGCGTTCGAGTGGCCGGCGGAGACCACGATGCCGGCCTCGGTCAGCTGCTTGATAACGTGCGGCTCAACCATCTCCGGCGCCAGCGTCACCTTGGTGATCACGTCGGCGTTGGCGCACAGGTAATCGATCATGTCCTGCGTTGGCTTGCGAATGAACGCCGGGTTATGGGTGCCTTTTTTCACCGGGCTGAGGTACGGCCCTTCCAGGTGCAGGCCCAGCGCCTGGTTTTGGTGCTTTTTCAGATAGGCGCGCATCACCTCGACGCTGTGCTTCATGAATTCGTCGCTGCTGGTGATCAGCGTCGGAAGATAGCTGGTGCAGCCGGATTTCTCGTTGGCGCGCTGCATGATCTCCAGCGTTTCTTCCGAAATCGCTTCCAGCGAATCGTTGAACTGTACGCCGCCGCAGCCGTTCAGCTGCACGTCGATAAGCCCGGGGGCCAGGATGGCGCCACCCAGGTCGCGCGTTTCGATGCCGGCGGGCAATTCAGCCGCCGGGCAGACTCTCTCGATCAGCCCATCAGCGATAATGACTGCATGGTCATCAAGTACGTCGTGGCCGGTATAGATTCGGCCGTGGGTTAAAGCGAACATCGTAGCCCCCTGCAAAGATTAAAGACTTTTCACGCTTTCCGCTTCTAACTCGCGGAAATATTTGACGGTTTTGACTTTCAGTTCCATGGTGGCCGGCTCGTCGCACACCACCACCGCTTTGGCGTGTAGCTGCAGGCAGCTGATGGTCCACATGTGGTTGATGTTGCCTTCCACCGCGGCCTCCAGCGCCTGCGCCTTGGCGTGGCCGGTCACCAGGATCATTACTTCTTCCGCGTCCAGCAGCGTACCCACGCCGACGGTCAGCGCATATTTCGGCACCAGGCTGACGTCGCCGCCGAAGAAGCGCGAGTTGGCGATGCGGGTGTCTTCGGTCAGCGTTTTGATGCGGGTGCGCGAAGCCAGGGACGAAGCCGGCTCGTTGAACGCGATATGGCCGTCGATGCCCACGCCGCCCATGAACAGGTTAATTTTGCCGTAAGACTTGATCTTCTCTTCGTACTGGCGGCACTCGGCGTCGACATCCGCGGCGTTGCCGTTCAGCAGGTTGATATTTTCACTAGGGATATCAACGTGATCAAAGAAGTTGCGGTACATGAAGGTGTGGTAGCTTTCCGGGTGTTCCTGCGGCAGGCCAACGTACTCGTCCATGTTGAAAGTCACAACATGCTTAAAGCTTACTTCACCTGCTTTGTGCATCGCAATCAGATGTTTGTAGGCTTCCAGCGGCGTGCCGCCGGTAGGCAGGCCGAGGACAAACGGGCGCTCTGCGGTTGGCTTGAATGCGTTGATGCGTTGAACGATATGACGCGCGGCCCATTTGCCGACTTGTGCGGTATCTTTCAGTGGGATAAGTCTCATCTAACACCTCTTGGGATAAGTAAACTAAAGCTATACTGTACGGGCCTGCGGGAGTCCTAAGCGTAACCCAGCTTTATGATTCTCGCGTGAATCGTCCGTCCGGTTGATTTTTTGAATGATAAAATAAGTTTTGTGTGATGGCCAGCAATCCGGGAGGGAAAGACTACTTTTTGGTGATATTTATCACAAAAAGGGAGGTTTTAATTTGCGATACAAAATAAATTTTTTACACTCGGCATGAGTGATACGTGCCATGCGTTGTTTCTAAAAAGGTAGTGAGAGCTCCAAATAAACTACTAATAGGGTCCGTCCGCGGACAACATAGGGGGAAAAGGTGAACATTCTTAGTTATTTGCAAAAGGTGGGACGGGCGCTGATGGTGCCGGTCGCCACGCTGCCCGCCGCCGCCATCTTGATGGGCGTTGGGTACTGGATTGACCCTGTTGGTTGGGGCGGCGACAACGCGCTCGCCGCTTTCTTCATTAAATCCGGCTCCGCTATCATCGACAACATGTCGGTGTTGTTCGCTATCGGCGTGGCCTACGGCATGTCCAAAGACAAGGACGGCGCCGCCGCGTTGACCGGCTTCGTCGGCTTCCTGGTGCTGACCACCCTCTGTTCACCGGCCGCCGTGTCGATGATTCAGAAGATCCCGCTCGATCAGGTGCCTGCCGCGTTCGGCAAGATCCAGAACCAGTTCGTCGGTATTCTGGTGGGTATCATCTCCGCCGAAGTGTACAACCGCTTCAGCGGCGTCGAGCTGCCTAAGGCGCTGTCGTTCTTCAGCGGCCGCCGCCTGGTGCCGATCCTCATTTCCTTCCTGATGATCCTGGTCGCTTTCATTCTGATGTACATCTGGCCGGTGATCTTCAACGGTCTGGTGAACTTCGGTGAACACATTCAGAAAATGGGTTCGGTCGGCGCCGGCATTTACGCCTTCTTCAACCGTCTGCTGATCCCGGTCGGCCTGCACCACGCGCTGAACTCGGTATTCTGGTTCGACGTGGCCGGCATCAACGATATTCCTAACTTCCTCGGCGGCCAGCAGTCAATCGAAGCCGGTAAAGCGGTTGTTGGCATCACCGGCCGTTATCAGGCGGGCTTCTTCCCGATCATGATGTTCGGTCTGCCGGGTGCAGCGCTGGCCATCTATCACTGCGCGCGTCCTGAAAACAAAGCCAAAGTGGCAGGCATCATGCTGGCGGCCGCGTTCGCCGCCTTCTTTACCGGTATCACCGAACCGCTGGAGTTCTCCTTCATGTTCGTGGCACCGGTGCTGTACGTGATCCACGCCGTGCTGACCGGTATCTCGGTGTTCATCGCCGCCAGCATGCACTGGATCGCCGGTTTCGGCTTCAGCGCCGGGCTGGTGGATATGGTGCTGTCGTCCCGCAACCCGCTGGCGACCCACTGGTACATGCTGATCCCGCAGGGCTTGGTGTTCTTCGTCATCTACTACGTGGTGTTCCGCTTCACCATCAAGAAATTCAACCTGATGACCCCGGGCCGCGAACTGGCGGTTGCCGGTGACGAAACCGACGGTTATGACGTCAACGTCGACAGCAACGCCGGTAAAGACGAAAACGAAACCACCACGCTGGCCCGTCGCTACGTCGGCGCGATCGGCGGTTCCGACAACCTGACCGGCATCGATGCCTGCATCACCCGCCTGCGTCTGAATGTGAAAGACTCTGCGCTGGTGAACGACGCCTTGGCGAAACGCCTCGGCGCATCCGGCGTTATCCGCCTGAACAAGCAGAGCGTGCAAGTGATCGTCGGCACCCGTGCTGAACTTATCGCCAGCGCAATGCGCAACGTGATTGCAGCCGGCCCGGTAGCGGCTGCGGCGGCCCCGGCGGCGGCCCCTGCCGCGGAAGCCAAACCGCAGGCGGTGCCGAACGCGCCGAAAGCCGCGTTTGAAACGCTGGTAGCGCCGGTGACCGGTGAAGTCGTGGCGCTCGATCAGGTGCCGGACGAAGCTTTCGCCAGCAAGGCGGTAGGCGACGGCCTGGCGATTCGCCCGACCGACAACATCGTCGTGGCGCCGGCGGACGGCACCGTGGTGAAAATCTTCAATACCAACCACGCGTTCTGCCTGGAAACCGACAAGGGTGCCGAGATCGTGGTGCACATGGGGATCGACACCGTCGCGCTGGAAGGCCAGGGCTTCAAACGCCTGGTGGAAGAGGGCGCGGAAGTGAAAGCCGGTCAACCGATTCTGGAACTGGATCTGGATTATCTGAACGCCAACGCGCGTTCGATGATAAGCCCGGTGGTGGTCAGCAACTCTGACGACTACGCCGGCCTGGCGGCGCTGGCCAGCGGCTCGGTGGTCGCCGGTCAGACCAAGCTGTACGAGATCCAAAAGTAAGGCCGTTTTTACCTGAGTAGTACCGGGGGCCGGCCACGCATCATGGCGGAGTTTGCCCCGATTTGGCGGGAAGAGAGCGATCTCTTCCCGCTTTTTTTATCCCGTTTCGCCCCACGGTGGTGCGCTGCGCGCCGAGGGGGCAACGCGCCGCATTTTTCGTGCAACAAACGGTTGTTTCCAGACGTGGCTTGTTGGATCATAGGCGGTTATGTGTAGCGCTTTGCATTGAGGAACAGTGAAATGAGTGAGGCTGAAGCCCGCCCAACCAATTTTATCCGTCAGATCGTCGATGAAGATCTGGCGTCGGGGAAACACACGTCGGTACATACCCGCTTCCCGCCGGAGCCTAACGGCTATCTGCATATCGGCCACGCCAAGTCCATCTGCCTGAACTTCGGCATCGCCAAGGACTATCAGGGCCAGTGCAACCTGCGTTTCGATGACACCAACCCGGTGAAAGAAGACATCGAGTTCGTGGAGTCAATCAAGCACGACGTGGAGTGGCTGGGCTTTGAGTGGAGCGGCAACGTTCGTTACTCCTCAGACTATTTCGATCAGCTGCACCAGTATGCGGTCGAGCTGATCACCAAGGGGCTGGCCTACGTCGATGAGCTGTCGCCGGAGCAGATCCGTGAATATCGCGGCACCCTGACCGCGCCGGGCAAAGACAGCCCGTACCGCGATCGCAGCGTGGAAGAGAACCTGGCGCTGTTCGAGAAGATGCGCAACGGCGAGTTCGCCGAAGGCGCCGCCTGCCTGCGCGCCAAGATCGATATGGCTTCGCCGTTTATCGTGATGCGCGATCCGGTGCTGTACCGCATCAAGTTCGCCGAACACCACCAGACCGGCAATAAATGGTGCATCTACCCGATGTACGATTTCACCCACTGCATTTCCGATGCGCTGGAAGGGATCACCCATTCGCTGTGTACCCTGGAATTCCAGGATAACCGCCGTCTGTATGACTGGGTGTTGGATAACATCACCATTCCTTGCCACCCGCGTCAGTACGAGTTTTCGCGCCTCAACCTCGAATACGCCATCATGTCGAAGCGCAAGCTGAACCAGCTGGTGACCGAGAAGATCGTCGAAGGCTGGGACGACCCGCGGATGCCAACCGTCTCCGGTCTGCGCCGCCGCGGTTATACCGCCGCCTCGATTCGCGAGTTCTGCCTGCGCATCGGCGTGACCAAGCAAGACAACAACGTCGAGATGGTGGCGCTGGAATCCTGCATCCGCGACGATCTGAACGAGAACGCGCCGCGCGCCATGGCGGTGCTGGATCCGGTGAAAATCGTCATCGAGAACATGGGCGATGCGGTGGAAATGGTCACCATGCCTAACCACCCGAACAAGCCGGAAATGGGCAGCCGCGATGTGCCGTTCAGCCGCGAGATCTATATCGATCGCGCCGACTTCCGCGAAGAAGCCAACAAGCAGTACAAGCGCTTGGTGCTGGGCAAGGAAGTGCGTCTGCGCAATGCGTACGTGATCAAGGCCGAGCGCGTCGAGAAGGACGAAGCGGGCGAGATCGTCACCATCTTCTGCAGCTACGATGCGGAAACGTTGAGCAAAGATCCTGCCGACGGCCGCAAGGTGAAGGGCGTGATCCATTGGGTGTCCGCGGCGCACGCGCTGCCGGCGGAAATTCGCTTGTACGATCGCCTGTTCAGCGTGCCTAACCCGGGCGCGGCGGAAGATTTCCTCTCCACCATCAACCCGGAATCGCTGGTGATCAAGCACGGCTTCGTCGAGCCGAGCCTGGCGGCCGCACAGCCGGAGAAAGCCTATCAGTTCGAGCGTGAAGGTTACTTCTGCGCCGACAGTCGCTATTCGTCGGCCGAGCATCTGGTGTTTAACCGCACCGTCGGCCTGCGCGACACCTGGGCGAAAATCGAGGGCTAATCTTATTCGCCTCGAAAATTAATGAATCAGCGCGGCTTAGGCCGCGCTTTTTTTGCCTGTAATTTCACCTGCGATCTATTCCTCTCTGATTTTAACCGGAGCGCGTTTAATTAATCACGGCGCATTAACCCATAAGCTTTCTGATATTGGCCTTGTTAGTCTTAATATTTACTTATATATTCGTGATGCGAATTAATTTCATTTAGAGAGCGCTTTCAATTTTTATCGCCTGACTGACGGATTTAGTCAGGCTGAAACCATTAATCGTCTCTGGTTGACCTGGTATCTCAATTTATTCTGATTTAATTGAATTTTTTATTCGACACCTTCCATGATCACCGGCGTAACAAAATCTCACTGATATGTGCTCCTTGTCATACTTTGACAAATCTCCCTCATTTTTCATTTGATAATTCGCGTCGCGAAAAATAGTCTGTCTGTAGCAATTAGTGCTGTGGGAATAACATCTCGTCGGCAATATTTTTTACCCGTTCGGGTTTTTTATTGGCAGTCGTGCAGGGCAGTGGTGAACACAGGCGGCTGCAACTTTTAAGTTAAGTCAAAGAGGAATTTCAATATGGGTACGCACGGTGCTCAGCGTAAAACGCTGGCGCTCGCAGTCGCGGGCGCGCTGTTGGGAACAGGGTTTGCCATGGCGCCTGAGGCGAAAGCCGCAGGGTTTATCGATGATTCCACGCTGACCGGCGGCATATATTACTGGCAACGTGAGCGCGACCGTAAAGATCTCAATCCGGACAGCAAGGATTACAACCAATATACCACCAACCTGTCGCACTCCACCGCCAACCTGAGCCTGGATTTCGCTTCGGGCTACGCCTGGGATATGTTCGGTCTGGACGTCGGTGCCTTCACCGCCATCGAGCTGGCGGAATCCAGCGCCAGCGGCCACCCGAACGAGATCGCGTTTTCCTCGAAAAACCGGACCTACGACGAAGACTATTCCGGTGACAAGGGCGGCATCAGCCTGTACAAAGCCGCCGCCAAATTCAAATACGGCCCGGTCTGGGCGCGCGCCGGCTATATTCAGCCGAGCGGCCAAACCCTGCTGGCGCCACACTGGAGCTTTATGCCGGGCACCTATCAGGGGGCCGAAGCCGGCGCCAAGTTCGACTACGGCGATGCCGGCGCGTTGAGCTTCTCCTACATGTGGGCCGACAAATACAAGGCACCGTGGCATATCGAGGTGGACGACTTCCGCCAGAACGACAGGAAAACCCGCGTCTCCTACCTGCACTCGCTGGGCGCCAAGTACGATTTCAAAAACGATCTGGTGCTGGAAGCCGCCTTCGGCCAGGCGCAGGGATACGTGAATCAATACTTCACTAAAGCGTCTTACAAATTCGATGTGCTCGGCAACCCGCTGACCACCAGTTACCAGTTCTACGGTGCGGAAGACCGCATCAGCGACAAAAACGATCCAAACAGCATCTACGACGGCCTGGCCTGGCTGCAGGCGCTGACCTTCGGTTACACCACCGGGCAGTTCAACTGGCGTCTGGAAGGCACCATGGTCAAGGCGGAAGGCAACCAGGGCTTCTTCCTGCAGCGCATGACCCCAACCTACGCCTCGTCCAACGGCCGCCTGGACGTGTGGTGGGACAACCGCTCCGACTTTAACGCCAACGGCGAGAAAGCGGTGTACGCCGGCGTGATGTATGACCTCAGCAACTGGAACCTGCCGGGCATGGCGGTCGGCGGCTCCTACGTTTACGCCTGGGACGCCAAGCCGAGCACCAACCCGATCTACGATCAGAGCCAGCGCCTGAAAGAGAGCGCCTGGAGCCTGGACGCGATGTACACCATCCAGGAAGGGCGCGCCAAGGGCACGCTGATCAAGCTGCACTACACCCAGTATGACAACCACACCAACATCCCGAGCTGGGGCGGCGGTTACGGCAACATCTTCCAGGACGAGAAAGACGTCAAGTTCATGGTCATCGCGCCATTCACCATCTTCTGATGCGTTCCCCGGCCTCGCCGCCGGGGGCAGTTAAGGGAATTCAACGATGAAAAAAATCATGCTGATGTTGGCGGCCGCCGCGGCCTTGAGCGCCTGCGCGCAACCCGCCGCGCCGCCGGAAGACGCCAAATTGAAGCAGGCTTACAGCGCCTGCATCAACACCGCCGAAGGTTCGCCGGAGCGTCTGCAGCCTTGCAAGGCGGTGCTGAACGTGCTGAAGCAAGAGAAGCAGCACCAGCAGTTCGCCGCGCAGGAAACGGTGCGGGTGATGGATTATCAGAACTGCATTATGGCGGTTCACAGCGGCAACGGTCAGGCTTACGACGCCAAGTGCGGCAAGCTGTGGCAAGAAATTCGCGATAACAATAATTAAGAAGGATAAGAACATGAACGCATTCAAACTGAGCGCATTAGCCGCTTTGACGGCAACGATGGGATTCCTGGGCGGCATGGGAAACGCCATGGCCGATCAACAGCTGGTGGATCAGCTGAGCCAGCTGAAGCTGAACGTGAAAATGCTGGATAACCGCGCCGGCGAAAACGGCGTGGACTGCGCGGCGCTGGGCGCCGACTGGGCCTCTTGCAACCGGGTGTTGTTCACCCTCAGCAACGACGGCCAGGCGATCGACGGCAAAGACTGGGTCATCTATTTCCACAGCCCGCGCCAGACCCTGCGGGTGGATAACGACCAGTTCAAGATAGCTCACCTCACCGGCGATCTGTACAAGCTGGAGCCGACCGCCAAATTCAGCGGTTTCCCGGCCGGTAAGGCGGTGGAAATTCCAGTGGTGGCCGAATACTGGCAGCTGTTCAGAAACGACTTCCTGCCGCGCTGGTATGCCACGTCCGGCGACGCCAAGCCGAAAATGCTGGCGAATACCGATACCGAAAATCTGGATCAGTTCGTGGCGCCGTTCACCGGCGACCAGTGGAAGCGCACCAAGGACGACAAAAACATTCTGATGACGCCGGCTTCGCGCTTTGTCAGCAATGCCGATCTGCAGACGCTGCCTGCCGGCGCGCTGCGTGGCCAGATCGTGCCGACGCCGATGCAGGTGAAAGTGCACGCGCAGGATGCCGATCTGCGTAACGGCGTGGCACCGGATCTGAGCACGCTGGTCAAGCCGGCGGCGGACGCCGTCAACCAGCGCTTTGCGCTGCTGGGCGTGCCGGTTCAGGCCAACGGCTATCCTATCAAGACCGACATTCAGCCGGGTAAGTTTAAAGGCGCGATGGCGGTGTCAGGCGCCTATGAGTTGAAAATCGGCAAGAAAGAGGCGCGAGTGATCGGTTTCGATCAGGCCGGGGTGTTCTACGGGCTGCAGTCGATCCTGTCGTTAGTGCCGAGCGACGGCAGCGGCAAGATCGCCACGCTGGACGCCAGCGATGCGCCGCGCTTCGAGTATCGCGGCATTTTCCTCGACGTGGCGCGCAACTTCCATAAGAAGGACGCGGTGCTGCGCCTGCTGGATCAGATGGCGGCCTACAAGCTCAACAAATTCCACTTCCACCTGAGCGATGACGAAGGCTGGCGCATCGAGATCCCCGGTTTGCCTGAGCTGACGGAAGTCGGCGGCCAGCGCTGCCACGATCTGAGCGAAACCACCTGCCTGCTGCCGCAGTACGGCCAGGGGCCGGACGTCTACGGCGGCTTCTTCAGCCGTCAGGACTATATCGACATCATCAAATACGCCCAGGCGCGCCAGATTGAAGTGATCCCGGAGATCGACATGCCGGCGCACGCCCGCGCCGCGGTGCTCTCGATGGAAGCGCGCTATAAAAAGCTGCATGCCGCCGGGAAAGAGCAGGAGGCCAACGAATTCCGCCTGGTGGATCCGACCGATACCTCCAACACCACCTCCGTGCAGTTCTTTAACCGCCAGAGCTACCTGAACCCGTGCCTGGACTCTTCCCAGCGCTTTGTCGACAAGGTGATCGGCGAGATCGCCCAGATGCATAAAGAAGCCGGCCAGCCGATCAAGACCTGGCACTTCGGCGGTGACGAAGCGAAAAACATTCGCCTGGGCGCCGGCTACACCGACAAGGCGAAACCGGAACCGGGCAAAGGCATCATCGATCAGAGCAACGAAGACAAGCCGTGGGCCAAGTCGCAGGTGTGCCAGACGATGATCAAAGAAGGCAAGGTGGCCGACATGGAGCACCTGCCGAGCTACTTCGGCCAAGAGGTCAGCAAGCTGGTGAAGGCGCACGGCATCGACAGAATGCAGGCCTGGCAGGACGGCCTGAAAGACGCCGAGAGCGCGAAGGCGTTCGCCACCTCGCGCGTGGGCGTCAACTTCTGGGATACCCTGTACTGGGGCGGTTTCGATAGCGTCAACGACTGGGCCAACAAAGGGTATGAAGTGGTGGTTTCCAACCCGGACTACGTCTATATGGACTTCCCTTATGAGGTGAACCCGGACGAGCGCGGTTACTACTGGGGCACCCGCTTCAGCGACGAGCGCAAGGTGTTCAGCTTTGCGCCGGACAACATGCCGCAGAACGCGGAAACCTCGGTCGACCGCGACGGCAACCCCTTCAGCGCCAAGAGCGACAAGCCGTGGCCGGGTGCCTACGGGCTGTCCGCTCAGCTGTGGAGCGAAACCCAGCGCACCGATCCGCAGATGGAATACATGATCTTCCCACGCGCGCTGTCGGTGGCGGAACGCGCCTGGCACCGCGCCGGTTGGGAGCAGGACTATCGCGCCGGCCGCGAATACAAAGGCGGGGAAACCCACTTTGTCGATACCAAGGCGCTGGAGAAAGACTGGCTGCGCTTCGCCAATATTCTGGGCCAGCGTGAACTGGCCAAGCTGGACAAAGGCGGCGTCGCTTACCGTCTGCCAGTGCCGGGCGCGCGCGTAGCGGGCGGCAAGCTGGAGGCGAATATCGCGCTGCCGGGATTGGGCATCGAGTATTCCACCGACGGCGGCAAGCAGTGGCAGCGCTATGACGCCAAGGCCAAACCGGCGGTTTCCGGTGACGTTCAGGTGCGTTCGGTCAGCCCGGACGGTAAACGCTACAGCCGCGCCGAGAAGGTTTAAGCCCGGTGCAACGGCCTGCTGCCCGGCGGCAGGCCGTATAACGAAGGGGGAATGCGTCTGCCTTCGCGCGTGTCGGCGCGGGGTGGACGTTGAAGTGAGAGTAGTACGTGGAGTCGCAGTGCCGCTGCAATTGTGATATTTCATGACATGATTTTCCCCGGCTTGTCCGGGGATTTTTTTGCCCGTTGCACGGCGGGCATAAAAAAACCGCCTCGGTGTGAGGCGGTTTTTCATAGCCGGTCAGGCTTATTTCTTGTCGTGCAGTGTTTCGTCTTCACGACAGTCACCGGTTTCGCAGTGGCCGTACAGGTACAGGCTGTGGTTGGTGAGCTTGATGCCGTGCTGCTTGGCGATATCACGCTGGCGAACTTCGATGGATTCGTCGCTGAATTCGATCACTTTGCCGCAGTCCAGACAAATCAGGTGATCGTGGTGATGCTGTTGGGTCAGCTCGAACACGGACTTGCCGCCTTCGAAATTGTGACGTGTCACAATGCCCGCATCGTCAAACTGGTTCAGTACGCGATAAACCGTTGCCAGCCCGATCTCTTCGCCCATATCAATCAGTTTTTTGTACAAATCTTCCGCACTGACGTGATGGCATTCCGGATTTTGCAGTACTTCCAGGATTTTGAGTCGCGGAAGCGTGACTTTTAAGCCGGCCTTCTTCAATGCGATGTTGTTGTCGGTCATGCGAATTCAGTCCTGTTACTATGCTAATCAAGTTGAGGCGTACTCGCCTGTGGCATCGGTCGGCACAAAGAGTTAATGCGTCTCATTATAGAACCGGTTGTACTAAATAGAAACCGCCGGTTGTTAACAAAGATATAATTGCACTATTGCATGTTTTGCATGCAACGCCTTGATGGATGGGATAAACCGATATCTCAGTCTACCGTGACGGGGTGGGAAGTTACAAATCTGTAGCTTCTATCGCAGCAATCCCTGCTGCCGATGACGGCCCTGTGGGCACACTATGCACTTTACAGGGCCTTTGTTCAACCTTTCGCCAGTGCCGGGGCTTAGCCGACGATATCGGCCAGGCTCAGCTCTTCGACGATCTGTTTGACCCAGGCGTCCACGCGCTCGTTGGTCAGCTCCGGCTGACGATCTTCGTCGATCGCCAGACCGATGAAGTGGTTGTCGTCCGCCAGGCCTTTGGAGGCCTCGAAGTGGTAGCCCTTGGTCGGCCAGTGGCCCACGATGGCCGCGCCGCGTGGTTCGATGATGTCGCGGATGGTGCCCATCGCGTCACAGAAGTATTCCGCGTAGTCTTCCTGGTCGCCGCAGCCGAACAGCGCCACCAGTTTGCCGTTGAAGTCGACTTCTTCCAGCGTCGGGAAGAAATCATCCCAGTCACACTGTGCTTCACCGTAGTACCAGGTCGGGATACCCAGCAGCAGGATATCGAACCCTTCCAGGTCTTCTTTGCTGCTTTTAGCGATGTCATGCACTTCAGAGACGTCGTCGCCAAACTGTTTCTGGAGAATTTTCTGGATCATTTTGGCAATGTTTTCGGTATTGCCAGTGTCGCTGCCAAAGAAAATGCCTACAGTAGCCATATCGCGTATAACCTTTAAATTCAAGTAATTGCATTACTCGACGCCGGCACTGCCGCCGCTGACGCCGATTAAAATGATGCCATGGCAAGAGCCTTTCGCCTCCGGGGCGGGCGCCGACAGGCGCAGTCTCTAGCCGGTAAATGCGTATCATGCCAGAAAGTGGCGCCGGGGTTTTATCGCATTTATGCGATGCCGGAGAATGAAGAAAAGCGTGGTCGATCCGGCGTTGTCCTTAACGCCGCGCCGCGCGTGCGGCCGAAGAGATCAATGTTCCGGCTGTTCTTCCGCCAGTTGCGCCAACAGCATCTGCTCGATGAGTTCGCTGCGGCTGATGTTGCGCTGTTCCGCCAGTTTGTTCAGGGCGTCCACCGCATCCGCGTTGATTTTCAGCTCTACGCGCCGCAATCCACGCACTTTATCGCGCCGTAACTGATTGCGCTTATTGATTCTAAGCTGTTCATCGCGGGAGAGCGGGTTGGTTTTCGGGCGCCCCGGACGGCGTTCATCTGCGAACAGATCCAGCGTCGTGCGATCCGTTTGTTCTTTTGCCATAGGTAGCGGTACTGCAAGGGAGTTTGCATCAAAAAGCGCTCGCACGCTTCCGGAGGCATCGGTTAACACACTTCGGGCCAATAAACCCTAACCCAAATTCACCCCCGAACCGGCGTTCGCGAACGCGCTGGCGCGGCGGCAAAATTATAGCGCGCCATATTACCCCAGCAGATGGAGCGGCGACAATGCCTAACTGCGGGCTAAACGCGCTAAGCCGTTATCTTTAGCGCGTTTTTTCGCCAGGAAAGCGTGTTTTTCAGGCTTCGTCGAGGAAACGGTGGATGGCGCGCAGCACCGCTTCCGGTTTTTCGGCGTGCACCCAATGGCCGGTACCGGCGACGACGTGCGCGCGGGCCTGCGGGAACTGGCGGGCGATGTCCGCACGGTAACTGTCCTGCACGTACGGCGACAGGCCGCCGCGAATGAACAGGGTCGGGTGCGGCCAGGGCGGGACTTCCTGCCAGCCGGTGATGTCTTCGTAGCGTGCGATCAGCACCGGCAGGTTGAAGCGCCATTCGCCGTTGTGGAAGGACTTCAGCAGGAACTGGATCACGCCTTCTTCCTGCAGGTAGTCGCGCATCAGCTCGGCGGCCGCCTGGCGCTGGGTGATGCCGGCGGCGCTGACGGCCTTCAGCGCGGCGAAAATCTCGTCGTGGCGGCGGGTCTGGTAATTCACCGGCGCGACGTCGATAACGATCAGCCTGGCGACGCGCTCGGGCGCGATGGCGGTCAGCGCCATCGCCGCTTTGCCGCCCATCGAATGGCCGATGACGATCGCTTTCTCCAGCTGCAGTTCGTCGAGCAGCGCCAGCAGATCCTGCGCCATGGCGGGGTAGTTCATGTCGTCGGCGCGCGGGGAGAGGCCGTGATTGCGCAGATCGACCTTGATCACCGTGTGCTGTTTATGCAGATCGCGCGCCAGCACGCCCAGGTTGTCCAGATTGCCGAACAGCCCGTGGATCAGCAGCACCGGCAGCGCGTCTGACTCGGCGGCCAGCAGTTGATAATGTAATTTCATGGCGAAGTTCATACTGAGAGAGATTCAGATTAGGGTATCATGATTGAATCGCACGATGAATCATGCGGAATTTTCGCGGCGCGGGCTTGGCAGTGCCGGCTATAGGTATTAGTCTGCATTTGCCGTCCGGAGGCACATTGTTGTGTTCGCCCCAGCGCTTTTAACCTTATAATCCCATGGCTTGAATGCAGGATCTGGCTTCAGGTTCTAAGTAGAAAAAACAGTATTGGATAAAGATGAAAACTATTGAAGTCGACGAAGAGCTTTACCGTTATATTGCCAGCCACACGCAACACATCGGTGAAAGCGCGTCCGATATTTTACGCCGCATGTTGAAATTCACCGCCGGGCAGCCGGTGCGCGCGTTGCCTGCCGCCAGTGCCCCGCAGTCCGTCGAGCTGGAAAAAGCGGCGCCGGCGCAGCGTCCGCGCGATCGCGTGCGCGCCATGCGTGAGCTGCTGTTATCGGATGAATACGCCGAGCAGAACAAAGCGGTCAACCGTTTCATGCTGGTGCTGTCCACGCTGTACACCCTCGATGCCGCCGGTTTCGCCGCCGCCACCGAGGCGTTGACCGGCCGTACCCGCACCTATTTCGCCGGCGATCAGCAGACCCTGCTGGCCAACGGCACGCATACCAAGCCGAAGCATGTACCGGGCACCCCTTACTGGGTGATCACCAATACCAATACCGGCCGCAAACGCAGCATGATCGAACACATCATGCAGGCGATGCAGTTCCCGGCGGAACTGATCGAGAAAGTTTGCGGTACCGTCTAATTTAGCGAACAGCCCGTCATGCTGGCCGTGCGCGACGTATTGCCCGGTCACCGACAGGGATGAGGGAGATATGTCGATGGCGAATAATCCACGTGCCGGGCAGCCCGCCCGCCAAAGCGATCTGATCAACGTAGCCCAGCTGACGTCGCAGTACTATGTGCTGCAACCTGAAGCCGGCAATGCCGCACACGCGGTGAAGTTTGGCACCTCCGGCCACCGCGGCAGCGCGCAGCGCCACAGCTTCAACGAAGCGCACATCCTCGCCATCGCTCAGGCGATCGCCGAAGTTCGTCATCAGCAGGGCACCACCGGCCCGTGCTACGTGGGCAAAGACACCCATGCGCTGTCTGAGCCGGCCTTCATTTCCGTGCTGGAAGTGCTGACCGCCAACGGCGTCGATGTGATCGTGCAGGAAAATAACGGTTTCACGCCAACGCCGGCGGTATCGCACGCCATTCTGTGCCACAACCGCCGCGGCGGCGCGCAGGCCGACGGCATCGTCATTACGCCGTCCCACAACCCGCCGGAAGACGGCGGCATCAAATACAATCCGCCGAACGGCGGCCCGGCTGACACCAACCTGACGTCGGTGATCGAGAAGCGCGCCAACGAACTGCTGGCGCAGCAGCTGAAAGGCGTTCAGCGCCAGTCGCTGGACAAGGCCTGGAACAGTGGCCACCTGCACGCCAAAGACCTGGTGCAGCCTTATGTCGAAGGCCTGGTTGAGGTGGTCGACATGCCGGCCATTCAACGCGCCGGCCTGAAGCTGGGCGTGGATCCGCTCGGCGGCTCCGGCATCGCCTATTGGCAGCGCGTGGCGGAACACTACAAGCTGGATCTGACGCTGGTGAACGATTCCATCGATCAGACCTTCCGCTTCATGCACCTGGATCACGACGGCATCATCCGCATGGACTGCTCGTCCGAGTCGGCGATGGCCGGCCTGCTGGCGCTGCGCGACAAATTCGATCTGGCGTTCGCCAACGATCCGGATTACGACCGCCACGGCATTGTCACGCCGAAAGGCCTGATGAACCCGAACCACTATCTGGCGGTAGCCATCAACTACCTGTTCCAACATCGCCCGCAGTGGGGCGCCGATGTCGCAGTCGGTAAAACGCTGGTGTCCAGCGCGATGATCGACCGCGTGGTGGCCGACCTGGGCCGCAAGCTGGTGGAAGTGCCGGTCGGTTTCAAATGGTTTGTGGACGGCCTGTTCGACGGCAGCCTGGGCTTCGGCGGCGAAGAGAGCGCCGGGGCTTCGTTCCTGCGCTTCAACGGCCAGCCGTGGTCGACGGACAAAGACGGCATCATCATGTGCCTGCTGGCGGCTGAAATCACCGCGGTAACCGGTGAGAACCCGCAGCATCACTATGACGATCTGGCCAAGCGTTTCGGTGCGCCGAGCTATAACCGCATCCAGGCGCCGGCAACCCATGCGCAGAAAGCGGCGCTGTCCAAGCTGTCGCCGGAGATGGTCAAGGCCAGTACGCTGGGCGGAGATCCGATCACCGCACGTTTGACCGCGGCGCCGGGTAACGGCGCCTCGATCGACGGGCTGAAAGTGATGACCGACAACGGCTGGTTCGCGGCCCGTCCTTCCGGTACCGAAGAGGCTTACAAGATCTATTGCGAGAGCTTCCTCGGCGCGGAACACCGCGAGAAGATTGAGCATGAAGCGGTCGAAATCGTCAGCGAAGTGCTGGCTTCCGCCAAGTAATCACTTTCCCTGATTGATAAAAAGCGCTGTTTTTACAGCGCTTTTTTTATGCCTGCAATTTAGATATATCTTTTTATCGGTGCGCGCTTGCGAATTTAGATATATCGATCTAGATTAGCGTTATCGACGCTGTTTAGATATATCTAAACAACCTCGTATTGATGTTCACTGTTAAAGCGAGGTATCACCCTATGTTTCATCGATTAGGTTTACACCGGCATCACCATCATGAATGTGAAGAGGGCCGCCGTCATCGCGGCGGGCGCCATCATTTCGGCGGCGACGGCGAAGAGCACGGCCGGGGTGGGCGCGGCGGCCGGGGCGGGCGTCATCGTCTGTTCGAACACGGCGATCTGCGCCTGGTGTTGCTGGCGCTGGTGGCGCGCAAGCCCAGCCACGGCTATGAGCTGATCAAGGCGATCGAGGAAGCCTCTTCCGGCCTGTATGTGCCGAGCCCGGGGGTGATTTACCCCACGCTGACGCTGCTGGAAGAGCAGGATTTCCTTGAGCCGCTCACCACCGGCAACGGCCGCAAAAGCTACCGCATCACCGCCGCGGGCGAGGGCGAGCTGCAAAAGCATCAACAGGTGGTTGACGTCATTCTGGCGCGCCTGGCGGGCGCCGGCCGCGAGCATCATCGGCACGGCAACCTGGCGGAAGGCATCTACGACGCCATGAACCGCCTGCGCAGCCTGCTGCGCGGCAACGTGATGCGCGCCGATCTTACGCCGCAGCAGGTGGAGCGCATCAACGCCGCGTTGCTGACCGCCGTGGCGGCGATCGAAAGCGAAATGCATATTCAACCCACGCAGCAGGAGAAGAACTGATGCCCGGCCACCGTTTTACTATTACCGTTGAAGCCCTGAGCGATCGCCAGGGCAATCCCGTCGAGAAAGCGCCGCTGAGTTTTGAAGTGACCAACCACGACGATATTCTCGAGATCGTCGAGCGTATCCGGGCGCGTGACGATCTGAACTTCGGCCCCGAGCAGAGCGCGGCCTTCGCCGTAGGCTTGAAGCTGTTCTCCGAAGTGATGATCGAAAACCGCAAACACCCGGTGTTCGCTCCGCTGCGCGATGCGTTTAAGGAATTTATGGTCGGATTGAAGAAAGGTCCGGCGGCGTAAAGGCGCGGCACACCGCGCCCGCCGGGGTTAAGGCATGAAGCGGTAGCCGACGCCGGTTTCGGTCAGCAGGTGTTTGGGCCGGGCCGGATCGGCTTCCAGCTTCTGCCGCAGATGGCCCATGTAGATGCGCAGGTAGTGGCTGTGCTCCACGTAGTTCGGCCCCCAGACGTGGCTCAACAGCTGACGTTGGGTGATCACCTTGCCGGCGTTGGCCAGCAGTTCCGCCAGCAGGCGAAACTCGATCGGCGTCAGGTGCAAATCTTCGTCGTTGCGCAGCACCCGGCGATTCACCAGATCGACGGTGATCGCTGAAAAACTCACCAGCGGGCTTTCCTGCTGGCTGGCGGAGTGGCGGCGCAGCGCGACCCGCACCCGCGCCAGCAGCTCGCCGATGCCGAACGGCTTGCTGAGGTAGTCGTCGGCGCCGGCGTCCAGTGCGGCGATCTTGTCCTCCTCGGCGTTGCGTGCCGACAGCACGATCACCGGAATGGCGCTCCACTGCCGCAGATCGCGGATGTAACTCAGCCCGTCGCCATCCGGCAACCCCAAATCAAGGATGATCAGATCCGGTTTGCGCGTGCCGGCTTCAATCAGCCCGCGCTGCAGCGTTTCACTTTCAAACACCCGCAGGCCTTCGCTCTCCAGCGCGGTGCGCACGAAGCGGCGGATCTCTTTTTCATCTTCAACAATCAGAATGTTGGTTGGCGTTATGCTCACGTTTCCCCTGCGTTGATTACAGATCGAAGGCGTCACCGTCGATCTCGGGCGGTTTTTCCAGCGGCAGCACGAAGCGGAAGCTGGCGCCGCCGTTGGCGCCGTTTTCCGCCCAGATGCGGCCATCATGCACTTCAATAATGGCACGGCAAATCGCTAACCCCAAGCCGACGCCGGGGATCGCCGACTCTTTATTGCCGCGTGAAAACTTGTCGAAAATCAGCTGCAGCTGATCGGCGGGGATGCCGGGGCCGTTATCCCAGACCTCGACTTCCAGCCACTCGGGCAGCGTGCGGGCGCGAATGCCGATGGTGGCCTCGGCGCCGGCGTATTTATTGGCGTTTTCCAACAGGTTGGTGAACACCCGTTCCAGCAGGCTGCCGTCGCAGTTGACCAGGATCTGTTCCGGCGGCAGCTCGACCACGATCGGATGCTGGATGAGCAGCGGCTCCAGCATGTGCAGCGAGGCGCCGACGATCTCTTCCAGCGACTGCCACTCTTTCCGCAGGCTGAAACCGCCGGACTGGATGCGCGCCATATCCAGCAGGTTGTTCACCAGCCGGGTGGTGCTCAGCACCTGCTGGCGGATCTGGCTGGCCTGGGTGGCGTGATTGGAGCCTTCGGCCGCCAGGTCCAGCGTGAGGATTTCCGCCTGGCCGAACAGCACGGTCAGCGGCGTGCGCAGATCGTGCGACAGCGCCGCCAGCAGGGAGTTGCGCAGCTGTTCGCGCTCGGCGTCCAACTTGGCTTCTTCGGCGCTGCGCGCCAGGTGCAGCCGCTCCAGCGCGCTGGCGATCAGCACCGCGAAGGTCTGCAGCAGCCGCTGCTGTTCCGGCACCATCAGCTGGCGCAGGTTGTTGGGCTCGATCGCCAGCAGGCCGAAGGTCTGCTTAGGGGTATTGAGCGGCAGCAGCTGGTAAGGCACGCCGGGCAGGGTGTCGGTGCCGGCACCTGCCGGCAGGCCTTTGTCGAAGCTCCAGCGCGCGATGGCTTCATCAACCGACAGCAGCCCGCCTTCCTCGCCGACCATCTGTTGCAGGCGGCCGTCTTCCTGCGGCAGCAGCAGCACGGTTTTCGCCTGGAAACTGCTGGAGAGGAAGTGGCGGCTGGTGTTGGCGATGTCGGCCACGGTCAGCGCGCGGCTCAGCCCGCGCGACATTTCGTACAGGTGACGCGCCCGCTGCTCGCGGTAGCGCGCCACCCGGGCCTGATAACGCACCCCGGCGGTCAGGTTGCCGATGATGATGCCGACGGCGAGCATCACGCCGAAGGTCAGCAGATACTGCATATCGCTGACGGCGAACGACCATTCGGGCTGGACGAAGAACAGATCGAAGCTGGCGACGTTGATCACCGCCGCCAGCACCGACGGCCAGCGGCCGAAGAACAGCGCGACGATCGCCACGCCGAGCAGATAGATCATCACCAGGTTGGCCTGATCGAAGCCCGGCAGCAGCCACTGCGAGAGCAGGGTGATCAGCGCGCACAGCGCCACCGCCACCGCGCAGCCGCGCAGCTGCATGCGCCATTTCTCATTGAAGCTGCGGCCGTCGTGCTCCTTGCCCGGCGGCGGCTGCGCGGCGTCGTTCTCCAGCGCCACGATCACCAGATCGAGATCCGGGCCCAGCCGGCCGAGGCGATCGGCGAAGCTGCCGCGCAGCTTCCAGCGCTGTTCGCTGCGGCGGCCGATGATGATTTTGCCGAGGTTATGCTCGCGGGCGTAGCGCAGCACCGCGCGCTCTTCGGACGGATCGGCCAGGGTGGCGGTTTCTGCCCCCAGCTCCTGCGCCAGCCGCAGCGCGCGCAGAATGGCGCGGCGCTGGTTTTCCGGTAGCCGGTGCAGCTTGGGGGTTTCCACGTAGACCGCATGCCAGTGGCAGCCGAGCCGCGCCGCCAGCCGGGCGGCGATGCGCACCAGCTTTTCGTTGCCGCTGTTGTGGCCGACGCACAGCAGAATGCTGTCGCGGGTGTGCCACACTTTCTCGCGCCCCTGGGTATCGCGAAACTCGCGCATCTGATCATCGACCCGATCGGCGGTGCGGCGCAGCGCCAGCTCGCGCAGGGCGATCAGGTTGCCTTTGCGAAAGAAGTGCTCGATGGCGCGCTCGGCCTGACCGGGAATATACACTTTGCCTTCGTGCAGCCGCCGGCGCAGATCGTCCGGCGGCAGATCGACCAGCACCACTTCGGCGGCTTCGTCAAACACGTGGTCGGGCACCGTTTCGCGCACCCGCACGCCGGTCACGCCGCCCACGACGTCGTTCAGGCTTTCCAGATGCTGCACGTTGACGGTAGTCAGCACGTCGATGCCGGCGTCCAGCAGCTCTTCCACATCCTGCCAGCGTTTGGGGTGGCGCGAACCCTGGGCGTTGCTGTGCGCCAGTTCGTCCATCAGCACCAGCGCCGGGTGGCGCGCCAGCGCGGCGTCGAGATCGAATTCATGCACCAGCCGGCCGCGATGCTGGATGCGTTTTTGCGGCAGCAGCGACAGGCCGTCGAGCAGGGCGGCGGTTTCGCTGCGGCCGTGGGTTTCCACCACGCCGACCAGCACGTCCAGCCCCTGAGCGCGCAAACGCTGGGCCTCCTGCAGCATGGCGTAGGTTTTGCCCACGCCGGCGCAGGCGCCGAAGAATACCTTCAACCGGCCGCGCGGCTTTTCATTGGCCAGCGCCAGCAGGCTATCGGGATCGGGGCGCTGCTGCTCTTCTTCGACCATGACAATTCCTTGTGTTACCAAGCAAAAAGGGGTTCGGCATGCCGAACCCTATCACTATGCTGAATACGGCGCGTTACTTCAACGCATCCAGCGCCAGGTTCAGCTTCAGCACGTTGACCACCGATTCCCCCATGAAGTTGGGCGTGGCCCGATCGGTATTGTCGTCGATCAGTTTGGCGACCTGTTCCGGCGGCAGATGACGCGCCGCCGCGACCCGCGCCAGCTGATATTGCGCGGCGGCGATCGAGATCTGCGGATCCAACCCGCTGCCGGAGGCAGTCAGCAGATCGACCGGGATCGGGCCGCTCATTGTCGGGTTGGCCTGGCGCAGCTGCGCTGCGCGTTCGGCGATAGCCTTATCCAGCGCCGGGTTGGTGGCCGCCAGGTTGCTGCCGGCGGAGGCCTGTGGATTATAGGCCGAATCGCCGGTGGCCGACGGGCGGCCCCAGAAATAGTCGGCGCGCGTAAAGTTCTGGCCGATCAGCGCGGAGCCGACCGCCTTGTCGCCTTGGTACAGCAGCGAGCCGTTGGCCGCGGCCGGAAACAGCAGCTGCGCCAGCCCGGTGGTCAGCAGCGGATAGGCGATGCCGGTGATCAGCGTCAGCAAAATCAGCATCACCAGCGCAGGTCGTAAATAAGTCATGTTCATTTCCCTCAATGGTTAACCGGCGACGTGCAGCGCGACCAGGATCAGGTCGATCAATTTGATGCCGACGAACGGCACCAGCAGACCGCCGACCCCGTACAGCCACAGGTTGCGGCGCAGCAGGGCCGCGGCGCTCATCGGTTTATAGCTCACCCCTTTCAGCGCCAGCGGGATCAGGAACACGATCACCAGGGCGTTGAAGATCACCGCCGACATGATGGCGGAGGCGGGGGAGTGCAGGTGCATCACGTTCAGCGCGTTCAGCTGCGGGTAGGTGGCCGCGAACGCCGCCGGAATGATGGCGAAGTATTTGGCCACGTCGTTGGCGATGCTGAAGGTGGTCAGCGAGCCGCGCGTCATCAGCATCTGTTTGCCGATGTGCACCACTTCGATCAGCTTGGTCGGGTTGGAATCCAGATCGACCATGTTGCCCGCCTCTTTGGCGGCCTGGGTGCCGGAGTTCATCGCCACCGCCACATCGGCCTGCGCCAGCGCCGGGGCGTCGTTGGTGCCGTCGCCGGTCATCGCCACCAAACGACCTTCTCCCTGATACTGGCGGATCAGCGCCAGCTTGGCTTCCGGCGTGGCTTCCGACAGGAAATCGTCCACCCCGGCTTCGGCGGCGATCGCCGCCGCGGTCAGCGGGTTATCGCCGGTGATCATCACCGTTTTGATGCCCATCTTGCGCAGCTCATTGAAGCGTTCCTTGATGCCGCCCTTGACGATATCCTTCAGCGCCACCACGCCCAGCACCCGGGCGCCTTCCGCCACCACCAGCGGCGTGCCGCCGGTGCGCGCCACGCTTTCCACCAGATCGTCCACCGCCCGCGGGAAGTGGCCCTGATTGGTTTCGACGTGGCGGCGAATGGCGTCCACCGCGCCTTTGCGGATCATGCGCTCCTGCACGTTGACGCCGCTCATGCGGGTCTGGGCGGAGAAGGGCACGAAGGTGGCGTTCAGCGCCTGCAGATCGCGTTCGCGCAGGTTGAAGCGCTGTTTGGCCAGCACCACGATGCTGCGGCCTTCCGGCGTTTCGTCCGCCAGCGAGGCCAGCTGCGCGGCGTCCGCCAGCTCTTGCTCTTTCACGCCCGGCGCCGGCAGGAACTCCGAAGCCTGGCGGTTGCCCAGCGTGATGGTGCCGGTTTTATCCAGCAGCAGCACGTCCACGTCGCCGGCGGCTTCCACCGCGCGGCCGCTGGTGGCGATCACGTTGGCGCCGAGCATGCGGCTCATCCCGGCCACGCCGATGGCGGACAGCAGGCCGCCGATAGTGGTGGGGATCAGGCAGACCAGCAGCGCGACCAGCACGGTGATGGTGACCACGCTGCCGCTGCCGGCCGCTTCCACGCTGTATTGCGAGAACGGGAACAGGGTGGCGGTGGCTAGGACGAACACGATGGTCAGCGCCACCAGCAGGATGGTCAGCGCGATCTCGTTCGGCGTTTTGCGGCGTTTGGCGCCTTCCACCATGGCGATCATGCGATCGAGGAAGGTTTCCCCCGGGTTGACGCTGCACTGCACCACCAGCCAGTCGGACAGCACGCGGGTGCCGCCGGTGACCGAGGAGAAGTCGCCGCCGGACTCGCGGATCACCGGCGCGGATTCGCCGGTGATGGCGCTTTCATCCACCGAGGCGCCGCCTTCCAGCACTTCGCCGTCGCACGGGATGGTATCGCCGG
Source organism: Serratia sp. CY27727 (assembly GCF_052169275.1). Taxonomy (NCBI): domain Bacteria; kingdom Pseudomonadati; phylum Pseudomonadota; class Gammaproteobacteria; order Enterobacterales; family Yersiniaceae; genus Serratia; species Serratia sp. CY27727. The sequence goes on along the minus strand of NZ_JBJNLB010000007.1, from coordinate 38,003 downwards.
CTTCCACCAGCACGATATCGCCTTTGCGCAGGCTCTCGGCGGCCACTTTCTCCGTGGCGCCGTCGCGGCGCGGGCCGGCCAGCTTTTTCGCCCAGCTGGTTTTCTTGGTGCCCTTCAGGCTTTCCGCCTGGGCCTTGCTACGCCCTTCGGCCAGCGCCTCGGCGAAGTTGGCGAACAGCACGGTGAACCACAGCCACAGGGCGACGCTGCCGGTGAAGGCGGCGGCGCCGTCGGTTTGGCCGGTGAGGATCGCCAGCCAGATGGCGGTGGTCAGAATGCTGCCGATATACACCACGAACATCACCGGGTTGCGCCATTGAACGCGAGGGTCCAGTTTTTTCACCGCATCGATCAGCGCGGTGCGCACCAGAGCCGGTTCAAACAGCGCGCGTTGTTTGCGAGTCATCTCTTATTCTCTCTCTGTGACGTCGATTAGTTTGCCAACCAAAGCTGCAAATGCTCGGCCACCGGGCCCAGCGCCAGCGCCGGCACGAAGGTCAGCGCGCCCACCAGCAGCACGGTGCCGATCAGCAGGCCGATAAACAGCGGCCCATAGGTCGGCAGGGTGCCGTTGCCCGCCGGCTGGCGCTGCTTGGCGCTCAGCGAGCCGGCAATCGCCAGCACCGGCAGGATCACCCCGAAGCGGCCGACGAACATGGCGAAGGCCAGCAGCAGGTTGTAGAACGGCGTATTGACGCTCAACCCGGCGAAGGCGCTGCCGTTGTTGTTGGCGGCGGAGGACAGGGCGTACAGCACTTCGCTGAAGCCGTGGGCGCCCGGGTTGAGGATGCCGGCGCGGCCCGCGTCGGTGCCGATGGCCAGCGCGCTGCCCAGCAGCACCAGCGTCGGCGTGACCAGGATCGCCAGCGCGGTCATCTTCATGTCGTAAACGTCGATCTTCTTGCCCAGATATTCCGGGGTGCGGCCGATCATCAGACCGGCGATAAACACCGTCAGCAGCACGAACAGCAGCATGCCGTACAGGCCGGAGCCGACGCCGCCGAACACCACTTCGCCGATCTGCATCAGCCACATCGGCACCATGCCGCCCAGCGCGGTGAAGGAGTCGTGCATGGCGTTGACCGCCCCGCAGGACGCGGCGGTGGTGACTACCGAGAACAGGCTGGTGGCGAGAATGCCGAAGCGCGACTCTTTGCCTTCCATATTGATGTTGCTGTCGGCGCCCAGCGCGCTCAGGTGCGGGTTGCCTGCCAGCTCGGCGACCATCACCGCCACCACCGCCGCCACGAAGATCAGCGCCATCGCCCAGATCAGCGCATGGCCCTGGCGGTTTTCACCGGCCAACTGGCCGAAGGAGAAGCACAGCGCGCAGGGGATCAGGAAGATGGCCAGCATCTGCACGAAGTTGGTCAGCACGGTTGGGTTCTCGAACGGGTGCGCCGAGTTGGCGCCGAAGAAGCCGCCGCCGTTGGTGCCGAGCATCTTGATCGCTTCCTGCGAGGCCACCGGCCCCATCGGCAGCGTCTGCTGCGCGCCTTCGAGCGTGGTGACGTGCAGGTAAGGCAGGAAGTTTTGCAGCGTGCCCTGGCTGACGAAGAACAGGGCGATCAGCAGCGCGATCGGCAGCAGCACATACAGCGTGATGCGGAACAGATCGGCCCAGGCGTTGCCGACGGTCTTGCCGGCGCGGCGGGTAAAGGCGCGGATCAGCGCAAAGGCCACGGCGATGCCGGTGGCGGCGGAGACGAAGTTCTGCACCGCCAGCCCGGCCATCTGGCTTAAATAGCTGAGGGCGCTTTCGCCGCTGTAGGCTTGCCAGTTGGTGTTGGTGACGAAGCTGACGGCGGTGTTGAGCGCCAGATCCCAGGAGAGGCCCGGGAAGCCTTGCGGGTTGAGCGGCAGCGAACCTTGCGTCATCAGCAGGGCGAACAGCAGCGCCAGGCCGAGCAGGTTGAACGCCAGTATTGCCAGCGCGTACTGCCACCAGTTCATCTCGGTGACGCGGATGCCGCAGGCGCGCCAGACGCCGGCTTCCACCCCGCGCAGCGCAGGCAGCGGCTCACCTTCGATCAGGCGCGCCATAAAGCCGCCCAGCGGCCGGGCCAGCAGCAGAAGCACCAGCAGGAAGCTGGCGATCAGTAAAAAGGCTGAAGCCGCCATCAGAAATCCTCCGCGTTAAACAGGGCGTAGACCAGATAGGCCAACAGCAGCAGAACCAACAGCGCACCACCAATAACGCTGAAACTCACGGGACACCTCCAGAGGTGTTGTTTTTGATAGAAGCAGTGTAGGGAGAGGGGTAGAAAGAAGATGAAAAAATCGCGCGGGCGGGTGTAAAAAAAGTATAAAAATGGCTGAAATTTCAGCGAAAATTTAGCATTTCAATCATCAGGCCGGTGGCGAGATTGTCCCTGATGGGGGAGGGAGAACAGGCGTAAGCGGGAAATAATGAACCAGATAATAACCACAATGTAACTCATGGTAAGTTAAAAATTAACCTTGCTGTAACAAAATTACGGATCGCGGCGGCGATTAGCGATTTTTTGTGCGATTTAGTGGTCGGATGAGTAGTAAACTTTCATCAAGTGCGCTAAAATTTTGTCCAGTTACCAAATTACCGATTGTTCATTTGATACGCCGACGCCGTTTTCCCTGACAAATCAACGGCAGGCGTTTTTAAGGAGGTTCGCATGTCTACGACCTATCACGCTTATTCACTGCATCGGATTCTCCTGCGCCGCAGCGCAGTGGTTATCGCGGGCATTTTGGCCCTGCCGGTGATGCTGTTCCGCAGCGATCGCGGGCGTTTTTACAGCTACCTGCACCGCGTCTGGTCAAAAACCAGCGATAAGCCGGTCTGGCTGCAGCAGGCGGAACTGGCGTCCTGCGATTTCTACTGAGCCACTGCCGATTCACGAAAACCCTCGCCCTGCGGCGAGGGTTTTTTTATGCCTATAGTCGGCCCTATCAAGCGCAAGGTCGTATTCGGCAAGCCATTCTTCTACACTTTCCTCATCGGTCAACAACACGGGAGAGCGGTATGAGCGACAAGATCCCTATCGGCATCAGCGCCTGTTTACTGGGCGACGCGGTGCGTTTCGACGGCGGCCACAAACGGCTGGCCTTTGCGGTGGAACAGTTGGCGCCCTATGTGCGCTTTGAGCCCGTTTGCCCGGAAATGGCGATCGGCCTGCCTACGCCACGCCCGGCGCTGCGCTTGGTGAAGCAGGCGCAGCCGTGGCCGGCGATGCGCTACAGCAACGACGCCGGCGTGGATTTGACCGAGGAGATGCGCGGCTTCTCCGCGCAGCGCGTGGCGGCCTTGCAGCATCTGTGCGGCTATATCGTCTGCGCCAAGTCACCGAGCTGCGGCCTGGAGCGGGTGCGGGTCTACAGCGAAAACGGCAAGGACTCGCGTAAAAACGGCGTCGGGCTGTTTACCGCGGAACTGCTGCGCCAGATGCCGTGGCTGCCGGTGGAAGAAGACGGACGATTGCAGGATGCGGCACTGCGGGAAAACTTTATCGAGCGGGTGTACGCGCTGTACGAGTTGAACATGCTGTGGCGCCAGGGGCTGACCCGCGGCGGGCTGATCGCGTTTCACAGCCGCTACAAGCTGTCGCTGCTGGCGCATTCGCAGCCGGCGTATCGCGAATTGGGGCGCTTCGTCGCCGATATTCACCGCTGGGATTCGCTGGAGGCCTTCGCCGTGGAATACCGCAGCCGCCTGATGGCGCTGTTGGCGCACAAAGCGACGCGGCGCAACCACACCAACGTGTTGATGCACGTGCAGGGCTACTTCCGCCGTCAGCTCAGCGCGGCGCAGCGCCAGGAGCTGGCGCAACTGATCGACCGCTACCGGCAGGGCATGCAGCCGCTGTTGGCGCCGATCGCGCTGCTCAAGCATTACATGGCGGAATACCCCGATCGCTATCTGGCGGAACAACGCTATTTCGAACCTTATCCGGAGGCGCTGCGTTTGCGTTACGGCCATTGATTGACAAGGAGTTTTATGACCACGCATCTGGTCTGGTTGCGTAACGATCTGCGTATCACCGACAACAAAGCCCTGCACGCCGCCTGCAGCGATCCCGAAGCCCGGGTGCTGGCGGTGTTTATCGCCACACCGCAGCAGTGGCGGCAACATGAGATGGCGCCGCGGCAGGCGGCGCTGATCCACGCCAGCCTGCAGGCGGTGCAGCAGGCGCTGGCGCACAAGGGCATTGCGCTGCATTGCCATTCCTGTGCGGACTTTGCCGCGTCGATCGACTGGCTGGCGGACTATTGCGAGCGAGAGCAGGTGGATGCGCTGTTTTACAATCGCCAGTACGAACTGAACGAACGGCGGCGCGATGCGCGGCTAGAACAGCGGTTGAGTGGCCGGGTGAGGTGTCACGGTTTCGATGACAGCCTGCTGTTGCCGCCGGGCAGCGTACTCACCGGCGGCGGCGAGATGTACAAGGTCTATACGCCGTTTCGCAACGCTTTTCTTCAACGCCTGACCGAGTCCGACGTGAGCTGCCTGCCGGCGCCGAAGATCCGCGCCGGTGGTGCGTTACCTGCGCCTGAAGCGCCGGCGGCGTTCGATTACCCTACGGCGGAGACTGGGGATGGCTATCCCGCCGGCGAGGAGGCCGCGTTGCAGCGGCTGCGTGCCTTTTGCCGCGAGCAGGTGCAGGATTACCTCCGGCAGCGCGATCTGCCGGCCCTCGCCGGCACCAGTAGCCTGTCGCCCTATCTGGCGATCGGCACGCTGTCGCCGCGCCAGTGCTTCAACCGCCTGCGCGCCGAATGCCCGCAGCTGCTGGAAGATCGCGAAAGCGGCGCCTTCGCCTGGCTAAACGAGCTGATTTGGCGCGAGTTCTATCGCCATCTGCTGATGGCCTATCCCGATCTGTGCCGCCATCGGCCGTTTATTGCCTGGACGGACAAGGTGCGCTGGTGCGATGACGCGGCGAAGCTGCACGCCTGGCAGCGGGGCGAAACAGGCTACCCGATCGTCGATGCCGCCATGCGCCAGCTGAACGCCACCGGCTGGATGCACAACCGGCTGCGCATGATCAGCGCCAGTTTTCTGGTGAAGGATCTGTTGATCGACTGGCGCGCCGGGGAGCGCTATTTCATGTCGCAACTGCTGGATGGGGATCTGGCGGCCAATAACGGCGGCTGGCAGTGGGCGGCATCCACCGGCACCGACGCCGCGCCGTATTTCCGCATCTTCAACCCGACGACTCAGGGTGAACGTTTTGATCCACAAGGCACTTTTATCCGTAAATGGTTGCCGGAACTGGCGGATGTGCCCGACAATGACATCCATCATCCCCATCGCTGGGCGGAAAAGCAGCGATGCACGCTGAACTACCCGCTGCCGATCGTCGATCATAAGCAAGCCCGGCTGGAGACGCTGGCGGCGTTCGAGGCGGCAAAACGGGGAGAGTCTTGAGGCAACTGCAAGGAGCGACGCAATGATGAAAAAGGTGCTGGCCCTGTGCCTGAGCGGCTATTCCGCGCTGGCGATCGCCGGCTTTGACGTGGTGGCGCTCGGCGTCGACGGCGGCGTCAGCGACGGCAACCTGACTTCCTACCTGATCCGCAGCGACAATCAGCCGCGGTATGTGGCGCTGGACGCCGGTTCGCTGCTGCCGGGCATCGCCAAAGGGCTGGAGAAGGGCAACTTCCCGCAGGTGACGCCCGAGCTGGCCGCGCCTTACACGCCGCAGGGCTATGTGTTCCGGCAGTTGATCGGCAGCTACTTTATCAGCCACGGCCACCTGGACCACGTGGCGGGGCTGATCCTCGGCTCGCCCGAGGACAATAAAAAAACCGTTTACGCCCAAGCGGACACGGTACTGACCCTGCGTAATCACTACTTCAACTGGAAGGCGTGGCCGAACTTTACCGACGCCGGCAACGGCTCGCGGCTGGGCACCTACCGGCTGCAAACGGTGCGGCCGCAGCAGCGGTTTACCCTCGGTCTGACCGGATTGACCGGCGTGATGTACCCGCTCAGCCACGATCGCTATCCTTCGTCGATGCTGCTGATTTCCAACGGCAGCGAGTTCTTCGCCTACTTCGGCGATACCGGGCCGGATAAGGTGGAGCAGTCGCGCGATCTCGATACCGTCTGGCGCGCGCTGGGGCCGCTTGTCGAGCAGAAGAAGCTCAAGGGCATGATTATCGAAACCTCTTACCCTAACGGGGTGGAGGATAAACATCTGTACGGCCATTTGACGCCGGCCTGGCTGCTGAAGGAGCTGAAGAACCTGACGCAGTACAGCGGCGGCGAAGGCTCGCTGAACGGTTTGCCGGTGGTGATCAGCCACATCAAGCCCAGCCTGAAGCAGGGCGAAGATGCGCGCGCCGCCATTGCGCAACAGCTGGCGCAGGGCAACGATCTGGGGGTGAAATTCATCCTGATGGCGCAGGGCGACCGGCAGACATTTTGACTATGAAGAGAGAAGAGAATGCGTAACCTCGATCTGGAACAACTGATCAACACGGAACTGAACGCCGCGGCGTTTCAGGACTACGCCCCCAACGGATTGCAGGTGGAAGGCCGCCCGCACGTGCAGCGCATCGTGACCGGCGTCACCGCCTGTCAGGCGCTGCTGGACGCCGCGGTGGCGCATCAGGCCGACGCGATTATCGTGCACCACGGCTATTTCTGGAAAAACGAGGCGCCGGCGGTGCGCGGCATGAAGCGCAACCGCCTGAAAACGCTGCTGACCCACGATATCAACCTGTATGGCTACCACCTGCCGCTGGACGCGCATCCGGTGCTGGGCAACAACGCGCAGCTGGCGCAGGCGCTGGGTATTCGGGTGATTGGCGACGTCGAGCCGCTGGTGCCGCACGGCGAATTTGAACAGCCGCTGACCGGCGAAGCGCTGCAGCAGCGTATCGAAAGCCGGCTGGGGCGCGCGGTGCTGCACTGCGGCGATAACGCGCCTGAGCACATTCGCCGGGTGGCCTGGTGCACCGGCGGCGGCCAGGGCTTTATCGACAGCGCGGCGCGCTTCGGCGTCGATGCGTTCATCAGCGGTGAAGTGTCTGAGCAGACCATTCACAGCGCGCGCGAAATGGGCGTGCATTTCTTCGCCGCCGGCCACCACGCCACCGAGCGCGGCGGCGTGAAGGCGCTGGGCGACTGGCTGGCGCAGCACCACGGCTTTGATGTGACCTTTATCGACATCCCGAATCCCGCCTGATTTTTTTCTTCCCCGGATCCAGCCCGGCCTGCGCGCCGGCTGAATCCTTCTACCGCGCTATTTCCTTATTTTCCCTATGGTTGCGTTCTATTGACAGCCGGGGCCGCGTCACGCATAACTGGTGTGTTTTTCATCGCGATAATAATAAGGAGAATAAGGGTGCAACAAGCACGTTATTACCTGTTGGGTGAAAGAGCGGTAGTGCTTGAACTGTCGCCGCCGGTGACCTTACCGAGCCAGCAGCGCATCTGGGCGCTGGCGGAAAAGCTGAATCACCACCCCGACGTGCGGGAAGTGGTGCCGGGGATGAATAACCTGACGCTGTTGCTGCATACGCCGCAGGCCGACGCCGAAGCGATGCTCGCGCTGCTGCAGCAAGGTTGGGAAAGCAAAGAGAGCCTGACGCCGGAATCGCGCCAGGTGGATATTCCGGTGGTCTACGGCGGGGAGCAAGGCCCCGATCTGGATGAAGTGGCGCGCCATACCGGCATGACGCCGCGGCAGGTGGTGGAATGCCACGCGGCGGCGGCCTACGTGGTCTATTTCCTCGGCTTTCAGCCGGGCTTCTCCTATTTGGGCGGCATGCCGGAACAACTGGCGACGCCGCGCCGCGCGGAACCGCGTTTGGCGGTGGCGGCCGGCTCCGTTGGCATCGGCGGCGGCCAGACCGGTATCTATCCGCTGGTGACGCCCGGCGGCTGGCAGCTGATCGGCCGCACGCCGCTGGCGCTGTTCAATCCGCATGAAATGCCGCCGACGCTGCTGCGCCCGGGCGATAACGTGCGCTTCGTGCCGCAGAAGGAGGGCGTATGCTGATTATTCAGCGTGCCGGCATCTATACCACGGTGCAGGATTTGGGCCGCGAGGGATTCCGCCGCCTGGGCATCAGCACCGGCGGGGCGCTGGATCAACCGGCGCTGAAGATCGCCAACCTGCTGGTGGGCAATGCGCCGGAGGCCGCCGGGCTGGAGATCACCCTCGGCCAGTTCAGCGCCGAGTTTACCCGCCCTGGCTGGATCGCCTTGACCGGTGCCGGCTGCGACGCGCAGCTGGACGGCAAGCCGCTGTGGACCGGCTGGCGCTACCCGGTGAAAAAGGGGCAGCGGCTGGCGCTGGGCACGCCGAAACGCGGCATGCGCAGCTACCTGGCGATCTCGGGCGGCATCGCCGTGCCGGAAATGCTGGGCTCGTGCAGCACCGACATGAAAGCCGCCTTTGGCGGCCACGAAGGCCGTAATCTGAAGGATGGCGATCGGCTGCCGCTGGGCAAATCCACCGCGCTGCCGCAACACCGCTGCGGCGTGAAGCAGCTGCTGTTCACCAACCGCATCCGCGCGCTGCCGGGGCCGGAGTACGCTGAGTTCAGCGAAGAGGCGCAGGACACGTTCTGGCGCACCGCCTGGCAGCTCAGCCCGCAGAGCAACCGCATGGGCTACCGCCTGCACGGCGGCACGCCGCTGGAGCGCACCACCGACCGCGAGATGCTGTCGCACGGCCTGCTGCCCGGCGTGGTGCAGGTGCCGCACAACGGCCAGCCGATCGTGCTGATGGCCGATGCGCAAACCACCGGCGGTTACCCGCGTATCGCCTGCGTGATCGAGGCCGATCTCTACCACTTGGCGCAGATCCGTCTCGGCGAACCGGTCCACTTCGTTCTCTGCTCACTGGCCGAGGCGCAGCGCGCCAAAGCCGAGCAGGATCTCTTCCTTCGACAGATTGCCTGGGGGTTACATGATCGTTGATTTGAACGCCGATCTCGGCGAAGGCTGCGCCAACGACCAGGCGCTGTTGCAATTGGTGAGCTCGGCCAACATCGCCTGCGGCTTTCACGCCGGCGATGCGCAGACCATGCGCCAGTCGGTGCGCTGGGCATTGCAGTACGGCGTGGCGATCGGCGCCCACCCGAGTTTTCCCGATCGGGAGAACTTCGGCCGCACCCGCATGCAGCTGCCGCCGGAAACGGTGTACGCACAGGTGGTGTATCAGCTCGGGGCGCTGGCGGCCATAGCCCGCGCCGAGGGCGGGGTGATGGTGCACGTTAAGCCGCACGGCATGCTGTACAACCAGGCGGCGGTTGAGCCGGCGCTGGCGGAAGCGATCGCCCGGGCGGTGCAGGCGGTCGATCCGGCGCTGCGGCTGGTGGGGCTGGCCGGCAGCGAGCTGATTCGCGCCGGGGAAAAACTCGGTCTGACCACCCGGCAAGAGGTGTTCGCCGATCGCGGCTATCAGGCCGACGGCACGCTGGTGCCGCGCGGTTTGCCGGGGGCGCTGATTGAGGATGACGAACAGGCGCTGGCGCAAACGCTGGAGATGGTGCGCCATCACCGGGTGCGCAGCGTGGATGGCGTCTGGACTGCCGTTCAGGCGGAAACCGTCTGCCTGCACGGGGACGGCGAGCATGCGCTGGCGTATGCGCGCAAGCTGCGGGACAGTTTTGTTCAGCAGGGCATCCGCGTCAGCGCGGAGCAGTAAAGCAATAAAGCAAGACACAACATCACAAGCAAAAAACTATTAGAAAATATCGAGGGAAGACTATGGAACAGGCCGTGAATCTCTGGCCACTGATTGGCATCGCCGCCATCGTGGTCGGGTTTGTATTGCGTTTCAACCCGGTGCTGGTGGTGATCGCCGCCGGTATCATCACCGGTCTGGCGGCGCTGATGCCGCTGGACGTCATTCTGGAAAAGCTCGGCGAGGGCTTTCTCAATACCCGCAACCTGCCGCTGATCCTGCTGCTGCCGCTGGCGGTGATCGGCCTGCTGGAGCGCCACGGGCTGAAAGAACGCGCGCAGGCGTGGATCGCCAAGATCAAAAGCGCCACCGCCGGCCGTCTGCTGATCGTGTACCTGTTCGTGCGCGAGATTACCGCGGCGATGGGGCTGACCAGCCTGGGCGGGCATCCGCAGATGGTGCGGCCGCTGCTGGCGCCGATGGCGGAAGGGGCGACGGAAAACCGCTACGGAGAGCTGCCGGAGCGCACGCGCCACCGTCTGCGCGCCATGTCGGCCGCGACCGACAACGTCGGGCTGTTCTTCGGTGAGGATATCTTCGTCGCCTTCGGCGCGATCATCTTCATGCACAACTTTATGTTGGAGTCCGGCGGCATTCAGACCGAGCCGCTGCATATCGCGCTGTGGGGCATTCCGACCGCGATTTTCGCTTTCCTGATCCACGCGTTTCGGCTGTATCGGATGGATAAGCAGCTGAGCGCCGAGCTGGCGCAGCTGAATCAGGCGGCGCTGCAGGCGAAGGGGGAGGCACGATGAACTTCCAGCAACAATACCTCTACTGGCTGGCCGGCGCGGTGCTGCTGATTGTGGCGGTGATGTCCTTTCGCGATCGCGCCAACCCGCGCCGCATCACCACCGGGCTGTTTTGGGGGCTGTACGGCCTGGTGTTCCTGGTCGGCGACTGGACTTACCGCCTGTTGGGCGATGTGCTGGGCGAGGGCAGCAACGAAAAACGCATGCTGCATATCATCGTTGGCGTGGTGGTGGTGGTGATGGCCCTGATCGCCGGCTTTGGCGGTGTGCGCCTCGGCAGCTATCACCAGCGGGCGCCGCAGGAGCGCGAGGCCAGCGCCAAGCGCCTGGGCAACAAGCTGTTTATCCCCGCTCTGGCAATCCCGGTGGTGACGGTGATCGGCGTGCTGCTGTTCAACAACGTGCCGGCGTTGCAAAGCGCAGTATTCGGCAGCGGCAACCATGCGACGCTGATCACCCTGTTCTCGATGACCGTCGGCTGCCTGATTGGCTTGGCGATCGCGGTGAAAATGACCCACGAGAAGGCCCTGCAGCCAGTGCAGGAAGCGCGGCGCTTGCTGGATTCGATCGGCTGGGCGTTCATTCTGCCGCAGATCCTCGCCACGCTGGGGCTGCTGTTTACCGTCGCCGGCGTCGGCACCGCGATCTCGCATTTGACCCAGGAGTATCTGGCGGTGGATAACCGCTTTATCGCCGTGGCGGTCTACGCTATCGGTATGGCTGTGCTGACCATGGTGATGGGCAACGCCTTCGCCGCTTTCCCGATCGTTACCGCCGGCATCGGCATTCCGATCCTGGTGTTGCAGCACGGCGGCAACCCGGCGGTGATGGCGGCGATCGGCATGTTCTCCGGCTATTGCGGCACCCTGATGACGCCGATGGCGGCGAACTTCAACATCGTGCCGGCGGCGTTGCTGGAGCTACCGGACAAGAATGCGGTGATCAAGGCGCAGGTGCCGACCGGCGTGCTACTGCTGTTGGTTAACGTGTTCCTGCTGTATTTCCTGATGTTCCTTTAGGAGTAAGGATGCAAAAAGTATTGATTACCGGCTTTGAGCCGTTTGGCGGCGAGCGCCTCAACCCCTCCTGGGAAGTGGTGAAGCAGCTCAATGATATGGAGCTGGTCGGCACGCGCATCGTGGCGCGCCAGCTGCCGTGCGTGTTCGGCGCGGCGCTGGAGGCGCTCAATGCGGCGATCGACGAGGTGCAGCCGGTGATGGTGCTGGCTATCGGCCAGGCTGGCGGCCGCACCGACATCACGATTGAACGGGTGGCGATCAACGTCGACGATGCGCGTATCCCCGACAATCAGGGGCAACAGCCGGTGGACGAGCCGATCGTCGCCGGCGGTCCGGCGGCCTATTTCAGTACCTTGCCGATTAAAGCGATGGTCAGTTCGATGCGCGAGGCTGGCATTCCGGCCGCCGTTTCGCAGACCGCCGGCACCTACGTGTGCAACCATGTCATGTATGGCCTGCTACACCGTTTGAGCGGCCAGCGCGAGGTGAAGGGCGGCTTTATCCATATCCCGTATCTGCCGGAGCAGGCGGCGGCGCACCCCGGCGCGCCGAGCATGGCGGCTTCGACGGTGCTGTTTGCATTGGAGCTGGCCGTTTCCATCGCTTTGCAGGTGGAACACGATCTGAAAGTGGTGGGCGGCGCGACGCATTAATCAAGAAAATCCCCGGCGTAGCGCGCTGCGCCGGGTCTACGTAAGGAGTGGTCTATGCCGGAAGGACCGGAGATTCGCCGGGCGGCGGACAAACTGGCGGCGGCGGTGATCGATCAGCCGTTGACCGCCGTCGATTTCGCTTTTCCCCAGCTGAAACACTACCGCCAGCGTCTGCTCGGCGAGCGCATCGTCGCCATTGAGCCGCGCGGCAAGGCGCTGCTGACCCATTTCTCCAACGGGCTGACGATGTACAGCCACAACCAGCTGTACGGCGTGTGGAAAGTGGCGGCGGCCGGGGAGACGCCGGAGACCAGGCGCGATCTGCGGGTGCGGCTGGAAACCGCCCGCAGCGCGATATTGCTCTACAGCGCTTCCGACATTACCGTCGGGCCGCGCGAGGAAATAGAGCAGCACCCGTTTTTGCAACGCATCGGCCCCGACGTGTTGGACATGTCGTTGACGGTGGAAGATGTGGCGGAGCGGTTGCTGACGCCGCGTTTTCGCCGCAGGCAGCTGGGCGGCATGCTGCTCGACCAGGCGTTTCTTGCCGGATTGGGTAACTATCTGCGCGCCGAAATCCTGTGGCAGGCCGAACTGGCGCCGCAGCACAAACCGCAGGATCTGCCGCCGGAGGCGCTGCGCCGCCTGGCGGAAGCATTGCTGGCGGTGCCGCGCCTTTCCTACCAGACGCGCGGGCAGGCGGATGACAACCGGCATCACGGCGCGCTGTTTCGCTTCAAGGTGTTTCATCGCAGCGGCGAGCCCTGCGAACGCTGCGGTGAGATGATCGTGCGTACCGAACTGTCGTCGCGGCCGTTTTATTGGTGCCCGGGCTGCCAGAAATAACCAAAAAAAACGCCGCTCGAAGGGGCGGCGCTGTGCGGTTTCAGCCGGGAAAGCGGCTTACTTGTTTTTCAGCTGGGATTTGAAATCGCGTTCGGCATAGCCGGTGTACAGCTGACGCGGACGGGCAATTTTGATGCCTTCGTCGTGCATTTCGTTCCAGTGGGCGATCCAGCCGATGGTGCGCGCAATGGCGAAGATTACGGTGAACATGGAAGAAGGAATGCCCATCGCCTTCAGGATGATGCCGGAGTAGAAGTCGACGTTCGGGTACAGTTTCTTCTCGATGAAGTACGGGTCGTTCAGCGCGATGTGTTCCAGCTCCATCGCGACCTGCAGCAGGTTGTCGTCTTTCTTGTTCAGCTCTTTCAGCACTTCGTGACAGGTCTCGCGCATCACGGTGGCGCGCGGATCGTAGTTCTTGTACACGCGGTGGCCGAAGCCCATCAGGCGGAAGGAGTCGTTCTTGTCCTTGGCGCGCTTGATGAATTCCGGAATGTGCTCGACGGTCTTGATCTCTTCCAGCATTTTCAGCGCCGCTTCGTTGGCGCCGCCGTGTGCCGGCCCCCACAGGGAGGCGATGCCAGCCGCGATGCAGGCGAACGGGTTGGCGCCGGAAGAGCCGGCGGTGCGCACGGTAGAGGTAGAGGCGTTCTGCTCATGGTCGGCGTGCAGGATCAGGATGCGATCCATGGCGCGTTCCAACACCGGGTTCACCACGTACTCTTCGCACGGGGTGGCGAACATCATGTGCAGGAAGTTGCCGGCATAGGACAGATCGTTGCGCGGGTAAACGAACGGCTGGCCCAGGGAGTATTTGTAGCACATCGCCGCCACGGTCGGCATTTTGGACAGCAGGCGGAACGCGGTGATTTCACGGTGACGCTCGTTGTTGACGTCCAGCGCATCGTGGTAGAACGCCGCCAGCGCGCCGGTCACGCCGCACAGCACCGCCATCGGGTGCGAGTCACGACGGAAGCCACGGAACAGATGGGTGATCTGGTCGTGGATCATGGTGTGGCGGGTGACGGTGGTTTTGAAGGTCTCGAACTCTTCCGGCGTTGGGGTCTCGCCGTACAGCAGGATGTAGCACACTTCCAGGTAGGAAGATTCTTTCGCCAGTTGCTCGATAGGGAAGCCGCGGTGCAGCAGCACGCCTTTGTCGCCGTCGATGAAGGTAATCTTGGATTCGCAAGAAGCGGTGGAGGTAAAGCCGGGATCAAATGTGAAATAACCTTTGGAACCCAGAGCGCGGACATCGAGGACATCGGGGCCCAGTGTCGGTGTCAATACGCCCAGTTCGATCGGAGCTTCGCTGTCGTTAATGGTTAGCGTCGCTTTCTTATCAGTCATTTACTGTCTCCTTAGCGCCTTATTTTAAAAACCACTAACAACTGAAATACCTTAAATCTCTGCAGGTTGCCCGCAAAAAAATGGTGCGGACGCTAACTCTGTGAGCGACTGCGCAACTGTGCGCGGGTAGGGTACAGAGTGCTGACCAGGCGAACGAGACGGGTGACCAGTTGTTAACGATTCATAGTAATTCGTTATAGTCTGTTAATCTTACCTATGAGCTGTTCGAAGAGATGTGAACCTATCCCAATAATCTGTTTTTATTTGCTTTATTTGCTTTTTGACGCCGGCAAAATCGAGCGGGAAACAACGGCTATTGGGATAGGTTCGTCAAATACACTGTTGCACAACTCGAACCCGGGGGGAAGTGTATCTGCTGACCCATAGCGCATCATAGGACCGTTTGTGCCCCTATATGTAATGGAAATGTTGATCTCTTGTCAAATCAGATAATTAATTTTGCACTAATTGTGAAATCCGTGATCTGAATCACTGTTCGGGGGAAATGTTATCAAAGCGGTTGTATGAGAATTGTAATCAGAATGTGATCCTCCTATACTGCCGCCAGGTCTCCGGATTACCCTGAAGTAGGAGCACCCAGCGTTATAAATGCGCGCCGTTTGAGCACAGAGGATGTTGATGTTTGAGCGCGTGACGTGTAAGGGTTTTAGGCTCTTAACGCTGTCTGATCCCCGCCCAGGCCCGGAGGAAGGAAAATAATAAGAGCTGTGTGGGCAAATACGTGAAAAAACAACGACCTGTCAACTTGGATCTGCAAACGATCCGGTTCCCCGTAACTGCGATAGCGTCTATCTTACACCGAGTCTCTGGCGTAATTACCTTCGTTGCCGTGGGTATCCTCCTCTGGCTGCTGGGCCTGTCACTCTCTTCCCAAGAGGGGTTCCTGCAGGCGGCCGCCATCATGAATAGCTTCATCGTCAAATTCATATTCTGGGGCATCCTCACGGCGCTGGCCTATCACATTTGCGGTGGCATCCGTCACTTGTTAATGGATTTTGGCTACATCGAAGAGAGTTTGGCCGCCGGTACCCGTTCCGCCCAGGTGGCGATCGGTCTGACCGTCGTGCTGTCAGTTCTGGCTGGAGTCCTCGTATGGTAAACAACGTTTCTGCATTAGGGCGCAACGGCGTGCACGATTGGCTGCTGCTGCGCGCTTCCGCTATCATCATCACCCTGTACGTCCTGTATATCCTGGGCTTCTTCGTCACGGCCCCGGAACTCACTTATGACATCTGGCGCGGTTTCTTCGCCACTTCCATTACGAAAGTGTTCACTCTGCTGACCTTGCTGTCGATTCTGGTGCACGCCTGGATCGGGCTGTGGCAGGTGCTGACGGACTACGTCAAGCCGCTGGCGGTTCGCCTGGTGTTGCAGCTGGCTGTCGTGGTCGCGTTGCTGGTCTATTTACTGTACGGAACAATCGTAGTGTGGGGTGCTTAAATGAAACTGCCAGTCAGAGAGTTTGATGCCGTCGTAATCGGCGCCGGCGGTGCGGGCATGCGTGCCGCGCTGCAAATTTCCCAAGCGGGCTCGACCTGTGCCCTGCTGTCCAAAGTTTTCCCGACCCGTTCCCATACCGTGTCCGCACAGGGCGGCATCACCGTCGCGCTCGGCAACAGCCACGAGGACAACTGGGAATGGCATATGTACGACACGGTGAAAGGTTCCGACTATATCGGTGACCAGGACGCCATCGAATATATGTGTAAAACCGGCCCGGAAGCGATTCTGGAACTGGAACACATGGGCCTGCCGTTCTCTCGTCTGGACGACGGCCGCATCTATCAGCGCCCGTTCGGCGGCCAGTCGCTGAACTTCGGCGGCGAGCAGGCGGCGCGTACCGCAGCCGCAGCCGACCGTACCGGCCACGCGCTGCTGCACACCCTGTACCAACAGAACCTGAAAAACCACACCACCATCTTCTCCGAGTGGTATGCGCTCGATCTGGTGAAAAACCAGGACGGCGCGGTGGTCGGCACCACGGCTATCTGCATCGAAACCGGTGAAGTGGTTTACTTCAAAGCCAAGGCCACCGTGCTGGCGACCGGCGGCGCAGGCCGTATTTACCAGTCCACCACCAACGCCCACATCAACACCGGCGACGGTGTCGGCATGGCGCTGCGCGCCGGCGTGCCGGTGCAGGACATGGAAATGTGGCAGTTCCACCCGACCGGCATCGCCGGCGCGGGCGTGCTGGTGACCGAAGGCTGCCGCGGCGAAGGCGGTTACCTGCTGAACAAACACGGCGAGCGCTTCATGGAGCGTTATGCGCCGAACGCCAAAGATCTGGCGGGCCGCGACGTGGTTGCCCGTTCGATCATGATCGAAATCCGCGAAGGCCGCGGCTGCGACGGTCCTTGGGGCCCGCACGCCAAGCTGAAGCTGGATCACCTGGGCAAAGAGGTGCTGGAATCCCGTCTGCCGGGCATTCTGGAACTGTCCCGCACCTTCGCGCACGTCGATCCGGTGAAAGAGCCGATCCCGGTTATCCCGACCTGTCACTATATGATGGGCGGCATTCCGACCAAGGTGACCGGCCAGGCGCTGACCGTGAACGAGAAAGGCGAAGACGTGGTGATCCCGGGGCTGTTCGCGGTGGGCGAAATCGCCTGCGTATCGGTGCACGGCGCCAACCGCTTGGGCGGCAACTCGCTGCTCGACCTGGTGGTGTTCGGCCGTTCCGCCGGCATGCACCTGCAGGAATCGCTGGAAGAGCAGGGCGTGAGCCGTGACGCCAGCGACTCCGACGTGGAAGCCTCGCTGGATCGTCTGAACCGTTGGAACAACACCCGTTCCGGCGAAGACCCGGTCGAAATTCGCAAAGCGCTGCAGTCTTGCATGCAGCACAACTTCTCGGTATTCCGCGAAGGCGATGCGATGGCCAAGGGCCTGGAAGAACTGAAAGTGATCCGTGAACGTCTGAAGAACGCACGCCTGGACGATACCTCCAGCGAGTTCAACACCCAGCGCATCGAGTGCCTGGAGTTGGATAACCTGATGGAGACCGCGTATTCCACCGCCGTGTCGGCCAACTTCCGTACCGAGAGCCGTGGCGCACACAGCCGCTTCGACTACCCGGAACGCGATGACGCCAACTGGCTGTGCCATTCGCTGTATCTGCCGCAATCGGAAAGCATGACGCGTCGTGAAGTGAACATGCAACCGAAGCTGCGCCCGGCATTCCCGCCGAAAGTGCGTTCTTACTAATTGCGGAGATCGACAGATGAAACTCGAATTTTCCATTTATCGCTACAACCCGGATGTCGATGACGCGCCGCACATGCAGGATTACACCCTGGAAGCGGAAGAAGGTCGCGACATGATGCTGCTGGATGCGTTGATCCAGCTGAAAGAAAAAGACCCGACCCTGTCGTTCCGTCGCTCATGCCGCGAAGGCGTGTGCGGTTCCGACGGCCTGAACATGAACGGTAAAAACGGCCTGGCGTGCATCACCCCGATTTCGTCGCTGCGCAAAGGCAACGGCAAGATCGTGATCCGTCCGCTGCCGGGCCTGCCGGTGGTGCGCGATCTGGTGGTGGATATGGGCCAGTTCTATACCCAGTATGAAAAGATCAAGCCATACCTGCTGAACGACGGCAAGAACCCGCCGGCGCGCGAGCACCTGCAGTCGCCGGAGCAGCGCGCCAAGCTGGACGGTCTGTACGAGTGCATTCTGTGCGCCTGCTGCTCGACCTCTTGCCCATCGTTCTGGTGGAACCCGGACAAGTTCATCGGGCCTGCCGGTCTGCTGGCGGCGTATCGCTTCCTGATCGACAGCCGTGACACGGAAACGCAAGAACGTTTAGATGATCTGGACGACGCTTTTAGTGTTTTCCGCTGCCATAGCATTATGAATTGTGTCAGTGTATGTCCTAAAGGCTTGAACCCGACGCGTGCGATCGGGCATATCAAGTCCATGCTGCTGCAACGCGGCGCATAAACGGAATGAGATGCTGCGCCGGGCTCTTTTCCGGCGCACATCCCATAGGGGAGGGAACCTCTAAAAACTGACCCGCGGCTGCGGCGCTATGCAGCCTGGTTCTTCCGCCGGTTTTTAGAGGTTCCTTGTAAGGGACCGCAAGGTCCATAACAGAACGTATCGGGCCGTCATGGCCGCAAGTACGTCGAGTGAACCGTTTTACGGCAAACCGTATTCATCACGGTAATTATGTTAACCACGGCGAAAACTAAAGCTTCAAAGCTTAAGGGATCATGATGCAGAACGGCGCAATGAAGGCCTGGCTGGATTCCTCCTATCTGGCGGGCGCGAACCAGTCTTACATAGAGCAGCTCTATGAAGACTTCTTAACCGATCCGGGTTCCGTTGAAGATAGCTGGCGTTCCATTTTTCAACAGCTACCAACCGCGGGTGTCAAACCCGATCAGCTTCACTCTCAAACGCGCGATTACTTCCGCCGCCTGGCGAAAGACTCCGCGCGCTACAATACCACCATCACCGATCCGGAAACCGACGCCAAACAGGTCAAGGTACTGCAGCTGATCAACGCCTTCCGCTTCCGCGGGCATCAGCATGCCAACCTCGATCCGCTCGGCCTGTGGCAGCGCGAGCAAGTTCCTGACCTTGATCCCGCTTACCACAACCTGACCGAAGCCGATTTCCAGGAAACCTTCAACGTGGGCTCTTTCGCCATCGGCAAAGAAACCATGAAGCTGGGCGATCTGTACGCCGCGCTGAAGCAGACCTATTGCGGGTCGATCGGCGCTGAGTACATGCACATCACCAACACCGAAGAGAAACGCTGGATCCAACAGCGCATCGAGTCGGTGGTGGGGCGCGCCAGCTTTACCGCCGACGAAAAACGCCGTTTCCTGAACGAGCTGACCGCGGCGGAAGGCCTGGAACGTTACCTGGGCGCCAAATTCCCGGGCGCCAAACGCTTCTCGCTGGAAGGCGGCGACGCGCTGGTGCCGATGCTGAAAGAGATGGTGCGCCACGCCGGTAAGAACGGCACGCGCGAAGTGGTGTTGGGCATGGCCCACCGCGGCCGTCTGAACGTGCTGATCAACGTGCTGGGCAAAAAGCCGGCCGATCTGTTCGACGAATTCGCCGGCAAGCATAAAGAACACCTCGGCACCGGTGACGTGAAATATCACCAGGGCTTCTCTTCCGACGTGGAAACCGAAGGCGGCATGGTTCACCTGGCGCTGGCGTTCAACCCGTCGCACCTGGAGATCGTCAGCCCGGTGGTCATGGGCTCGGTTCGCGCCCGTCGCGATCGCTTGGACGAAGCGCGCAGCAACATGGTGCTGCCGATCACCATTCACGGCGACGCCGCCATCACCGGCCAGGGCGTGGTTCAGGAAACCCTGAACATGTCTCAGGCTCGCGGCTACGAAGTGGGCGGAACCGTGCGTATCGTCATCAACAACCAGGTTGGTTTCACCACCTCCAACCCGCTGGATGCGCGCTCTACCGAATACTGCACCGACATCGCCAAAATGGTTCAGGCACCGATCTTCCACGTCAACGCGGACGATCCGGAGGCCGTGGCCTTCGTCACCCGCCTGGCGTTGGATTTCCGTAACACCTTTAAGCGTGACGTGATGATCGATCTGGTCTGCTACCGTCGCCATGGGCACAACGAGGCCGACGAGCCGAGCGCTACCCAGCCGGTGATGTATCAGAAGATCAAGAAACACCCTACGCCGCGCAAAATCTATGCTGACGTTCTGACCGAGCAGAACGTGGCCAGCCTGGAAGATGCCACGGAAATGGTCAACCTGTACCGCGACGCGCTCGACCGCGGCGATTGCGTGGTTGAAGAATGGCGTCCGATGAACCTGCACTCCTTCACCTGGTCACCGTATCTGAACCACGAGTGGGACGAAGAGTACCCGAGCAAGGTTGAGATGAAGCGCCTGCAGGAGCTGGCACGCCGCATCAGCACGGTGCCGGAAGCGATCGAAATGCAGTCGCGCGTGGCGAAAATCTACGCTGACCGCGCCGAGATGGCGGCGGGCAACAAGCCGTTCGACTGGGGCGCCGCCGAAACGCTGGCCTACGCCACCATGGCGGATGAAGGCATTCCAATCCGCATCTCCGGCGAAGACGCCGGCCGCGGCACCTTCTTCCACCGTCACGCGGTGGTGCACAACCAGAAAAACGGTTCCGTCTACGTTCCGCTGGCGAACATCCACAGCGGCCAGGGCGAATTCAAGGTCTGGGATTCCGTGCTGTCTGAAGAAGCGGTGCTGGCGTTCGAATACGGCTACGCCACGGCGGAACCGCGCACGCTGACCATCTGGGAAGCGCAGTTCGGTGACTTCGCCAACGGCGCGCAGGTCGTTATCGACCAGTTCATCAGCTCCGGCGAGCAAAAATGGGGCCGTATGTGCGGCCTGGTGATGCTGCTGCCGCACGGCTATGAAGGCCAGGGCCCAGAGCACTCTTCCGCACGTCTGGAACGCTATCTGCAGCTGTGCGCAGAGCAGAACATGCAGGTGTGCGTCCCGTCCACGCCGGCGCAGGTTTACCATATGCTGCGTCGTCAGGCGCTGCGCGGTATGCGCCGTCCGCTGGTGGTGATGTCGCCGAAGTCGCTGCTGCGTCACCCGCTGGCGATTTCTTCGCTGGACGAATTGGCCAACGGCACCTTCCTGCCGGCGATCGGCGAGATCGACGACTTGGATCCGAAAGCGGTCAAGCGCGTCGTGCTGTGCTCCGGCAAGGTCTACTACGACCTGCTGGAACAGCGTCGCAAGAACGAGCAGAAAGACGTGGCTATCGTGCGTATCGAGCAGCTGTATCCGTTCCCGCATCAGGCCGTGCAGGCCGTGCTGGAGCAATACTCGCACGTGCATGATTTCGTCTGGTGTCAGGAAGAGCCGCTGAACCAGGGCGCCTGGTACTGCAGCCAACACAACTTCCGTGAAGTGGTGCCGTTCGGGGCTTCTTTACGTTACGCAGGACGTCCGGCCTCCGCTTCTCCGGCGGTGGGCTATATGTCCGTGCACCAGAAGCAGCAGCAGGCTCTGGTGAACGACGCGCTGAATATTGACTAATGTTCGCTCGCTTGCCGGCCGAGGGGCCGGCAAGCAGATGATAAAAAACTTAAGGGAAAGCTAAATGAGTAGCGTAGATATTCTGGTTCCTGACCTTCCTGAATCGGTTGCCGATGCGACCGTAGCCACCTGGCACAAAAAACCGGGCGACAGCGTGCAGCGTGATGAAGTCCTGGTTGAAATCGAAACCGACAAAGTGGTGTTGGAAGTGCCGGCCAGTGAAGCGGGCATTCTCGATGCTATCGTGGAAGAAGAGGGCGCGACCGTACTGTCTCGCCAGCTGCTCGGCCGCATCCGTCCGGGCGACAGCTCCGGCAAGCCGACCGCTGAAAAGAGCCAGGAGAAAGAAGCCACGCCTGCCCAGCGCGCTACCGCGAGCCTGGAAGAAGAAAGCAATGACGCGCTCAGCCCGGCGATTCGCCGCCTGATCGCCGAACACGATCTCGATGCCGGCGCCATCAAAGGCACCGGCGTGGGTGGCCGTATCACGCGTGAAGACGTGGAAGCGCACCTGGCCAAAGGCGGCGCCGCTGCCAAACCGGCCGCCGCCGCTGAAGCCGCACCGCAGCCTGCTCTGGCCGGCCGCAGCGAAAAACGCGTGCCGATGACTCGCCTGCGCAAACGCGTCGCCGAGCGTCTGCTGGAAGCGAAAAACAGCACCGCGATGCTGACCACCTTCAACGAAATCAACATGCAGCCGATCATGGATCTGCGCAAGCAGTACGGCGAAGCCTTCGAGAAGCGTCACG
The DNA here is from genome assembly GCF_052169275.1 of Serratia sp. CY27727. NCBI lineage: Bacteria > Pseudomonadati > Pseudomonadota > Gammaproteobacteria > Enterobacterales > Yersiniaceae > Serratia > Serratia sp. CY27727. The sequence continues at coordinate 15,910 of NZ_JBJNLB010000007.1, read as the reverse complement.
GCGTGCGTCTGGGCTTCATGTCCTTCTATATCAAGGCGGTGGTTGAAGCGCTGAAGCGCTTCCCGGAAGTGAACGCGTCGATCGACGGTTCCGACGTGGTTTACCACAACTACTTCGACATCAGCATCGCGGTTTCTACTCCGCGCGGCCTGGTGACGCCGGTATTGCGCGATGTAGACGCCATGAGCATGGCTGACATCGAGAAGAAAATCAAAGAGTTGGCCGTTAAGGGCCGCGACGGCAAACTGACCGTGGAAGAGCTGACCGGCGGTAACTTCACCATTACCAACGGCGGCGTATTCGGCTCCCTGATGTCCACCCCGATCATCAACCCGCCGCAGAGCGCCATCCTGGGCATGCACGCCATCAAAGATCGCCCAATGGCGGTCAATGGTCAGGTGGTGATCCAGCCGATGATGTATCTGGCGCTGTCTTATGACCACCGCCTGATCGACGGTAAAGAATCCGTCGGTTATCTGGTGACGGTCAAAGAGATGCTGGAAGATCCGGCTCGTCTGCTGCTGGACGTCTAGTAACCCTTGCCGGGCGCGGCATGCCGCGCCCGCACTCTGTGCTATGTGGCCGGAAAACCATGCGGTTTACCGCGTAATAATGGTCCGGCTAAAAACCTTCAGAACTGAATGGATAGAACATCATGAATTTACACGAATATCAGGCAAAACAGCTGTTTGCTCGGTATGGCATGCCGGCACCAACCGGTTACGCCTGTACCACTCCGCGTGAAGCAGAAGAAGCCGCATCCAAAATCGGCTCCGGCCCGTGGGTGGTGAAATGTCAGGTTCATGCTGGCGGCCGCGGTAAAGCGGGCGGCGTAAAAGTCGTCAACAGCAAAGAAGATATCCGTGCTTTCGCGGAAGCCTGGTTGGGCAAGCGTCTGGTGACTTACCAGACTGACGCGCTGGGCCAGCCGGTTAACCAGATCCTGGTTGAAGCGGCGACCGACATCGATAAAGAACTGTACCTGGGCGCCGTCGTAGACCGTGCGACCCGTCGCATCGTGTTCATGGCGTCTACCGAAGGCGGCGTGGAAATCGAGAAGGTGGCGGAAGAAACCCCAGAACTGATCCACAAAATGACCATCGATCCGCTGGCGGGTCCACAGCCTTATCAGGGCCGTGAGCTGGCCTTCAAACTGGGCCTGACCGGTAAGCAAGTCAGCCAGTTCGCCAAGATCTTCATGGGCCTGGCGACGCTGTTCCTGGAGCGCGACCTGGCGATGGTTGAGATCAACCCGCTGGTGATCACCAAGCAGGGCGATCTGGTGTGCCTGGACGGCAAACTGGGCGCCGACGGCAACGCCCTGTTCCGCCAGCCGGAACTGCGTGAAATGCGTGACCCTTCCCAGGAAGACGAGCGTGAATCCCGTGCGGCTCAGTGGGAACTGAACTACGTTGCCCTCGACGGCAACATCGGCTGCATGGTTAACGGCGCCGGTCTGGCGATGGGCACCATGGACATCGTTAAACTGCACGGCGGCGAACCGGCCAACTTCCTGGACGTTGGCGGCGGCGCGACCAAAGAGCGCGTGACCGAAGCGTTCAAAATCATCCTGTCCGACGACAAGGTGAAAGCGGTTCTGGTTAACATCTTCGGTGGTATCGTACGTTGCGATCTGATCGCCGACGGCATCATCGGCGCAGTGGCCGAAGTGGGCGTTAACGTCCCGGTCGTAGTGCGCTTGGAAGGGAACAACGCCGAACTGGGCGCCAAGAAACTGGCGGACAGCGGCCTGAATATCATTGCTGCGACCAGCCTGACTGATGCGGCTCAGCAAGTTGTTGCAGCAGTGGAGGGTAAATAATGTCCATTTTAATCGATAAGAACACCAAAGTAATTTGCCAGGGCTTCACCGGTAGCCAGGGGACTTTCCACTCCGAACAAGCTATCGCTTACGGCACCAAAATGGTTGGCGGCGTAACCCCGGGCAAAGGCGGCACTCAGCACCTGGGCCTGCCGGTGTTCAACACCGTGCGCGAAGCGGTTGAAGCGACCGGTGCGACGGCCTCGGTCATCTACGTTCCAGCGCCGTTCTGCAAAGACTCCATCCTGGAAGCGATCGATGCCGGCATCAAACTGATCATCACCATCACCGAAGGCATCCCGACCCTGGACATGCTGACCGTGAAAGTGAAGCTGGACGAAGCCGGCGTGCGCATGATCGGGCCGAACTGCCCTGGCGTGATCACCCCTGGCGAGTGCAAAATCGGCATCATGCCTGGCCACATCCACCTGCCGGGCAAAGTGGGCATCGTTTCCCGCTCCGGTACCCTGACGTATGAAGCGGTGAAACAAACCACCGATGCCGGTCTGGGCCAGTCCACCTGCGTGGGCATCGGCGGCGACCCGATCCCGGGCTCCAACTTCATCGATATCCTGAAGATGTTCCAGCAGGATCCGCAGACCGAAGCGATCGTGATGATCGGTGAGATCGGCGGCAGCGCTGAAGAAGAAGCGGCAGCTTACATCAAAGAACACGTCACCAAACCGGTTGTCGGCTACATCGCCGGCGTAACCGCGCCGAAAGGCAAGCGTATGGGCCACGCGGGCGCCATCATCGCAGGCGGCAAAGGCACGGCGGACGAGAAGTTTGCTGCGCTGGAAGCGGCGGGCGTGAAAACCGTTCGCAGCCTGGCAGACATCGGCGACGCGGTAAAAGCGGTGCTGAAGCGCTAAGAATTTAGTACGAAATAACACTATCTCGACATGTTTGGCCACCCATTGGGTGGCCTTTTTTATGGGTGAAGATCAGAAATCGTTGAGTGCCTTGATCAGCGCGATCCGATCCTGCAGGCGGCGCTGTTGCACCGGATCCGTAGCGGCTTGGCGCTGTTGCTCCAGCGAGGTGAGGGTGGCGCGGTAATCATCGGCGTTGCTGAACAGCGCGTCTTTGACGTTGATCGACGCGACGTTGGTGTAGCGGCCGTCGTCGGTGGTCGGTACCTGGATAACGCCTTCATTGAGCAGCTGTTTGACGATCGCCCGCTGCGGTTCGTACCCCTCCATGCCGATCAGCTTCCAGCGCTGCGGCGGCACGCCCTGATAGTGGCCGTGTTTCACCTCCGTCAGGTAGCGCAGAGTCAGGTGGCGAATAGTGCCTTCTTCTTCACCGTATTGCGCTTTGCTGTCGAACAGCACCGGGAAGGATTGCCCCTCCAGCGCACCACCCTTTTGCGTCAGGTGGCCCATACGGTAACTGTTCATGCCCAGGCGGATCGGCATATCGTCGGTGACCGGCGTGCCGTCCGCCAGGCGCAGGTCGACGATGCGCGAGCCGGCAGGTTGGCGCAGGTCGATGGTGTAAGTGACGCCGTCGAAGAAATCATTGGTGGAATATTTGGACGATCGCCGCGCCGGGTTAAAGCTGTAGGTGACATCGCCCGGCTGCAGCTGATTGAAGTAGCCGGCGGACCACTCCATGTAGCGTTTAAGCGCTTTGCCGTTGAGCTGATACACGGTGATCTCGCCGCCGGCGTATTGGTAGTTAAAGGCGATGTCCTTGGCCTTGATGTCGCCGACGTCCAGCTTGGCGCGATCGTTGTCGATCTGTAGGGCGATCACCTGCGCCAGCGGCGCATAGTGGCGGGCGGCCTGCTGGAACAGCGCGCTGATGCCGGTATCCTGCACGTGCACCTGGGGAATGCCGCGGAATTCGTCGGTGGGCACCAGATCGCTGCCGCTCAGTTTCGCCACGACCCGGTTGGCGTTGGCGCGCAGAATGTCATGGTACGGCTGGTAGAGCGCTTGCATGGCGCTGTCCGGCGTCATCCCCTTGATGGAGTAGGTGTAGCTGTTTTTGTCGATCAGCGTGAACTTGCCGTCGCGGCGTTCAAACTGCAGATCGATGCGCGACAGCGCGCGGCCGTATTTATCCGGCTCGGTGATGATGACGCCGTTAACCACCGCTTTGTCGATCTTCACATGCATATGGCCGGCGACGATCGCCGCGAGCTCCGGATTGGCGTTGGCGATGTCGGCTACGCCGGTGCCGGGACGCTGATTTTCGTTGTCGATGCCCATATGCGCCACCAGCACGATGGCGTCGACCTGGCCGTCGATTTGCCTGATGACCTGTTTCACCGCCTGCACCGGATCGGTGAAGTTCAGCCCTTTGATGCGATCGGTGCCCTTGGCGAATTCCGCGGTCATCGGCGTGTCCATGCCGATAATGCCGATCTTCACGCCCTGGCGTTCGACGATGGTGTAGGCGGGCAGATAGGGCTTGCCGTTGTCCCAGACGATATTGCCCGCCAGCGCCGCGCCCTTGAACTGCTTGAGCGGGGTGGCCAGCACCGGCAGGCCGAAGTCGAACTCGTGGTTGCCCATCACCCAGACATCGTAATTGAGCGCGTTGAGGCCCAGCATCATCGGGCTGACGGCCTCATGCTTGAAGGTTTCGACGAAGTTGCCCTGAATGGTGTCGCCGGCGTCCACCAGGATCAGGTTGGGCTGCTCGGCCCGCACTTTTTTGACCTGGGTGGCTATCTGGCTCAGGCTGCCCGCCAGATTTTCCGTGTCGCTGGCGTAGTCCCAGGGCACGAAGGTGCCGTGCAGATCGGAGGTGCCCAGCAGGGTGATATTTACCGTTTCGGCGGCCATGGCGTTTCCCGAGAGTCCCAAGAGAGAGGCAAAGATGATTTTTTTCATAAGTTATTGTCACTCAATGCAATTTTAACATAAGTGGTCATTTTGCTACAAAATCGCAACCTTTACGATCCCATCGCGAGAAATAGACTAATATTGGAGAGAGATTTGTTGTTTTGTGACTGCTATCACTGTCACGGCTTATTGGAAATAAAAGGTTAATTATGTCGCATAATAAGCGCGTAATAATACAATGGCGGCCCTTTTAAATTACATTTATTTAACACAAAAATATCATTAAAAAACAATTAAACCATTGCGCAACATGACCCTAAGAAAATTATGCGAAATGTGCTGATGAATATGGAAATAAGATGCGGATAGGCTTAAATTGTCTCAGATCAAATTAGCCCGAAGTACCTCTTTCGGCTAAGATTTGACCTGTAACCAAAAGTCTAACCCACGTCACGTAAAAACCTATTTATTGTGTGGGATTGGGCGAGTATCATCCATGTTGTGATTATGGATGGTTGATCTTGTTGCATTTGTTACCCGTTGTCGGTTTTCAGTGGCGTGCTTGTCGAGGGCCCGAGGGGCTATTGGCCGAGTGTGCGGTTGAAAGCGGAGAAGCTGGATCAAATTTGTTGTGTTTAAGGGCATTCACTGCGGGGCGTTACTGGCGGCTTTGAAAGAGGCGTGCCGATAACCGCGTGTCGGAGTCTTCCTGCGAGGAGCAAGGAGTCAAGATGTTTGATATTGTCGAACTGTCGCGCTTACAGTTTGCTTTAACGGCGATGTACCATTTCTTATTTGTCCCATTAACGCTCGGTATGGCGTTCTTGCTGGCAATTATGGAAACGGTATATGTCCTGTCTGGCAAACAAATCTATAAAGACATGACCAAATTCTGGGGAAAGTTATTTGCGATTAACTTTGCTCTGGGTGTGGCCACCGGTTTGACCATGGAGTTCCAGTTCGGGACTAACTGGTCGTATTTCTCTCACTACGTCGGCGATATCTTCGGGGCCCCACTGGCTATCGAAGGTCTGATGGCGTTCTTCCTTGAATCGACGCTGGTCGGCCTGTTCTTCTTCGGCTGGGATCGTCTGAGCAAGGTGCAGCACATGGCGGTAACCTGGTTCGTGGCCCTCGGCTCCAACCTGTCCGCGCTGTGGATCCTGGTCGCCAACGGCTGGATGCAGAACCCGATCGCGTCGGATTTCAACTTCGAAACGATGCGCATGGAGATGGTCAGCTTCTCCGAACTGGTGCTTAACCCGGTTGCGCAGGTGAAATTCGTTCACACCGTGGCTTCCGGCTACACCTGTGGCGCGATGTTCGTTCTGGGCATCAGCTCCTACTACCTGCTGAAAGGCCGCGACATCGCCTTCGCCAAGCGCTCCTTCGCCATCGCTGCCAGCTTCGGTATGGCTGCCATTCTGTCCGTTATCGTTCTGGGTGATGAATCCGGCTACGAAATGGGCGACGTGCAGAAAACCAAACTGGCCGCTATCGAAGCGGAATGGGACACCCAGCCGGCGCCGGCGTCCTTCACCCTGTTCGGCATTCCCGATCAGGACAAGATGGAAAACTCCTTCTCTATTCAGATCCCGTATGCGCTTGGCCTGATCGCCACCCGCTCCACGGACACTCAGGTCACCGGCCTGAAAGATCTGATGGCGCAGCATGAAGTGCGCATCCGCAACGGGATGAAAGCCTACCAGCTGCTGGAAGAGCTGCGCGGCGGCAACACCGATCCTGCGGTGCGTGCCGAATTCAACAAAACCAAGCAAGACCTGGGCTACGGCATGCTGCTGAAGCGCTATACCCCGAACGTCACCGACGCGACGGAAGCGCAGATCCAGCTGGCGACCAAGGACTCCATTCCGCGCGTGGCGCCGCTGTACTTCGCCTTCCGCATCATGGTGGCCTGTGGCGTGATCATGCTGTTGATCATCGGCCTGTCGTTCTGGAACGTGATCCGCGGCCGCATCGGCCAGAAAAAATGGCTGCACCGCGCGGCGCTGTACGGTTTGCCGCTGCCTTGGATCGCGATCGAGTCCGGCTGGTTCGTGGCGGAATACGGCCGTCAACCGTGGGCGATTGGTGAGGTGCTGCCGACGGCGGTCGCCAACTCTTCGCTGACCGCGGGCGACATTCTGTTCTCGATGGGGCTGATCTGCGGCTTGTACACCCTGTTCCTGGTGGCTGAATTGTACCTGATGTTCAAGTTTGCGCGTCTGGGTCCAAGCAGCCTGAAAACCGGCCGCTATCACTTTGAACAACCGACTGCCGCCGTGCAGGAAGCGCGCTAAACAGGAGTCCACGTATGTTTGACTATGAAGTACTGCGATTTATTTGGTGGGTCCTGGTTGGCGTACTGCTGATCGGCTTCGCCGTCACCGACGGTTTCGACATGGGCGTCGGCATTCTGGTGCGCATCATCGGGAAAACCGATACCGAGCGCCGGGTGATGATCAACTCCATCGCCCCGCACTGGGACGGTAACCAGGTGTGGCTGATCACCGCAGGCGGCGCGCTGTTCGCAGCCTGGCCGATGGTCTACGCAGCGGCCTTCTCCGGCTTCTACGTCGCCATGATCCTGGTGCTGGCCGCCTTGTTCTTCCGCCCGGTCGGTTTCGACTACCGTTCCAAGCTGGAGAGCAGCCGCTGGCGCAACATGTGGGACTGGGGCATCTTCATCGGCTCCTTTGTGCCTGCCGTGGTCTTCGGCGTGGCGTTCGGCAACCTGCTGCAGGGCGTGCCGTTCCACATGGACGAGTACATGCGCCTGTTCTACACCGGCAACTTCTTCCAACTGCTGAATCCGTTCGGTCTGTTGGCGGGCGTGGTCAGCCTGACCATGCTGGTCACCCAGGGGGCGACCTACCTGCAAATGCGCACCACCGGCGAGATCCACCTGCGTTCACGCGCTGCGGCGCAGATCGCGACGCTGATCATGGCGGTGTGCTTCCTGCTGGCGGGCGTATGGCTGGTGAAAGGCATCGACGGCTTCGTCGTGACGTCGGCGCTGGACACCCTGGCGGAATCCAACCCGATGCGTAAAGAAGTGGCGCATCAGGCCGGCGCCTGGCTGATCAACTTCAACAAGTATCCGCTGCTGTGGGCGTTGCCTGCGCTGGGCGTGGTGCTGCCGTTGTTCACCATCCTGTTCTCGCGTCTGGAGAAAGGCGCGCTGGCGTTCGTCACCTCGTCGCTGACCATCGCCTGCGTCATCCTCACCGCCGGGGTCACCATGTTCCCGTTCGTGATGCCGTCCAGCACCGTGCCTAACGTCAGCCTGACCATGTGGGACGCGACGTCGAGCCTGTTGACGCTGAAAGTGATGACCGTCGTGGCGGCGATCTTTGTGCCTATCGTTTTGGCGTACACCAGCTGGTCGTACTACAAAATGTTCGGTCGCCTCGACAAGAACTACATCGAAAACAACAAGCATTCGCTGTACTAAGGATAAGGAGCTAAACCATGTGGTATTTTGCCTGGATTCTCGGAACGCTTCTTGCCTGCGCCTTCGGCATCATCACGGCGCTGGCGCTTGAGCAGAGCGAAGCGACCAAAGCTCAGCAAGACGGTAAGTGATGAGCTCGTCCGTGATTGACAAGCTGTACGCTGTCACCGACAAGGGCCCGATCCGGGCCCTTTCCCTGGTGCTGGCGTTGGTTTTGGCGGGGTGCGTGTTCTGGGATCCGACGCGTTTCGCCGCCAAAACCAGCTCGCTGGAGATTTGGGAAGGGCTGTTGCTGATTTGGGCGGTGTGCGCTGGGGTGATCCACGGTTTCGGATTCCGCCCGCAGCGCAGCATTTGGCGCGCTTTTTTCGCGCCGCTTCCCGCAATTGTGATCTTGTGCGCAGGATTACTTTACGTTTCTTTATAATCTCCCCGATGTCCCCATGTTATGGGCTCTCACGGCCCATAATTATTTTCATTCCCATCTTGTAACCCATTCCCAACCCGATCCGTCTTGCGTATAGTAGCAGCGTTAAATTGCATTGCTGGGAAGTAGAGTGAGTAATACGTTGTTTCGATGGCCGGTTCGCGTTTACTACGAGGATACCGATGCCAGTGGTGTGGTCTATCACGCCCGCTACGTCGCCTTTTTTGAAAGAGCGCGCACAGAGATGCTGCGTCAGCACAACTTTCATCAACAGCAGCTGCTCAGTGAACAAGTCGCTTTTGTCGTCCGGCGCATGACGGTGGATTATCTGGCTCCGGCTCGTCTCGACGAGCAACTGGAGGTACAGAGCGAAATCACCTGTCTGCGCGGGGCTTCTCTCACGTTTGCTCAACGCATTGTCAATTCTGACGGGGCCCTACTGAGCCAGGCAGATGTCCTGATTGCCTGTATTGATCCACACCAAATGAAGCCGAGAGCGCTTCCTAAGTCTATTGTCGCGGAGTTTAAGCAGTGACTGACATGAACATCCTAGATTTATTCTTGAAGGCGAGCCTGCTGGTTAAGCTTATCATGTTGATTTTGATATGCTTCTCGGTAGCCTCCTGGGCGATCATCATTCAGCGCACCCGCATCCTCAATGCGGCGACGCGTGACGCCGAAGCCTTTGAAGACAAATTCTGGTCCGGTATCGAGCTTTCCCGTCTGTACCAGGAAAGTCAGGCGCGTCGCGATAGCCTGACCGGCTCCGAGCAGATCTTCCATTCCGGCTTCAAAGAGTTCGCCCGCCTGCACCGCGCCAACAACCATGCGCCGGAGTCGGTGATCGAAGGGGCGTCGCGCGCGATGCGCATTTCGATGAACCGCGAGCTGGAAACGCTGGAAACCCATATTCCGTTCCTCGGCACCGTCGGTTCGATCAGCCCGTACATCGGCCTGTTCGGCACCGTGTGGGGGATCATGCACGCCTTTATCGCGCTGGGGGCGGTGAAGCAAGCCACGCTGCAGATGGTGGCGCCGGGTATCGCCGAAGCGCTGATCGCCACCGCGATCGGTCTGTTCGCCGCCATCCCGGCGGTCATGGCCTACAACCGTCTCAACCAGCGCGTCAACAAGCTTGAGCAGAATTACGACAACTTTATGGAAGAGTTCACCGCTATTCTGCATCGTCAGGCCTTCTCCAGCGACAGCAAATAAGTAGGAGGTAGCATGGCGAGAGTACGTGGACGTAGTCGGCGCGAGCTGAAGTCCGAAATTAACATCGTTCCGCTGCTCGACGTGTTGCTGGTGCTGCTGCTGATCTTTATGGCAACCGCGCCAATCATCACGCAGAGCGTGGAGGTTGACCTGCCGGACGCCACCGATTCCAAAACGGTGTCCAGCGATGACAATCCGCCGGTGATCCTCGAGGTTTCCGGCGTAGGTCAATACACCCTGGTGGTGGATCACAACCGTATGGAGCTGTTGCCGCCTGAGCAAGTCGCGGCCGAAGCCAAGTCGCGTTTGGCGGCTAACCCGAAAACGGTCTTTTTGATCGGCGGTGCGAAGGAAGTCCCTTACGATGAGATTATCAAGGCATTGAATATTCTCCATCAGGCGGGCGTGGCTTCCGTGGGGCTGATGACCCAGCCAATCTGACCGTAAGGCGAACGGCAACCCGGTTCCTGCGCTGCGGCCCAGGAACCCCGTATAAGCAACACCAGTTTTTGGGAATCTATTTTGGTAAAGGCAACTGAGCAAAACGATAAGCTGAACCGCGCCGTTATTGTTTCGGTCGTTCTGCACTTCATACTGATTGCCCTGCTGATTTGGGGATCGCTGCAGGAAAATGTCGACATGGGCGCCGGCGGTGGCGGTGATGGCACCGTGGTGGGCGCAGTGATGGTCGATCCCGGCGCGGTGGTGGAGCAGTACAATCGCCAGCAGCAGCAGAGCAACGATGCGCAGCGTGCCGAAAAGCAGCGCCAGAAAAAGGCGGAGCAACAGGCCGAAGAGCTTCAGCAGAAGCAGGCGGAGCAACAGCAGCGCCTGAAAGAGCTGGAGAAAGAGCGTTTGGCGGCGCAGGAGAAAGCCGCGCAGGACGCCAAAGCGCAGGCTGAGCAACAGCAGAAGGCGGCGGAGCAGCAGAAACAGGCCGCCGAGCAGCAAAAAGCGGCGGAAGCCGCCGCAGCCAAGGCCAAAGAGCAACAGAAGGTCGCCGAGGCCGCCGCCGCGAAGGCGAAGGCTGAAGCGGACAAGATAGCCAAAGCGCAGGCGGACGCGCAGAAGAAAGCCGAAGCGGAAGCCAAGAAAGAAGCGGCCGCCGCTGCCGCCGCCAAGAAACAGGCGGAAGAAGCGAAGAAAGCCGCGGCCGCCGCCGCAGAGCAAAAAGCCGCAGAAGCTGCGGAGAAGAAAGCGGCCGCTGAAGCCGAGAAAAAAGCCGCAGCGGAAGCCGAGAAGAAAGCTGCAGCCGAGAAAGCCGCTGCCGCCAAGAAAGCCGCCGCGGACGCCAAGAAGAAGGCCGCCGCTGAGGCTGCGAAGCAATCGGAGGAGGTCAACGATCTGTTTGGTGGCCTGGCGGACGGCAAGAACGCGCCGAAAGGCGGCGGTGCCAAATCGAAGGGCGACGGTAAACCGGCCGGGCAGGGCAATGCCAAAACGGCTGGGGCCAGCGGGGCGGATATCAGCGGTTATATGGGGCAAATTCAGGGGGCGATTCAGAGCAAGTTCTATGACGCCAGCTCGTTCGCCGGCAAAACCTGCGATCTGCGTATCAAGCTGGCGCCGGACGGCCTGCTGATAAGCGTACAAGCGGCGGGCGGCGATCCGGCGCTGTGTCAGGCCGCGGTGTCTGCCGCCAAGTTGGCGCATATACCGAAGCCGCCGAGCGATGCCGTTTATCAGCACTTTAAGAATTCTATCCTTGAATTCAAACCGAAATAACGGTTGATTGACTGAGTGATATCACAGGGATGTACTAAGGTAACCAACAGGGATTATGTAGTTTTACGTAAGTTGGTTTGTTAAAATTCTGCTAATTTATCGCAGGCATCCCGCCTGGATAAGGGAGATGAGATGAAGCAGGCATTTCGAGTAGCGCTAGGTTTTTTAATTCTGTGGGCGTCCGTGCTGCACGCGGAAGTTCGCATTGAAATCACCCAAGGGGTCGACTCCGCTCGTCCGATTGGCGTGGTGCCGTTTAAATGGGCGGGCCCAGGCACGCCGCCGGAAGATATCGGCAAGATTGTCGGCGCGGATCTGCGTAACAGCGGCAAATTCAACCCGATCGACGTGGCGCGCATGCCGCAGCAACCGACCTCCGCGTCTGAAGTGACTCCGGCGGCCTGGACTGCGCTGGGCATCGACGCCGTGGTTGTCGGCCAGGTTCAACCTGGCGCCGACGGTAGCTACCTGATCTCCTACCAGCTGGTGGACACCTCGGGTTCGCCGGGCACCGTATTGGCGCAGAACCAGTATAAAGTGACCAAACAGTGGTTGCGTTATTCTGCCCATACCGCCAGCGACGAAGTGTTCGAGAAGCTGACCGGCATCAAGGGCGCGTTCCGTACCCGTATCGCCTACGTCGTGCAGACCAACGGCGGGAAATTCCCGTATGAGCTGCGCGTAGCGGATTACGACGGTTACAACCAGTTTACGGTGCACCGTTCGCCTGAGCCGCTGATGTCCCCGGCCTGGTCGCCGGACGGCAGCAAACTGGCTTACGTGACCTTCGAGAGCGGCCGTTCCGCGCTGGTGGTGCAGACCCTGGCTAACGGCGCCATCCGCCAGATCGCCTCGTTCCCGCGCCACAATGGTGCGCCGGCGTTCTCGCCGGACGGCAGCAAACTGGCCTTCGCGCTGTCCAAGAGCGGCAGCCTGAACCTGTACGTGATGAACCTCGGTTCCGGCCAGATCACGCAGCTGACCGATGGCCGCAACAACAACACCGAACCGACCTGGTTCCCGGATGGCCAGTCTCTGGCGTTTACCTCCGACCAGGGCGGGCGTCCGCAGATTTATAAAATCAGCGCCAGCGGCGGTGCCGCACAGCGCCTGACGTGGGAAGGCTCTCAGAACCAGGATTCTGAAGTCAGCTCCGACGGTAAATTCCTGGTGATGGTCAGCACCAACAGTGGTGCGCAACACATCGCCAAACAAGATCTTGGATCGGGCGCCGTTCAGGTTTTGACCGGTACCTTCCTGGATGAAACGCCTAGTATTGCGCCAAACGGCACCATGGTGATCTATAGCTCCACGCAAGGTATGGGCTCCGTGCTGCAGTTGGTGTCAACTGATGGGCGTTTCAAAGCGCGTCTTCCGGCAACTGATGGACAGGTCAAATTCCCTGCCTGGTCGCCGTATCTGTGATGCATGTGTAAATATGTATGGCAAACTATAAAAGGATCAAAGAAATGCAACTGAACAAAGTGCTGAAAGGGCTTCTGCTGGCACTGCCAGTTCTGGCTGTAGCAGCTTGTAGTTCTAACAAAAGCGCAAACAACGACCAATCTGGTATGGGCGCTGGCACTGGTATGGAAAACGGCAGCAGCAACCTGTCTTCCGAAGAACAAGCTCGTCTGCAGATGCAAGAACTGCAGAAGAACAACATCGTTTACTTCGGCCTGGACAAGTATGACGTAAGCTCCGAATTCGCTCAGATGCTGGACGCGCACGCTGCATTCCTGCGTAACAACCCGTCTTACAAAGTGACCGTTGAAGGCCACGCCGACGAACGCGGCACGCCGGAATACAACATCGCTCTGGGTGAGCGCCGTGCTAACGCCGTTAAAATGTACCTGCAGGGTAAAGGCGTTTCCGCTGACCAGATCTCTATCGTTTCTTACGGTAAAGAAAAACCAGCAGTACTGGGCCACGACGAAGCGGCTTATGCTAAAAACCGTCGTGCCGTTCTGGTTTACTAAGAGAATCGCATGAACAGTAACTTCAGACGTCACCTGTTGAGTCTGTCGTTACTGGTTGGCGTAGCGGCCCCCTGGGCCGCTACTGCCCAAGCGCCAATCAGTAATGTCGGCTCCGGCTCGGTCGAAGACCGTGTCACCTCGCTTGAGCGCATCAGCAATGCTCAAGGCCAGCTTTTAAATCAACTCCAGCAACAACTCTCTGATAACCAACGCGACATTGATTCTCTCCGTGGGCAAATCCAGGAAAGCCAGTATCAGTTGAATCAGGTGGTTGAACGCCAGAAGCAAATCTATCAGCAGATGGATAGCCTCAGCCAGGGCGGCGCTCAGAGTGCCTCTGCGGCCGCAGGCGCTGCCGGCGGAGCAGCCGCAGGCGCATCTTCCGATGCGGGCGGCAGCGCGCCTGCAGCCGCTTCTGCAACGCCGAGCGGCGGTGATGAGAACAGCGACTACAACGCCGCTGTTTCTCTGGCGCTGGAAAAAAAACAGTATGACCAGGCGATTTCCGCCTTTCAGTCCTTCGTAAAACAGTACCCGAAGTCTACTTACCAGCCCAACGCCAACTATTGGCTGGGCCAGTTGTTCTACAACAAGGGTAAAAAAGACGACGCGGCCTACTATTTTGCGGTGGTGGTGAAGAATTACGCTAAATCACCGAAGGCGCCGGACGCCATGTACAAGGTGGGTATCATCATGCAGGAGAAAGGGCAGGCCGATAAAGCCAAAGCCGTGTTCCAGCAGGTGATTAAACAGTACCCAACCAGTGCGGCGGCCAAACAGGCGAAAAGTCGCGTAGGCGGTTAACAGTCAGAAAAATGAGCCCAGAAGTTAGTCGATTTGACCGATTTCTGGGCTCATTCGCGTGAAGAACAAGCAGTTGAACGCATCGGTAAAAAATTTAGGTTGCGCTGCCAAGATAAATTAGTAATATATGCCGCCGTTGCCAAGACATCTTGCAAGATGTTAAAGCGGCAGGGAAATTGGGTCGTTAGCTCAGTTGGTAGAGCAGTTGACTTTTAATCAATTGGTCGCAGGTTCGAATCCTGCACGACCCACCAATTTTGAAGCAAGAAATGAAGTGGAATCGGGAAGGATAACATCACGAAGTGATGGCCCGTCAGGGCGAGGCCAAAGGCCGAGTCATCCTGCACGACCCACCAATTTCTGAAGTAGCAGTAACCACAACAGTGGGTGATTAGCTCAGTTGGTAGAGCATCTCCTTTACACGGAGGGGGTCGGCGGTTCGAGCCCGTCATCACCCACCACTGTTATGGGTCGTTAGCTCAGTTGGTAGAGCAGTTGACTTTTAATCAATTGGTCGCAGGTTCGAATCCTGCACGACCCACCATTCTTTAAGAATGGCTGCGATAGACTTTAAGAATGGCTGCGATAGAGAATCGTAAAGGATGAGAACCGTAAAGGTTCGAGTCTCGCGTAGCGAGACAACATCACTCCGGTGATGGCCCGCAAGGGCGAGGCCAAAGGCCGAGTTATCCTGCACGACCCACCATTCTTTAAGAAAGAATGACAGCTTCAGAATCGGTTTGATGTGGCAAAGTAAAGGTCCGAGTCGAGTACCCGTCGAGTTGTCCTGAACATCCCCATCCTTGTTTTCCGCGAGTTGGTTTCAGTAACCCATTCGCCATCAGCAGTAAACCACATCAGTGGGTCGTTAGCTCAGTTGGTAGAGCAGTTGACTTTTAATCAATTGGTCGCAGGTTCGAATCCTGCACGACCCACCACTCTTTAATAGAGCAAGGTGTTAAATCGTCAGGATGAGACAAAAGCGTTTACGCTTTTGAACAGCGCTTGCGCTGGCCCGAAGGGGCCGTCTATGAAATAGACGGATAGCCGTAAAGGTTCGAGTCTCGCAAAGCGAGACAACATCACTCCGGTGATGGCCCGAAGGGCGAGGCCAAAGGCCGAGTTATCCTGCACGACCCACCACTCTTTGAGAGTGAAAAATAGCAGTACCACAGCAGTGGGTGATTAGCTCAGTTGGTAGAGCATCTCCTTTACACGGAGGGGGTCGGCGGTTCGAGCCCGTCATCACCCACCACACTGCGGGTCGTTAGCTCAGTTGGTAGAGCAGTTGACTTTTAATCAATTGGTCGCAGGTTCGAATCCTGCACGACCCACCAATTCAGGAAAAAGCGCCTTTTGGCGCTTTTTTCGTTTCTGTAACACCCAAACCTGACTTTATCCTCTTGCCAACAGAGTTCACCGAGTCGTGCGGGTGAGAGCCTGCGCTCAGGTTCGAGCATCGCGCAGCGATACGACAACGCGCAGCGTTGCCCGCAGGGTGAGGCCAAAGGCCGAATCAATCCTGCACGACCCACCAATTCAGAAAAAGCGCCTTTTGGCGCTTTTTTCGTTGTAAGCCTTAAACCACCTCCTAAGGAGGTGGTGATTGAACCTGTGAGGCTCTAGCCTGAAGGAAACCCATGCCGGAATATTCCAGCTTACTCACCACAAGTAAGAAGGAAATCACCA